>JBFWOE010000143.1:0-8213 GCA_050250695.1 Burkholderiales bacterium
GTTTTTTCAGGACACGACCCTGGATACCGGCGGTCTTGCGCACCGCAGAGAACACTGCCTGCACGGCAGCAGCGCAGGCGTCGGTTTTGGCTGGATCGACCCGGTAGTAGATGTAGTAAGACCAGACCATGTTCAGGTGATCCTGTAGGGCTGCGGCGTGATTTCCAGGCGCGGACCCTGTGGTGATCCCAGGTGGTACGGTTCGCTTTCAGCATTGGCTGTGCGCAGTACCGCGAGGACATCGGAACCTTCGTCAGCTGTGACGACCCCGGCGACTATCATGCCGGCAGCCTGGTCACCGAGATCAGCGCAGTACAGCTTGTCGCCGGCATTGGCGGGGGCGGCTACGCTGGAGCGGAACATGCGCTGTTTAAGCCGTCCGAGGTAATGCGTGCGGGCGACGATCTCCTGCCCAGGATAACAGCCTTTGGTGTAGCTGAGCGCGCCGATCAGGTCGAGGTTCACCATCTGCGGCACGAATTCTTCCTGCGTGGCGGGAACGATGAACGGGATGCCGGCGGCCACGTCCGCGGCTGCCCAGGCTTCATTGTCCACGGGGAGTTGCGCAGGAGTCTGCAACGTGATGGCGAGATAACGCTGCACCGGCAGATGCACGACGACGGCCTTTTCGTTGCGGGTTAAGGCATGCTGCCGTTCAGGCAGCGCGCCGCCCAACGCAGCGATGTCCGCGACTGCAGCGCTTCCCGTAATGCCTATGCAGGAGTGCCGTGCAGTGATGTCTTCGATTTTTACCTTGGCTCGCAGCACGTACATCGTCAGCCGTCTGCGGATGGCCTCGGCAATTGCAGAGGGCAGCAGCATGGTGTAACCACCGTCATCCATCCACAGCAGGAACGTGGCCAGCAGGCGTCCCTTGGGATTGCAATAGCCGCCGTAGGTGCTGGTGCCGGGCTGCAGCGCGAGCACGTCGCAGGTCAGCTGGCCGTGAAGAAAACCCGGGGTGTCTGGACCGGAGAAATGCAGCAGGGACCAATCGGTGAGGCGGGCGGCAGTCACATCAGTCATTTGGCGATTCGCAGAGCGCATCATAGCCTTCCGGCATGAAAATGTAAAATAAATCAATAAAAACAATAGGTTATTAAATAAAGGCTGGTGCATTGCGCTGGCGCCGGGTTTCGGCTGCAATGGACGTCATGGATACGCCTCGTTTACCGGTCATCGTGTTGCGGCCTTCACGACGTCTGGTGTTGCTGCTCGGAGCTGCTCATGCCGGCGTATTGCTGTTGTTGCCGGTCTTGCCGCTGGCGCCCTGGACGCAGGCAGTGCTCGGTGCGCTGCTGCTGTTCAGCGCAATGGATGCAATCCGCCGCCATGCACTGCGCCGCGGTGTCCACAGCGTCGTGGCGCTCGATTTCAGCGATCGCGAGCAGTTGCGGGTCCGCACCCGCGAAGGTCATTGGCATGCCGGACAGGTGCTGGGTTCCAGTCTGGTATCCCCGGCGCTTGTGATCCTCAACCTCAGACTCGAGTCACGGTTCCTGCCGGTGCATGTGGTGATACCCGGCGACAGTGCCGATGCGGAAGACCTGCGCCGCCTTCGTGTCTGGTTGCGGTGGGGGCCGCGCGCAACCGCCGACGCTGCGACGGGCGGCTGAGCGGATGATGTCGGTTTTACGCGGCGTTGCGCTTGGCCTGCTGTTTGTGTTGCATGCATATGCCCATCCGCAGGAGGCATCGCCGGTCGCGCTGACGCTGGTCAATCCCTATCCGGCAACCGGCGCAGCCGATATCGCCGGCACCAGTGTGATGACACGCGCGCTGCGTGCCATGCAGAGTTTCGCCACGCCTTCGACCACCGATGCGCTGCTGCACAACCTGCAGCGTCTGCTGGTGGCCGCACTGGCTGCCGACGTCGGCGTGAACCGCATTCCGCGCGGCGGTGGCACGGCCGCGGCACTGTCAGTGAATGCGGCAGCCGGTGCCACACTGCTTTTCGGCGGCTCGGGGCTGACCGCCGGCTCCACGGCGTCTGCGATGCGTGAACTGCAGCCCGTGGCGCTGGTCGCACGCATACCCCTGGCCCTGGTTGTGCGCAGCGAGGGCAGTGCGGACGCCATTGCCCGCCTGCTCGAACATCCGGCGCGGCGAAACACGCCGCTGCAGGTCGGCACACCCGGCGAACGCACCGCAGGCCAGTGGCTGGCGCGGCAATTGCAGCGCGAACGGCCGGGGACCATTGCCACGGTAAGTTACAACGGCGGCAATGGCGCGTTGCGCGGTTTGCTTGCGCGACAGGTAGATGCGACGCTGGCGCCGTTGCCGGCCGTGCTGCCGTATGCACCCGGCCAGCGTCTGCGCATCCTGGCCATTTCCACGGGCACGCGCCATGCCATGCTGCCAGCCGTGCCGACCATTGCCGAGGCCGGCCTTGCGGCGTTGACGGTGACCGGATGGCATGGCCTGTTCGCGCCGCCGGCGATGTCCGCGGCCGATGTCCGCCGCCTGCAGGCAGCTCTGGCAACCGTGTTGCGCGGCGATGATGCGCGCGATGCCCTGGACGGACTCGGTTATGCCGCCGAATTCGGTGACGGCGAGGTGCTGCGCCGCGTATTGTCTGAAGAGTTGCGCCGGACTGCGCCGGTTGTCGTCACTGAACGGATTCAGCGTTCCGATTCTTCCGGCGGCTTGACCGCGCTGAACATTTTCAGCAGCGTCAGGTCGTAGACGATCTTCAGTGCGCCGCAGATCACCAGCGGCCAGCCGAAGGGACTCAGGGTCAGCAAGGCGCCGGCCAGCGAGGGACTCAGCGCGCTGGCGAGGCTGCGCGGCACCGCGGTGACGCTGGCCGCGGCAGGACGTTCACCCGGTGACACCACGGCCATCACGTACGACGATCGCGCTGGCACGTCCATCGACGACAGCGCGCTGCGCAGGAACAGGAACAGCAGCGCGAGTTCGAGGCTGGGCATGAACGGCACCAGGATCAGGAACACGTTCGCCGGCAGGTGGGTGTAGACCATGGTGTTGATCAGCCCGAAACGTGCGGCGACGCGCGCCGCGGCGAGATGCGAAAACGCAGTCAGCAGGCCGGTCCAGAAAAATATGCTGCCCGCCGCCGCGACCGACAGATCGAAACGCTGCAGCAGCCACAGCGCAAGCAGCGACTGAACGGCAAAACCGCCGGCGAAGGCATCGACGCTGAACAGCGCGGCAAGCGTGTAGACGATGCGCCGCGATTTTCCCAAGGGCACCGGCTGTTCATGCTGTTCGGGCTCCAGGGCGGGCGACAGGCGCCGGTAGAGCAGGAAACCGGCCACGCCGAGCAGCGCGTAGAGCAGGAACATCGCGCGGATTGCCGCCAGTCGGCCGGAATCACCGTGGGCGGCGAACAGATCTGGCACGCCGGCGGCCTGAGCGCCCAGCGCGGCGACCAGCGCGCCAATCAGGCTGTAGCGTGCGAACAGCGCGGTGCGCGACGCGGCGGGGGTAGTCCGTGTCAGCAGGGTCTGCTCGAGGGGCGAGAACAGCGTGACGTCGCCCGCAGAGGGATTGAGGGTGCCGACGACGGCCACTGCGAGCAGCGGCCAGAATGCGGTCAGCACGGGCACCGCGAGACCGGTGGCGACCATCAGCAGACTCGCCAGCAGCAGCAGCTTGTGCGCAGCGTGGCGGTGGGCGATGAGACCGATGCCCAGCGTCATCAGGCCTGAGCCGAGCAGCGTTGCGGTGACCAGCAGGCCGACCTGCAGCGCGCTGTAGCCGAGCAGGATCAGGTAATAAGGCAGCAACAGACTTACGAAGCCGTCGCCAAAGGCACGCAGGGCGCGTGCCGCAAGCAGCAGGCGGGCGTCAGGGAGGGTGCCCGGTGGCAGCAGGTAGTCACGGATGGGAATCATTGCGGGTTGGTTGCGCAGGGTATTGGATTTTTGCTGACGCGATCACCCGGGCGGCGTTGTGGCCTGCGTTATACTCCGCGCTTTCCCGAATCACCTGCACGGAGCCATCAATGATCGAACTCTACAGCTGGGCCACGCCCAATGGTCACAAAGTCCATATCATGCTGGAAGAAACCGGATTGCCGTACCGGGTGCATGGCGTGAACATCCGCACCGGCGAGCAGTTCAAGCCCGAGTTTCTGAAGATCAGCCCGAACAACCGCATCCCGGCCATGGTTGATCCCGCCGGTCCCGGCGGCAAGCCGCTGTCGCTGATGGAGTCGGGCGCAATCCTGCTCTACCTCGCCGAGAAATCCGGCAAATTCATGCCCAAAGATCCGCAGCAGCGCTGGAGCTGCGTGCAGTGGCTGATGTGGCAGATGGGCGGTGTCGGGCCGATGTTCGGCCAGGCCAACCATTTCCGCCGTTACGCCAAGGACAAGATCGAATATGCAATCGAGCGTTACACAAATGAGGCCAACCGCCTGACCCATGTGCTCGACAAGCAGCTGGCGCAGTCGAAATTCGTGGCCTGTGACGATTACACCATCGCCGACATGGCGATCTTCCCGTGGATGCGGGGCGCCGAGAGCCGCGGCATCGACATGAGCGAATATCCCAACGTGAAAAAATGGTTCGACGCCATCAATGACCGTCCGGCGGTTCAGAAGGCGCTGAAAACGCTGGCTGACGAATCGAACAGCAATCCGGTCGACGACAAGGCTCGCGAAGTGATGTTCGGAAAGACCCAGTTCCAGAAACGCTGATCGCCACTGAATTGACCTCAGAAAAGAGAAACGTCGCGCTGCTGTGCGCGACCCAGGCGCTGTTGTTTACCAACAACACGATCCTGATTTCAATCAACGGCCTGGCCGGCTACGCTCTCACCGACGACAAATCGCTGGCAACGCTGCCGGTGACTTCATACGTGGTGGGGGCTGCGCTGACCACGCTGCCGGTATCGCATTTGATGCGGCGCATCGGCCGGGTCAACGGTTTCAGCCTCGGCACGCTGATCGGCATCCTTGGCGCGATGATCTGCGGCTACGCGGTCTGGAGCCACAGTTTCTGGACGTTGTGCCTGGGCACGCTGGTGATGGGCATTTACAACGCCTCTGGCCAGTACTACCGTTTTGCCGCGGCTGACGTCGCGGGTGCCGATTTCAAGAGCAAGGCCATTTCGCTGGTGATGGCTGGCGGCCTGGTCGGCGGCGTTATAGGTCCGCAGACCAGCAAGTGGACCAAGGACATGCTGCCCGCGGAATTCCTCGGCAGCTACCTCGCGCTGATCGGTTTCTGCGTGGTCGCGCTGGCGCTGCAGCGGATGATGCATATCCCGCGACTGACCGAGGCCGAGCAGAAGGACCAGGGCCGGCCGCTGTCAGTGATCGCGCGCCAGCCGGGGTTCGTGGTGGCGGTGCTGTCGGCCACCGTGGGCTACGGTGTGATGAACCTGCTGATGACGGCGACACCGCTGGCAATGAAATCCTGCGAACACTCGTTCAGCGACACCGCGTTCGTGATCCAATGGCATGTCATCGCCATGTTCGCGCCATCGTTCGTGACCGGATCGCTGATCAAGCGCTTCGGCGTGCGCGCGATCCTTTTCACCGGCGTGCTGCTGAGCCTTGCCTGCGTCGCCATCGCGCTTTCGGGCATCGACGTCATGCACTTCTGGGTTGCCCTGGTGCTGATCGGCGTTGGCTGGAATTTCATGTACGTCGGCGGCACCACGCTGCTTACCGAAACCCATGCGCCGTCCGAAAAAGCGAAAGTGCAGGGCGCCAACGACATGGCAATTTTCATCACCATGGCGATCAGCTCGGCATCTTCGGGCTGGCTGTTTTCGGCACGAGGCTGGGAGGTCATGAACTACGGAGCGGTGCCGTTCCTGCTCATTACCGGCGCCGCCATCCTCTTCTACGGCACCCGCTCACGCGCTGCAACTGCCTGATCGCACGATGTTTTTTTGCGCCCGATGGTGCGCGTTTCGCGATGCGGTAGGCGATACCGGAAGAGGCGGCAAGCGCTGAATTCCGGTAAAATCCGCCTCAATCCGGCAGAGTGAGACATGCACGTTTCACTTTGCCTTTGTTTTTTAGAAAAATTACCGTCTTCCTCAGAGGAGTTTCTGATGAATCAACCTGCCACCAAGGCGCAAGTTGCCCCGGCGTACGAGGCCCCCGCTTACGTCAATAATGCGAAACTGAAAGCGTGGGTCGCCGAAGTCGCGCAACTGACCAAACCCGAGCGCATCATCTGGTGCGACGGCTCCCAGGAAGAATACGACCGGCTGTGCAGCGAGATGGTCGCCGCCGGCACGCTGATCAGGCTCAACCAGGAAAAACGTCCCGGCTGCTTCCTTGCCCGCTCCGACCCCGACGACGTCGCGCGAATGGAGGACCGCACATTCGTCTGCAGCCGCAACAAGGAAGACGCCGGTCCCAACAACAACTGGATGGCGCCGGAGGAAATGAAGGCGACCATGAGCAAGCTCTACGACGGCTGCATGCGCGGCCGCCCGATGTACGTGATCCCCTTCAGCATGGGTCCGCTGGGCTCGCCGATCGCACACATCGGCGTCGAACTGACCGATTCCGCCTACGTGGTGGTGAGCATGCGCATCATGACCCGCATCGGGCGCAAGGTGCTCGACGTGCTGGGCAAGGATGGCGCATTCGTGCCGTGCCTGCACTCGGTGGGCATGCCGCTGAAACCGGGTGAACGCGACATTCCGTGGCCGAGCAACAAGGAACACAAGTTCATCACCCATTTCCCGGAAGAGAAGCTGATCTGGTCCTTCGGCAGCGGCTACGGCGGAAACGCGCTGCTCGGCAAGAAATGTTTTGCGCTGCGCATCGCCTCGATCATGGCGAAGGAGCAGGGCTGGCTCGCCGAACACATGCTGATCCTCGGCATCCAGCCCCCCGGCGGCAAGAAGCATTACATCGCGGCGGCTTTCCCCAGCGCCTGCGGCAAGACCAACCTCGCGATGCTGATCCCGCCGAAGGCTCTGGAAGGCTGGAAGGTCACCACCATCGGTGAAGACATCGCCTGGATCAAGCCCGGGCCCGACGGCCGGCTGTATGCGATCAATCCGGAATCCGGCGCCTTCGGCGTTGCCCCCGGCACCTCGGAAGAAACCAACGCCAACTGCCTGGCTGCGCTGAAGAGCAACACCATCTTCACCAACGTCGCGCTGACTGAAGACGGTGACGTGTGGTGGGAAGGCCTGACCAAGGAGCCGCCCAAACACCTCACCGACTGGACCGGCCAGCCGTGGACCCCGGAGAGCGGCCGCCTTGCGGCGCATCCGAATTCGCGCTTCACGGTGCACGCCTCGCAGATCCCGTCGATGGACGCCGACTGGGAGAACCCCGCCGGCGTGCCGATCAGCGCCTTCCTGTTCGGCGGCCGCCGCACCACCACCGTGCCATTGGTCACCGAAGCCAAGGACTGGAACCACGGCGTCTACCTCGCCGCGACCATGGCCTCCGAAACCACAGCCGCCATCGTCGGAAAGGTGGGAGTGGTGCGCCGCGACCCGTTTGCGATGCTGCCGTTCTGCGGCTACCACTTCGGCGACTATTTCAAGCACTGGCTGAGCGTCGGCGCCAAACTGAAGACCCCGCCGAAGATCTTCGCGGTCAACTGGTTCCGCCGAGATTCCAACGGCAAGTTCATGTGGCCCGGCTTCGGCGACAACATGCGCGTGCTGAAATGGGTGGTCGAGCGCTGCGACGGCAAATACGGCGCCACCGAAACCCCGATCGGCAACATGCCGCGCTACGAAGACATGGAGTGGACCGGCATGGGCAGCTTCAGCCGCGAAACCTTCGACGAACTGATTCACGTCGACCACGACGCCTGGCGCGCCGAGATCAAGGATCACGACGAACTGTTCGGCAGGCTGAAATCACGCCTGCCCGCCGAAATGACCGCGCAGCGGCAGGCCCTGGAGAAGGCGCTATAGCCGCCCCGTCCACACGGCTGCAGCAGCAACGGCGACAGCGCTGATGCGCTGCCGCCGTTTTATTTTTGAAAAGGAGCAGCGCCCATGAAACCAAACTACGGATTTGCCAAACGGCAGCGGGAACTGGCAAAGAAGCAGAAGAAGGAAGAAAAGCGCTTGCGCAAGCAGGCCGAAAACCCTGCGGCGGAAGGCGAGGGCGCGCCACCGCAGCCGGCTACGGATCAGTCGGGGGAGACGCCGCAGCAGTAGATGGCCAGTCGCAAGCGGGAGAAAAGAAAGAGCGCTGAGGCGCTCTTTCTTATTGATTAATCAGTTGTACTGGGTATTGGAATCCGGGTGTCATC
>JBFWOE010000144.1:0-8152 GCA_050250695.1 Burkholderiales bacterium
TGAACACCAGCAGCGGTGTCGCCGGGATTTTCGGCAGTTGATCCTTCAGGCGCGAACGCACGACATGCCAGGCGCCGGGAATGTGGCCTTCGCGATGCTGCAGGCTGGAATCGAGGTTGGCGACCTGAGCCTGCCCGGCATCGAGCAGCCGTTTCAGTTCTGCAGCACCGATCGATGCGTCATGCAGCGCGGCACCCACCATCATCGCGGGCGCCGGCGTGCCGCGCTCGCTGCAATCCGCTGCATCTGCGGCGAACACATACACCTCCTGATGCCCCATCTGCACCAGCCAGGCCGCGGTCATGGTCGCACGCACGCCATCGCTGTCGGCGAGCACCACCACCGACGGCCGCACCGCGATGAACGTATCGGTGGCCTGCACCAGTTGACCGCCCGGCGCATGGATCGCCCCCGGCAGGTGACCGGCCGCGTATTCCTCCGGGTTGCGCACGTCGAACAGATAAGTCGTGCGCGAGGGATCGGCCTGCAATGCGCGCAGACGTTGGAGATCGATGCGGCGCACGCCGAAACGCCGCGCCACCCGCTCCGCCGCCCGTTGCGGCCAGCCTTTGCCGCCGTCGGCGGGTGGCGGTACGGCTTCGGTGCGGCCGTGGTTCAACTGCAGACCGGCGAGTTTCCAGCCCTGGGTGCCGTCCCTCAACGCGTACACCTTGTTCGGGAATCCAGCATTGATCAGCACCTGCGCGCCGATGATGCTGCGCGTGCGTCCGCCGCAGTTGACGACGACGGTCGTTTCCGGGGAACGCACGAAGCCGGGCATCCGGTACGGCAGCTCCGCGCTCGGACAGTCGTACGCGCCCGGAATGCTGTTGCGGCGGAATTCGGCGAGTGGCCGGCTGTCGACCACCACCATGTCCTTGCCCGACTTCATCCACTCATTGAGTTCGGCTGCAGTCACCTCAGGCGGCGCATCCTCGTGCTGGATGTATTCGCCGAAAGCCTTGCTCGGCACGTAGATGCCGGTGTAGAGCCGGAATCCCGCGGCCTTCCACGCCGGCGCGCCGCCGTCGAGCACCCGCACCCCGGCATAACCGCCGTCACGCAGCTTCTGCGCCGCGGTTTCCGCCAGCCCCTCGCCGCCGTCGCAGACCACGACGCGCACCGTCCTGCGCGGCAGCAGCGCCGGCACCCGCAGCTCGAGCACGCTCAATGGCACGTTCGACACCCGCAGCAGGTGGCCGTCGCGGGAATAGGCACCCTCCTCGCGCACGTCGAGAACGGCGAGTTCGCCGCCGCCATCCAGCAGTTGCCTCAGTTGCCGCGCATCAATCCCTGTTGTCAAGTCCATTCCCTCATCGAACGGTTATTGCGAGTCCCCAGCCGGGGCCGTCCAGCGCCGCAGCCGCGACATCAAGCACCCCGCCCGCGCCGAACATCAACGGCGGATCGACGACATCGTGCGCAAGCAGATACGTACCGAACGCGCCCTCCTGTGCCGCCAGCAGGTCGCGTGCGCCGTTCGCGACCGTCAATGCGGCGCGTGTCAGTACGCTGCTTTCCCCGACGTGGGCACCGATGATGACCGGCATGCCGCGCCGCCGCAGTTCGTTTACCATCTCCATCGAACGCATTACGCCACCCATTTTCGAGACACGCAGATTGGCAATGCACGACGCCTGCAACGACCCCAGGTCGTCGAGTTGGCCGATGCGCAGCAGGCTCTCGTCCAGGATGATTTTCACGCCGAGCGCATCGGCAATCAGCCTCATGCCTGCGTAATCGCCGGCATGCAGCGGTTCTTCCAGTGCAAAAAACGGATAATCGAGCGCTCCCAGTGCTGCGATGGCCGCACCGCCGTCCGGCCACAGGTTGTTCGCATCGGCACGCACTGACTGGGGCGGGATGCCGGCCGCGACCAGCGCCCGGACCTTGGCAAGATCCCGCCCCGCTTCGCCGGACAGCTTGATCTTGAAATCGTGAAACCCCGCTTTCAGGTATTTACCGAGTTGCGCTGAAAACTCCTCCGGCGTCGCATCGCCGATGACCGCGGTGTAACGGAACACGCCGGACAGCACAGGCTCACCCAGCAGGTTTTCGACCGTCTCGCCTTCGAGCTTGCCCAGCAGGTCAAGAATGGCGATTTCAACCGCTGTCCATGCAGCCGGATTGCCGTCGATGTCGGCGGCATGCCTGACGACCCATTCATGCAGCGACGCCACGTCGCAAACCGACCGGCGCAAGTCCGGCGCATGCAGGCTGACGAACCGCAGCGCGCTGTCGATGTTTTCTCCCGTGACGTACTCGCGCGGACAGCCTTCGCCATAACCGACGGTACCGTCGTTCGAACGTGCCTCCCCCCACAGTGCTTGCGTCACCGCCCGTTCCGCCGAGGCGTGCCGGAACGCCGACCGGAACGGGATGCACAACGCCGAGGTGGTGACGGATTCGAGCCGCATCTCAGTCCCGCCCGACACGTGCGTCGAGATCGAACGCAAATTCCCGGGCGTAGGCCAGCGCCACGGACTTGAACTGGCCTTCGCGCTGGCCCTGTCCGATACAGAACTGCTTGTACGCCTCACCCGTGTCCGGCACGAGCCAGCTTGCACGCAAGGGCCCCAGCCGCTCGCTCTCGCGTTTCGCCGAATACTCGACGTTGAGCGCCTGCAGCCGGGCGTCAACCGCCGCGCCGAATGCGCCGGCCGCGGGACGCGGACCGGCATCGGTTTCCACGTAAAGTCGGTAATCGCGCGCGCGCTCGTCGGCCAGCATCATCACGAAACGAACCGCGCGCCCGCCTGCCGCCGCAGCGCCCTGCACCGCCGCCAGTACCTGGGCCTCGTACAGCTTCTCGCCCGTGATGTTGGTGACACCCTTGCCTTTCTGCATGAATTTCAGCAGCGGGGTCCGGTGCAGCATGCCCGTAACGCGGACAACGTCATTGATGAAATAGCGATAAAGCCCCGACGGCGTCGTCACGACGATGTAGTAGTCGACACCCTTGCGCAGGCGGTCGAGCGTCAGGAATTCCGGTTCGCCCCGTTCCCACCGGTCGCGCTCGACAAACTCGAAAAAATGCGCATGCAGCGTGGGCAGGCCGCTGCCGGGACGACGCCCGATCGTGATCGTGCCGCGGAACTCGCTCGACAGATAGCCGAGTTCGAGGATGCGGGTCTCGGGATGGAGTTCCCGGCGCACCGCCGCGACGGCAACACCGGCGCTGCCGCAGGTCCACATCATCACGCCGCGCAGCGCGGGCCACAGGTCGGCCACGCGCGGCGGGGTTGCGCTTTGCTGCAGCCGCATCAGTTCGTCTGCGCGCCGCGGCGAGGCATGCAATCGCCCGCGGATTGCCGCGCGGACGTCGTCGGTCAGGCGGTCGGCAAGGAAAAAAGTGCCCTGCCGGACATCGTCGATCAATTCCTTCTGGTGCTCGACATACAATTTGATCAACGTCAGCAGCGTTGTCGGGTTCGCCGAACCGATATAGGTGATGTCCTCCTGTGCAATCGCAATGCGCAGGATCAGCAGGTATTTGACCCGGCTGTCGGCAACCGTCAGCACCTCCTGCGGCAGCACGAATTTCTCGCGGACCAGCCGCGGCGTGTTGCCGGACACGATCCCCGACGCCGACCCGAACGGCCGGCCGTTTGCGAGCACGCCTTCGTGGCGCGGGCTGACGATGGCCAGTATGCTGCCCGAAAAGGCCTGCGGACAGACACGGTACTGACAGGCCACAGCTGTCCGGTGGATCTGCCGCAGCAGGCGCAGGTGCGCGTCAACCATCGGAATGTCCTTGGGCCGGCCGGTGCTGCCGCTGGTACGCACGTATTGCGTGGGCGGATCGCGTGTCAACGCCGATTCGCCGCGCTCGATCTCGGCCTCGACATACGGTCGCAGGGCCTCGAAATCGGCCACCGGCACCCGTGCCGTGTAATCCTCGCAGGACCGCATGTGTGCGAATCCGTATTGCCGACCGAATGTCGTATCGCGGTTCTCGCGCAGGAGGCGCGCCAGCAACCGGTGCTGCGCGCGCATCGGGTCGCGCAGCGTCGCGGCCAGCCGCATGCCCTCGACGCGCCGGATGGCCCGCAGGCGCAATGCGACCAGCGTGTCCGCCAGCCAGCGCATGAGCGTGCGGGTCGGCGCTCCGCCACGCCGGCGGAACGGCGCCGCCATCTGGTCCAGAAACCCCTTGGGGTAGGCACGATCCGTTATGCCGATGTCGAGGACCCTGCCGTCCTTCGGCAGATACCAGGTACCGAACAGCAGGTCCCAGATGATGACTGTGTTGCCGAAGTTGCATTGCGCCGTGCGCGGATCCCGCGCATGGTGCCAGCGGTGCGTCTCGGCGCTGCCCACCAGGTAATTGAGCAACCCGTAGCGCAGCTTGATGTTGCTGTGCTGGAAAAAACCGTTCACGGAATACGCCAGAAAGTACCCGGCGACGACCTCCGGCGCGACACCCAGCAACAGGAACGGGATCGTATCGAGGCTGAAATGCAGCGTTTTTTCCAACGGGTGAAAACGGCCGACATTCAGCGTGTACAGGATATCCGGTGAGTGATGCACTTCGTGCAGTTTCCACAGCGGATCAACGGTATGGCAGGCGCGGTGCAGCCAATAGCGCAGGAAGTCCACCCCCAGCACCATCGCCAGCACCTGTCCTGCCAGCGGCCAGTGATGCGGCCAGACGCCCGCCTGCGGGTCGTGCTGCCAACCGGCCACGGCGATCAGCGCAACCGCCGCCAGCGCGCGTGGCACGACGACCTGCACCACCGCCATGAACGCGGCATCCGCCCTGACGTCCGCCCATCGCGGCCGCCAGTCCATGCGTTCCGGAAATTTCCATTCGAGCAGCAATATCGCCATCCCGGCCAGGATGATCGGCGGATAGGCAGCACCGACGGGAGAAAAACCCGCGGCCAGCAGCGCTCCGAACCCGGCAATGGCTGCCGCAAAAAAGAGGGGATACCAGAGATACGGCAGAACCCGGTTCACGTTAAGTCCGTCTGATTGCCAACCGCGGCGGAGGCGCGCAAATGATAGCAGGCGACCAGCAGTACGAACGCCGCCAGCACCAGGTGGAACATCGCCGGAATCCAAGCCCGGAACCAGGGATGCGCATCGGGCATTGCGAGGCCCGCGGCAACCCGCGCCGCGGAGCCCGAAAAATAGATCCACCCCGCCCACCACAGCAGCCGGCCGACGCCGCTGCGGGGCACCAGCCGGCGGGACTGGATACGCCCGGCGGTGCAAATCATCAGTCCGAGGATCAGCAGTTGAGTTGCCAGCAAAAATCCGTATGGGAGCCTGCTGCCCTGGAACTCGTCAAACGCCGGCAGAAACGGCACAGGCATCCAGTATTGCAGCGCCTGACCGAGGACGCGCGCCGCAAACAGGACTGTCAGCGTCCACAGCCAAGCGGCGGAATGGTCGCGCACCCCGGCGTTTCGGCGTCAGATCCGGCACTCGTCGGACGCGCAACCGAGGTCGCGGTCGGACTCGGCGAGCAGCCGGTCGAAGGACTCCGGCGTGCGGATCTGCCGCCCGACCACCGCCGGCGAATGCGCCTGCAGCCACTGGCTGTGCGTCGGGTGGTCGCCACCGGCGACGACGAGGATCAGGTTGTCGGGCTGCTGCGCGATCGGCCAGGGATCGAGCCCGATGCTCTCGCGCACGACCGGGTTGGCGTCGATCTCGATCCACGCCGGTCCGCCGCCGCGTTTCAGCTGCGCCATCGGTATCTTCGAGTTCTCCCACAGGAAATCGCGCAGCTTCTTCGGCGTCCAGCCGAGTTTCGCCATCATGCCCGCGACCACCGGCGAGATCAGCATCGCGCCCGGCGTGCCCTTCTCCCAGCCCGACAGCGCGGCGAGGTTCGGCGTGCGCATGAAATCCGCCATGCGCCACAAACCCTGGGTGACATCCTCTTCCGGCGTTTCCTTTTTCGCGCCGCGGCGGCGCACGTTGCTGACGCCGCTGGCGAAGAACACCGACACCGCGTTGGTTCCCGGTTCGAAACCGTGGCGCTGCGTGGCATGCGGCGCCCAGCCTTCCGGCAGGCTCGCCTCGTCTTCGGCAAACACCGCGTTGGTGTAACGCATCGCGCCGAAGATCGCCATGGTGCCTATGCCGGGCAGCGCGCCGCCGACGTTCTGCTGCAGCAGGCGCAGCGCGCGGCCTATGCTGGCACCCGCGGGCCGCTGCGGATCGGGGCCGAGGCAGCCGAACCCCGAATTGAGGCGGATGTCCTTCGCGATCGGCCCGTTGACGATGACCACCGGGAACGGTCCGCCGGAAGTCGCCTGCAGCTGGTCGAACACGTTGGCCGGATCAAGGCACGCTTCCACCGCCGCGATCAGCACCGGCAGGTATTCGGGGCGGCCGCCGGCCATCGCCAGCGCCACTGCGCAGGTCTCCACCGTGGTGATGCCGCCGCGCGGCGGAAACTTGCCCAGCACCTGGGTGCGCGGATACGCCGAGCCGCGCAGTATCCAGTCGACGCGCTCACGCGTCGCCGGCCACACCGGCAGGCCATCGCCCCACAGGTTGGTGATCAGCAGGTTGTTGGCTTTCTGCAGCGCGTCCTCGTAAGACTTGCCTTCGACACTGAGCATCGGCAGTTCGCCACTGTCGGCCTGCGCGAAGTCGGACTTCCATTTCATCAAGCCGTTGTAGAACTCCTTTTTGCGCGCGGTGATCGCCGTCAGGTCGCTGCCCGGCAGGAACATGTCGATCGGGAAAGTCACCATCGCGGCGTCGGGCGCGAGGCCGAGCCCCGACACCGCGTTTTTCATCACGCCGACAAAATCCGTCCGCGTCAGCGTGACGGTGGGTATGCCCAACGTTTCTATCCTCGCGGCAGCACGGCCGCAAGCGGTGGCGCAGGAGCCTCAGGCCGCGTTGCCGACGATGACGGCGTCGACCCCGCTCTGCTTGACCAGCTTTGCCGTCTCCTCGGTGGGAATCAGCGCGTTGCCCTGCGGATAGGCGTCGATCGGCAGCAGTTCGGCGGTCGGATAATCCGCCTTCAGCAGGTCGCGCAGCAGCGGCAGCATGCGGAACGCCTGCCATTGCTCGTTGCTGACGAAGCCGATGCGTTTGCCTTCGAGCGTGTCTATGCGCGGCGCGAACGGCTGGGTGACTTCCAGCGCGCCGGACGGATCGAAGAATTCGAGTGTGACCATGTGGGAACCCTCCTTGGTCACGGCATTCTACGGGATGATTACCCCTAGCAAAACTGGGGTGGCAATTTATGGACCATTCCGACAGACAACAAAGCGATATTCAGGGGCTTTACACCTCTGCGACGGATGATCCAGAACAGAATAATGAATTTGTGCTAATGACTGGGTGATCAACGATAGCCCTGCGCTGTTAAACGTGTATCGACGCATTGTTGCTGGTTGGGTAATCCACCGCTAGACCTCACTTCGAAGAGACACTTGGTGTTGTTAAACGTAATCCAGCAACTGTGGATATCTCGACTTACTCGAGTGTTAGATATGACTCCAGGGAAAGTATTGCCGCAACCCTTACCAAATTGCGCAATCGCATCTGCTACCGAAGCAATATAGCTGTTACTTCTTGTATGCTGGATGGTGGTTGCGGCAGCGGCAACCCATTGAAACGCTGGCGGCGGCCAGTCAGGAAAACTACCTGGCCGCTGTGGTCTAGCACCGCTATGACCAATAACTACAGAAAGCTGACTGCCAGCCCAACCTCTGCCATCGCGCTCCACCCGGCAGTTTGTTCCGCGCTTTTGCGCGCACATTTTGTCTGCAGCAAGTATGGCTTCTCGGGGAGAAGGAAACCCACAGGACCAACCGTACTTCATATCGGCTTTATCATGCATGACCAGTGCGCCCCATCCAAGGCCTTTACACTCCCCCAAAACATCAAATCTAACAGAGATTGTGCGATATCGATCGCTTTTTCTCCATGCATCATTCAACCGCAAGAGCGCGTCCTCTTTTGTTACAGCTGAAACAAGCAGCGGACTTGAAACGTTACTATAGTTGTAACTCACGACATAAAGATTTCCCGGCTCAACACCCGGTGGCCAGCCGCCCGTGGGCTTGCTGGTAGAAGTTTTTCTTGCCGCCTCATCAGCAATGGCGGCGCCATCATCCCGCGACCTTGCGTTTGATCCTTGCGACGGTGGGCTCGTTATTTGCGTTGACCGTATAGT
>JBFWOE010000145.1:0-8096 GCA_050250695.1 Burkholderiales bacterium
CCTGCTGACACTGCCTCGCGCCGCTGAGCGGGCCGAAGGTTTTACCGCGGACGGCCCCTGGGACCTGCGCCGCATGGTACGCGAGCACATCCGCACAGGCTGCGACGGCATCAAGACCTGCGTCTCCGGCGGACTGGCCGCACAGGCCAGCCATACCGTGCGCAACATGACCCTAGAGGAACTGAACGCCATCGTCGACGAGTCGCACGCCTTCGGCAAACCCGTCGCCGTGCACTGCTTTACGCCGGATGCGCAGCGCATGTGCATCAAGGCGGGGGTCGACACCATCGAACACATGGTCTACACCGACGACGAGGCCATCGCCGCGATAAAGGACGCTGGCACCTACGTCATCCCGACGCTGCTCCACCGCTCCGACCGCGCAATCGACAAGCGACGCGAGCACGGCTCATCCGCATCTATCATCAAGCGGATGAAAGAGATCCAGCCGCATTGTTTCGACACGTTCAGGAAAATGCTGGGCGCCGGCATACGCATCGCCATGGGCACCGACACTACGATCGATCCGGAGATGGGCGAAAACTCGAGGGAACTCGAAATGTATGTGGCTCTGGGAATGTCGCCGATGGATGCCATCCTTTCGGCAACCCGGCATGCCGCGGACGCGTTGGGCATGCTCGACAGCATCGGCACCGTCGAAAAAGGCAAACTGGCGGACCTCGTCGCCGTTGACGGCAATCCGCTGCAGAACATCGCCATCCTGCACGACAAATCGCGCATCGTTTATGTCATGAAGGAAGGCTGCGCCTACGTAGACCGGGTATCCACGGACCCGAAATACGTGATTCACCCCAATCCGCCGCAATGGAAAATCATCGACACCGAATAGGGCATTCCGCGGCGATGCAGCCTGCCCCGGGGAATCACGCCAACTATTTGTTTTAACCGTGTTTTAATCTGACAGGCGCATGCCCAGCGCCGCCGCCTGGCGCTGCTCGTAGGCCTTGCGTGGTGCATCGTGCTGCAGGCCGATGATGCCGCCGCGCACCGTGCGCGGCGCCACCGCCTTGTAGAGCACGCGCCAGCTCCCGGGCAGGCGTTCGCCTTCCGCCGGCGCCAGCCACAGCCGGAACAGCAGGCGCTTTTTCGCCGGATCGTCGTGGTCGGTGAAGTCGGTGCGCGAATGCAGCGTGACATGGCTGTTGATGATCTGCAGGTCGCCGGGCTGCAGCCACATGTTGTGCGCGAGGTCGGGACGCCGCACCAGCGCATCAAACGCCTCCAGCGCCTGCCATTGCCGCGCCGACAACTGCGGCACACCTTCGAGTTTCTGGGCCGAGGTCACGCGGTTGCGGTTCCACTTGCTGAAGAGCTTGCCGCCGCGCTCGTCGAAAATCGGATGCGGATACGAGGGCGCCTCGTCCGGCGCCTGCTCGCCCTGGCGGCTGAAATGGATGGGCTCGAGCAGGTGATCGGCAAGATCCGGATGTTCGCGCCGCATCGCATGGTATGCAGCGACGGTACTCGTCGTGATGCTCATGCCGCCGGATGCCGCCTTGTTGTAGCAGCTCAGCACCACCACGTCGGTGGAATCGGTGTGGAAATCCAGCTCTGCGTTGGTGTTGTAGCCGCGGCCGGTGCCGCTGCGGTAGGTGTTGCCGGCATCGCGCACCGCGGAAATGTAGTGGCTCTGCTTGCCCTGCGGCCGGCCGACGCCGAAATGCAGGCCTATGCCCCAGGTCAGGATTTCGAAATCCTTTTCGTCGAGGCCCTCGCGCGGCAGGCCGCGCACCAGCGCGACGCCGCGGCCGCGCTGCATCTCGGCAAACGCCGCGCGCAGCACCGGTTCGGCGCTGCCAAGGTCGAAATCCTCGCGGCGGTAATCAAACAGCGTCTTGTCGCGGTCTAAGGCCTTTGTCAGCGCGGCAACGAGGTCGCAGCGCGCGCGCTCGTCCAGCGTGAAGATCCAGCGCCTGTCGGAATCAAGTTCTGTCGCGGACCAGGCCGCGGGTGTATCGATCATGGGCACGGACATGCAGCACCTTCCGGTTCAGGTCGTAGTCGGAATGCGCAATCTTAATCCATACCGGAGTACGTATTCAGGCGAGCCGGCCGCCCAGGCGCGAGGCCAGCCAGTCGGCCACCAGGTTCGCGCCGACCTGGCGGTTGTCTTCCTGGCAGTGGTCGCTGCCGCCGTCGTGTGCGGTGAGGATTTTCAGCGTCTTGTCCTTCGACCCGACGACCTCGATCAGGCGCTGCGCGAATTCCAGCGGCACGATGTTGTCGTTCTCGCCGTGGATGCAGTAGAACGGGCATTTTATTTTTTCGGCGACGCCCGCGAGGCGGTAGTTCTCGAGCTTTTTCATGCAGGCTTCCATGTCGGGCATGCCCAGCACCCACGGCAGCTGGAACGACGGCGCCGATATTTTCGTGCCGCCGCTTTCCATGATTTTCCGGCGCCGCACCCAGGCCTCGTGGTAATCGAAATGCCCGCCCCAGGCGACGCAGGCGGCGAATCGCGGCTCCATTGCCGCCGCGCGCGGCGCGTAATAACCGCCCATGCTGAAACCCATCACCGCCATGCGTTTGGCATCAACATCGCCGCGGCGGGAAAGAAATTCGTAAGCCGCCCGCGCCGGCACCTCGTAATCATGGCGGCTGGGTATGCCCTGCAGCCGCAGCGCCTCGCCCTGCCCCGGACCGTCGATTGCCAGCACGTGGATGCCGCGGCGGGTGATCTCCGCGCCGCCGAACAGCACGCTCATCTCCTTGGCGTTGTCCAGGCCGTCGAACATCACCACCACGGGCGCGGCACCCGCGACATCCGCCCGGTAGAACCACGCCGGCAGCGTGGTGCCCTCGTAGGGCACCTCGACGCGTTCGATCATCGGATAACGCCGCGCGATGCCCTTGGCGAAACAGCGCAGGCAGCTGCGGTAGGTGTCCCACTTGCGCTCCGAAGGCGCGATGAAACGTTCGCCGCAGAAATAATAGATCGCGGCACGCAGGTAATAACTGCCGGCGGTCAGTTGGTGACCTTCGCGTTCGGCGGCATCGGCGAAACCCTCCACCCGCCGCGCCATGTCCGTCCATTCCTGCCACCAGCGCTCGTTGTCGCCGACATGCGCCTTCAGCTTCTGCCCGACCTGGTCGATTTCGCCCAGCGCCGCGGCGCCCCAGGTCTGCATCTCGATGCCGAACATCATGCCCTGCGACCACATGTGGTTGCCGGGGAAATACTCGAACCAGTGACTCATGGCGACTCCGTTGTCATGTCATTCAATTCCGTCCGGATAATGCCCCGCCTCCGGCAGTTTCTTTCCGATTATAGGCCGCGCCAGCTCAGGTCCCGTTCCCGGCATAACAGGTATAGACGATGCGCACGATGCGGCCGTTACTCACGTACAGCGCCACCGAATCGGCTTCACCGCCGAATTCCAGCTTCGGACCCTTGGCCGCTTCCGGCCAGCGCAGGCGTTCCAGCACTGCATCCAGCGTGTCGCCGACATTGGCCCACGAAGACCATTGCCATTGCGGACCGGTGACCTCGATGCGCTCCACGACGACCCGGCCGGCGTCCGCCTTTGCATCCACCGTCCATATTGTCAGTCCATCGTATTCGAACACCCGGCGGCCGCCGGGATCGGCGGTCTCGCGCTTCAGCGCATCGAGCCTGCGCAGCGTGGCCAGCGTTTCCGGGACCGGCATGCCCCAGGGTTCGCGCAGGCATTCGAACTGCTCGATGTAGGTCAGCCCGGGAGCGTCCGTTGCGGCCGCCGCAAAGGCCAGGCCGGCGAAGACCATCGCGCATCCCCGGCGGATGCTCATGCCGGGAAAAATCCAGGCCATGCAGCGAACAGGATGGAACAGGTCATGCCCCGGGAGGATACACCGAAGCATGGATCCGGAATGCGGCAGGTCCGGAAAACGCCGCAACGCACCGCCGGTTGCAGCGCGCAGCCGTCGTAGTGTTTGACGGGGATCGCCTGCAGGTCCATGCCCTCGATGCAGCGGAGGTTGACCGCCGTCATCGGCTCGCCCGACGGCGTTTCCGGCGGCCCTGGCAAGCGCCGGGCTCCGGGTTATTGCAGACGCATCACGATCAGCGGGAAAACCGTCAGCAGCAGGATGCCGAACAGCAGGTAGTTGCCGGTGGCAGGATTGAAATCCTCGAAGGCCCGCGACCAGGGGCGCTTCAGCAGCCAGCGGCCGAGCAGGATGTCGAAGGCCGCCATGAAGACCGCGAGCACGCCGCCGATCGCCAGCAGCGGCAGCGTCGCGGTGACGCCCAGCGCCGGCACCCGCCACCAGCACAGGCCTAAGGCCAGCAGAGAACCGCTGACGATGGCGACCTTCAGCGCCGGCTTCTTGCCGATGCGCGGCACCAGCACCGCTGCGCGGAAAATGCCGTGCAGGGTTTCCGCCGCCGCGAGCAGCACGCACAGTGACAGCAGCTGCAGCGCCAGATCGACGGACATGGCACGTCAGGCGCCAGGAACGACGATCACCGAATCGTCGCGGTTGCCCCACTCGCCCCAGGCTGAAACGTAGTTGCGCACGTCGGGATAACCCAGCGATTTCAGTGCAATGAAAGTGCTCGCCGAGCGGTAACCGCCGTGGCACACCGGGATCACGGTCCTGTCCGGGGTGACGCCTTTCGATTCGTACAGCGCGCGGATTTCATCCGGCCTGCGGAAGGCGCCCTGCGCATCGAGATGCTCGCGCCAGAACACATGCACCGCGCCGGGGATCGTGCCGGTGCGGCGCGCGCGTTTTTCGGTGCCGCGGTATTCGGTTTCACGGCGCACATCGACGATGGCGTAGCGGTCGTTGCCGATGGCCTTGTGCACGTCGAAACGCGTCGCCAGCAGATCCATGTTCATCGTGCCGCGGAACGGCGGCGGCGTCGGCGGCGCTTTCGTCGGATCGATGGGCGGCGGCGCTTCGGTCAGCCGCGCCAGCTTCTGCCCTGCTGCCAGCCAGGCATGTGTGCCGCCGTCGAGGATGCGCACATCCGGATGCCCCAGCACCGCCAGCAGCCACACCGCCCGCGCCGCGCGTTCGCCGGATTCGTGGTCGTAGATCACCACCGGCCGGTCGGCGCGTACACCGCGCGAACCGAAGAGCACACGAAAGATTGCGAGGAATGAATTCAGCGGCGCTTCGGAAGAATCGTTGAGGCTGACGCCGTAGATGTCGACGTGGGTGCTGCCGGGGATATGGCCGACGGCGAAGTCTTCGGCGGGACGCAGGTCGACCAGCGTGACGTCATCAAGGCGTGACGCCAGACCGGTGGCGGTGACCAGGTAGCGGCGGTCAGGAAAATCGGCGATAGACATGGCGATTGTCATGATTCAACAGAATGATAACGATATGCACACAGGTTCTTCATGTTCGTTCATCAAAATCACCCCACAGCAAGTTTGATCTACGTCAAGATCCGGCGCACCAGACCGGCCGACTTGTTGACGGCTGCATGGCAGTAACGCAAGCTGAATACATGCATTTTGTGAACTGCCGTGATTCCATTTTGTCAGAAACCCTTCAACGGCGAATGGCTTCCAGCGCGCATCCTGCACAACAGCGAGCAACCAATGAATCAGCCATCAATCCAGGCAGAATGGAGAGAAAGAAGTGTGCGCAGCGAACAGTCGCCGGAGGACCTGCGGGCGATCAGCGGCCGTTTTTTCGAAGCAATTGCCGACGCGGTTCTGGTCATTGACCAAAACGGCCAGATCATCCGCCAGAACCGGCAGACCGGGAAAATGTTCGGTTATGACAGTGAGGAACTGCTCAACCAGCCGCTCGACAAGCTGATACCGGAACGCCTGCGCGGAGCGCATGCCGGGCACCTGCGCAAATACCTCGGCAATCCCGCGGCACGGCCGATGAACAGCGGTTTCATCGCGCTGGGCCTGCGCAAGGACGGCACCGAGTTCGCCATTGATGCCGCGCTGACGCCGCTGGTCATGAAATCCGGGGTATTTGTCGCGTGCACCATCCGCGACATCGCTTCGCGACAGTCGCTTGAGGAAGAACTGCGGCGCCGCATAAGCGGCCTCGAACAGGAGGACCGCAACAAGGATCTGTTCCTGATGACGCTGATCCACGAACTGCGCAGCCCGGTTACAGCCATAGCCTACTCCGCCGAACTGCTGCGCCAACCGGACCTTCCGCCCAATGTCCGTACCGAGGCGGCGAAGATCGTGCTGGACGAAGCCAGGCTCGTGCAGTGCCTGCTGAACGATCTGCGGGAACTTCCGCGGGTCAAGCGCGGGGAACTGAACATAACGAGGAAAACGGTGGATCTTGTGGAAGCGGCGCGCCTCGCCGTGGCGATCAACCAGCCGCTGATCGAGCGTTGCGGGCATACGCTGGAGGTCGTCTTGCCGGCAGCGCCGCTGTACGCACAGGCCGATGCCACGCGAATGGTGCAGGTCATGACCAACCTGCTGACGAATGCCGCAAAGTACACCCCGGACGGCGGCCATATCCGCCTGTGCATCGAGAGCGACGGCGATGACCTGGTCATCCGGGTGCAGGACAACGGCATCGGCATTCCCGAAGACAGCCTGACCCGCGTATTCGAGATGTTTTCCCGGCTGGATGGCGCCAAACAGAAATACGCCGATGGCCTGGGCATCGGGCTCCCCATAGTCCGGCGCCTGATGGAAGCCCAGGGCGGCAGCGTGAAGGCGTTCAGCGCCGGCGTGGGAAAAGGCAGCGAGTTTGTCGCGCGCCTGCCGCGGGCGCAGCCCCCGCATGCGGACACGGCAGCACCGGCTGCAGCGGACAGACATGAGGCATTGCGCGGACCGGAAGTTGCCGGGATCCCCGCCATTGCTCCGGAGTGTCAGGTACCCGGCGTCCAGCTGGAAGGCTGAAACCAGGGCGTGTCCGGCCTCCGCTGCGCGGCGTCCAGAAACATCTGCAAATGCGCCGTGCAGGGCAGCTCCGCGAGTTCCGCGGCGGTGAAATAACGCGCCTCCGAGGTCTCGCAGTCATCTCCCCGGGGCTCCCCCGCCATGGCCTGCGCCGCAAAAAGCGTGGCCACCCAGGTGATCCGGTCACCGTTCGGATAGGTGGTGTTGCAGCGGGGGCCGCCGAATATGCCCAGGACACCGGTGATCCTGACCAGAACCCCGGTCTCCTCGAACGTTTCCCGTACCGCCGCATCGGCGGGAGATTCATCGGGTTCAACGATGCCGCCCGGCTCGGACCACCCGGACAATTCCTTTTTCCGTATCAGCAACAGCCGCTGCGCATCGTCATAAGCAAAAACACTGACCGTGGGCACGTGCAGTGAACCGGTGCCGATTTTTTTGCGCAGCTCGCGAATGAACTCTGGTGTCGCCACTTCCCCTGCTCCTGAAAAAATCAATCGGCGGCTCCATGTGCGGCCCGGACCGTTTCATCCGCGACCGGGCGTCGCGGCGGCCGTCATGCGCCGGCGAAACCGTTCGTCAAGCCGGCACTTCGGCCGTCAGGCGGTTGCCGCCGGCGCAAGGCCGACGTTGTTCTCGTTGAGCACTTCGCCGTGGCCGATGCCCAGCGTCTTTATCCAGCGCTGCTGGCCCAGCGTCAGTGCAATGAAAAAACCCAGCTCCACCAGTTCCGGCACCGTGAAATGCCGGTGCAGCTTCGCCCACAGCGCCTCGTCGGCAATGTCGGCGTTCCAGACCACCGCGCTGGCGTAAGTCAGCGCCACTTTCTCGCGCTCGCTGAACTTGTCCGAGCTTTCGAACTTCAGCAATTCGCTGTACTGATCTTCATTGAGTCCCTTCCGTCCAGCCTGGACGGATCGCTGGACCCCTCAATACTGGCAGTCGATCGACTGCGACACGTACACCCGGCACAGTTCCTTGATGCGGTGGTCGCAGACGCCGTTGCGGAACGTCAGGTCCCAGGCCTGCGAAAACGCGCGGATCACCGCGGGATTGTGCGCGCGGATCGCCTGGCTTTCGGGACGCGGCGTGCCTTCGCGGCGCGCCAGATCCAGATAACCCGCGACTTCGGCATCCTTCACCAGTGCGGGATCGACATAGGGAATGTGGGGCATGAACATCCTCCTCGGGAAATGGAGCGGCACCGATATTAACCCGGTCAGACTGCGGCGCCTTGACACCGCATATCAC
>JBFWOE010000146.1:0-7960 GCA_050250695.1 Burkholderiales bacterium
GCGTGCAAGAACGAGCACGAGGTGCCCTGGGGCGTGAACCGCCGGCGGGTGGTGACGCTCAACGACGGCCTGCCCGGCGAGAAATCGATCTCGGTGGCCTGCATGCACTGCTCGGACGCGCCGTGCATGGCGGTATGCCCGGTCGACTGCTTCTACAAGACCTCCGAAGGCGTAGTGCTGCACGACAAGGACCTGTGCATAGGCTGCGGCTACTGCTTCTATGCCTGTCCCTTCGGCGCACCGCAGTTTCCGCAGGACGGCGCGTTCGGGCTGCGCGGCAAGATGGACAAGTGCACGTTCTGCGCAGGCGGCCCGGAGCAGGACCATTCCGACGCCGAATTCAAGAAATACGGCCGCAACCGGCTGGCCGAAGGCAAGCTGCCGGCCTGTGCCGAGATGTGTTCGACCAAGGCGCTGCTCGGCGGCGATTCCGACGTCATCGCCGACATCTACCGCAACCGCGTGCTCAAGCGCGGCAAGGGCTCCGAGGTCTGGGGCTGGGGCACGGCGTACGGCAAACCTGAAAAAGGCGGCACGCCGCCGGCAGGGGCCAAGTCATGAGGCGCGCGCTGATCGCGGGTCTGGCGGGCTGTTTTGCCGTGCTGGCCGCCGGCTGCGGCGAGCAGTCGCAGGTGACCGTGTACAAACAGGGCCAGTACCAGGGCAAACCCGACAAGCAGCCCTGGGACAACGCCATGTTCAAGGGTGACCGTGCCGGATGGGAGAAAACCATCAAGGCCCGCAACAACGGCCAGAACGAGTACACCCGTACGGTTTCAAACTAGAGACAAGAAGAAGGAGGAGGCGATGCGCCTTAGCGTAACGAGGTGGTTCGCGGCGCTGCTCGCAGCTTGGTTGTGCCTGTTCGCCGGGATGGCCGCGGCGGCAGACACTTCCAGCGCGCAGGAGCAGGCGCAGCGGCAGGCGGTGCAGCCGGGCAACAATGCGCCGGTCTGGCGCGATGTCCGCGGCGGTGACAATCCCTACCAGACGACCCAGGTGCGGGGCATCGAATCCGCGGTGCTGGTGCAGTCCGCCGGCGAAACCTGGCGGCAACTGCGCAACGGACCGATCACGATTTACGGCGGCTGGCTGATCGTGGCGATGATGATGATCATCGGTGTGTTCTATTCGATCAAGGGCGCGATCAAGCTGCACGGACAACCTACCGGACGCAAGCTGCTGCGCTTCGGCCCCTGGGACCGCATGGTGCACTGGGGCGCAGCCATCAGCTTCGTGCTGCTGGCCGTGACCGGCATCGTGATCCTTTTCGGCAAGCACATCCTGCTGCCGATCATCGGCTACACGCTGTTCGCCTGGCTGGCCATTGCTGCGAAGAACATCCACAACTTCGTCGGTCCGGTGTTCGCGTTCTGCACCATCCTGATGTTCGTCACTTTCGTCAAGGACAACCTGCCCAAGGCGCATGATTTCCAGTGGTTTGCCAAGGCGGGAGGGTTGTTTTCCGGTGAGCATGTGCCTTCCAGCCGCTTCAATGCGGGTGAGAAATCATGGTTCTGGATCGGCGTGACGCTGCTCGGCGTGGTGGTCAGCGTGACCGGCTTCATCCTCAATTTCCCGAACTTCGAGCAGGGCCGCGAATTGATGCAGCAGGCCAACGTGATTCACGCCATTGCCGCAGTCGTCTTCATGACGCTGTCGTTGGGCCATATCTACATGGGAACGCTGGGTGTCGAAGGCGCCTATGACTCCATGCGCACTGGTTATGTGGATGAAGCCTGGGCGAAGGAACACCACGAACTGTGGTACCAGGAAGTGACGGCCAACAACAAGGGCGGTGGCGGTGCAGCCAGGCCGGTGACCGCATCCGCACTGAAGGAGGGATGGGACAAATGAACGCACCGAAACTGTGGAAACTGGTTCCGGCCGTATTGGCCTGCTGCATGATCAGCCTGGCTTCGGCCAAGCTGCCGGCGCCGCCACCGGATCCGGCCAAGGCTGCAGCCGCCAAGGAAAAAGCCGCAGCAGCGGCCAAGAAATCGGCGGAGCTGCTGGGCAAGGCGCAGGATCGTGTTGCCGAGCGCTACAAGAAACAGAAGGGGATGGCGACTGCGGCGAAAAAATAAGCTGTCCGCGCCGATAAAAAAAGCCCGGCTTTGCCGGGCTTTTTTATTGGAGATTAATAATGAATTATCAATAAAATCATGTATTTATGATATTTTTCCGATACCGTCCTCAAGTAATCGCCAAGCCCGACCCCCGGTGATTTCGCGCCAGCGCCTGTAGAACCCGGCCTCGCGCAGGCGGTTGCGGAAGTCCTCGCGGTCTACCGGTGTGGACACCATGCCCCACAGCGGAATCTTTTTTTCCAGCGCGCGATTGAGGGCGTCGGTATGCGCGCGCTGCCGCGCGACATGTTTGCGTGTCAGTCGCTCGATCGTTTGTTGCACGTCTTCAGGCAACTGCTGCCAGAAGCGCTGGCTGACCATCATGTTGAAGCCTGACCACATGTGTGCGGTGAGCGCGACATGACGGGTGACTTCGTGCAGCTTCAGAGCATCGGTGATTGACAGCGGATTTTCCTGGGCATCGATTTCGCGGTTTCTCAGTGCGTCGTAGAGTTTCAGCACGTTGACTTCCACGGGTACTGCACCAAGGCTGGAGAAGGCGTCGGCGAACATCTTGCCTTCAGGGATCCGGATGCGCAGTCCTTCGAGGTCTGCGGCGCGGGTGACAGGTTTGTCCACGGTGGAGATATGGCGGAATCCGTTCTCGAGCAAACCGTAGGGCAGGGCATGGATGCCCTTGGCGCGCAGTTCGGCCTGCAGGAAGCTGCCCAGCGGGCCGTCGAGCACGGCGTGCACCTGGGAGTGATCGCGGAAGGCGAAGGGCAGGCCCTGGATTTCCAGCGCGGGCACCAGACCGCCGAGAATGCCGCCCATCAGCACATAACACTCGATTTCGCCCTTGATCAGCAGGTCGACGATCGCAAGATGGGAGCCCGGCAGGCCGGCGTTCTTGGCGTGCACCGTGGCTTCGACACGGCCACCGGTCGCCTCACGCACTTCGTTCCACAGGTCAACCAGAAAGGGATGGACGTGGCTGTCTTCAGAGAGGTAGTGGTACTGGCGGATGCGCCACTGCGGCGCGTTCACGCCGGCAGCGCCGAAGCCATCAGCTCAGGCGTGATGCCCTGCGCTTCGGTATTGGAAAAATTCAGCTCGACCTTGACGCCGTTGGGATCAAGCAGGAACAGCTGGAACAGGCCCTGGTCACTGACCATTCGACGGCGGAACTCGACCTTGCATCGCTGCAGATGTTCCATCATGTCGCGCAGTCCGGTGCAGCGGAAGGCCACGTGGTCGAGCACTCCGCTGCCATGGGTCGCGTCGGACTGCTGGCCGAGGTAAGCCTTGCGGTTTTCACTGACGTTTTTACCGCCCTGGGTCAGATGGACCACATCCTTGTCGCCCAGGTAGAGCCAGACCACGGGAAACTTGAAGTCCGGATGCGGGCCTTCGCGGAAACCCAGCACGTCGACATACCAGTCGCGCGTGGCTTCGATGTCGGTAGTCTGGATCAGAAAATGTTCGAGATGGCTCAGCGGCATGCAATTTCTCCTGCAGTTCAGACCGGCGTGGCGTCGCCGGATTCGACTATGACCTGTTCGACTTCGCCCACGCCCGGTGCACGCCGGAACGCGGCGGCGGCCTGGTATTCCGGCGACTGGTGGCATTTTACCGCCTGATCCAGCGTCGGGAACTCGATCACCACGAAACGGTGGTAGCGGTCGGTGCCCTCCATGATTCTGTAATTGCCGCCGCGCGCCAGCACCTTGCCGCCGTAGGCGGCGATGATGCCTGGCACGAGATCTGTATATTTCTTGTATTCCACCGGATTGTTGATTTTGCAACGGGCGAGCCAGTAGGCGGGCATGATCGGTTCCTTGTTACAGTGTCTTGAAAAATTTCGGCAGTGCAGTGGCAATCTCGGGATAGACCGCCAGGCAGATCACCACCCCGACCAGTCCGATCCAGTAGGGTATGGCGCCGGTAAATATCTGTCCCACGGATACCGGTTCTTCCGGGAGCGACGCCTTGACCGTGAAGACCAGCAGGCCGAAGGGCGGGGTCAACAGGCCGGTTTCAATCGCGATGATACCCATGATGGCAAAGGCCAGCGGATCGAAGCCCAGCGTCGCGGCAATCGGCGCGAAGATCGGCACGGTAAGCAGGATGATGGATATCGAGTCGATGATGCAGCCGAGGACGAACCAGATCAGCACCATCAGCGCGAGGATGCCCCAGGGGCCGAGGCCGGTGCCGAGCAGGATTTCCTGCACGGCGCGGGTGAATCCGGTCATGGTCAGCACGCGGGAGTAGAGCTGGGCGGTGAACAGCAGCAGCAGCAGCGGTGCGGTGGTGCGTCCCACCGACAGCACCACTTCCCTGATTTCGGCAAGGCGCACCCCCTTGGCCATGGCCAGCAGCAGCGATGCTGCGGCGCCCACGCCGGCGCCTTCTGTCGGCGTAAAGAAGCCCATCCAGATGCCCAGCAGCGTGCCGACGACCAGCCCGATCACCAGCAGCGTGCTGAACATCGCGATGCCCAGCTTCTGCCCGACTTCCGGGGTCTCCGGCAACGCCTGTCCGCGTGCCGCTTCGCCGACCGTCTGCGGACGGATCAGCGCAGTGCCGACGATGTAGAGTGTGAAAAAACTGACCAGCAGGAATCCCGGCAGCACGCCGGCGAGGAACAGGTCGCCGATGGAAATTTCGGTCAGCACCGCCCACACGATCATCAGCACGCTTGGCGGAATCAGCATTCCCAGGCAGGAACTGCCCGCGATGCAGCCGAGGGAGAAGCGCGGGTCGTAGCCGTGACGTTTCATCTCCGGGTAGGCAATTTTCGAGAATGCGGCCGCAGCGGCAATACTGACGCCGGTGACGAAGGCGAACACTGCGTTCGACAACACGGTGGCTACGCCGAGGCGCCCGGGTATCCATTTGGTGACGCGGTTGATCAGCGCGAACATGTCGCGGGCTGCGCCGCACTTGGAAATGAATTCCCCCATCAGCATGAACAGCGGAATCACCGCAAACACGTAGTCGCGCAGGGCCTCGTAGGCGGTGCTGCCGAGGAAATCGGACACCACCACCGGGTCACCGGTCATCAGGTAGATGCCGAGCATTGCCGCTGCACCCAGTGCGACGGCGATGTGCACGCCGGCGAAGACCAGCGCCAGCAGCACCGCCACCAGTATCAGCATTTCAGTGGTGCCGAACATGGGGGTCAGCGCCCGGCCGCGCGCGGCGACGATTCCGCGGTCGCCGGCGTTTTTCCGATGAGTAAGCCCAGGTGCAGGACGGCCTCAAGCAGGTATTCGAATGCGGCCAGCGAGGAACCGAGAATGACAGCCGTGCGCGCCGGCCAGGTCGGCACACGCAGCGCGCCTTCCCCCTCGAATTCATTGGAAGTCCAGGCGTGCTGCAGCGGATCGAGCGCGCCATAGACCACGACCAGGAAGAATGCCGCTCCGAGGAGGCATCCGATCATCGCAATCGCCGCGCGCGCACGCGGCGGCAGCATCACATGCACCGCATCTACTTTCAGCATGCCCCCGCTGCGGATGGCGTAACTCGCCTGCAGGAAGCAGATCACCACGATCGACATTGACACGATCTCCGGTGTGCCCTTCACCGGGGAATTGAAGACCACGCGCCCGATCACGTCGGCGACCACCAGAAAGCTCAGCAGCAGCGCCAGCGCGGCGGAGAAACCGAGCAGGGTACGCGATGTCAAGCCTATGATTTTATTGATCATTTAGCGAGGAGGGCGGCGTGATTGCCGTGTCCGCGAAATCGCTTCCCGAAGGAAGTCGCGCGTGCTGCGAAGAACAGCGGGATGCGCTGTGCGCATCCCGCCTGCAGCTTACTTGACCTGGTAGCGTACCGGCCACTTGTGGCCGAGTTTTTCAGCTTCTTCCAGTGCGATCTTCAGCACCTGGCTTGCCGGCAGGCCCTGCTTGTCGAGTTCGGACGCTTTTTCCTGCGGCCAGCCTTGCAGCGATTTCGCCCAGTCCACGCGCACCGAATCCGGCAACTGCTTGACCGTGGCGCCAAGGCTGCGCAGCTGCTCGAGCTGCTTCGGATAGTTCGCAAGGTTGACCGTGCCGGTGCGGGCTTCATATTCCTTGGCGACTTCCTGGATGATGGCCTGCACATCCTTGGGCAGGCGGTCCCAGCGGCGCTTGTTGATGGTCAGGCCGTGCCAGGTGATCGAGCCGAAGCCGATCTCGGTATAGAACTTGCCGACTTCGTGCAGCTTGAAGTTGACATAGCCCGATGGAAACATGATCCAGCCGTTGTAGACGCCGGTCTGCATCGAAGTGTAGGCATCCACCAGCGAGGACTGCACCGGTGTCGCGCCGGCGTATTCCAGCCATTTCAGGTTGAGACCGGCGCCGGCCAGTTTCTGGCCCTTGAGGTCGGAAACCTTGTTCCAGTCGAAGTTCGTGCCGAGGTTGTAGCCGTTGTCGGCAATCAGTCCCAGCAGCTTCTGGCCGAATTTGTCCTCGAATACCTTGGACATGTAAGGTACCCGGTCATATACGCGGCGGGCGAGGGTGACACTCTTAACAGGATCCATGGTTCCGAAGGGCAGCATCACCTGGAAAGCCTGCAGCGGCAGGTTCGAAGGTTCGAAGCAGAAGCAGTAGCCGCCGATGTCGATGATGCCTGACTGCACACCTTCCAGCGTGTCGGCCACCTTGACGATGGATCCGCCATAACCTTCGACGAATTCAACCTTGTGCTTGGTGCGTGCGGCGATACGCTTGGTCACCTCAGGGACGAAAAAATTCTGCATCAGGTTGACGTAGGTGTTGACCGGCGGATGGCCGGAGGCGATGCGCAACTTGATGTTGTCGGCCAGCGCTGCCGGTGTGGTCAGCGCGCCGATCAGTGCAATGGCGGACGCAATTACGGTATTGCGGCAAAACGGCTTCATGGTTCCCCTCCCGGATGAATGGATCTGCATCCGGCGATTTTCAGTAGTTTCACCGTTCCGATGCAGAGTTTGCATCATCGGTAAACGACGCAAACGTGTCAATATTTGCGCTGCGGAAATGGCTCGACGGCTTGTTCCTTCCGCACCAAATTGGTAATGTCGCTGCCTCACAACGCAGGCAGAAATTGCCCGCATCGCAATAACAGAAGGGAAATCACCGCATGAAAGCCAATGCAATACGCCTTGAAAAACAGGGCGCACCTGATGTCCTGCGCCTGCAGGCCATAGATGTCGCTGCGCCCGGCGCCGGCGAGGTGCTGTTGCGCCAGACGGCCATCGGACTGAATTTCATGGATGTCTACCAGCGTGGCGGCCAGTATCCGCTGCCGTTGCCCAGCGGCATCGGTGTCGAAGGCGCGGGTATAGTCGAAGCGCTGGGTGCAGGCGTCAGCGGCATAAAAGTCGGTGACCGTGTCGCCTATGGCGGCAGTCCGCCCGGCAGCTATGCCGACCTGCGGCTGATGCCGGCCGACAGGCTGGTCAAATTGCCCGATGATATTTCGGAAGAGCAGGCTGCTGCGATCCTGATGAAGGGCATGACCGTTGAATACATGCTGCAACGCTGTTATCCGGTAAAACGCGGCGAATTCGTGCTGTTCCATGCCGCAGCAGGTGGCGTAGGCCTGGTGGCCGGCCAGTGGGGCAAGGCGCTGGGAGCGGTAATGATCGGGGTGGCCGGTGGCCCGGAAAAATGCGCACTGGCCAGGTCGCACGGATACGAGCATGTGATTGACCGAAAAAGCGAGGACATCGTTGCGCGCGTCAAGGAGATCACTGCAGGGGCTGGTGTGCCAGTGGTGTACGACTCGGTGGGCAGGGATTCCTTCGACGCCTCGCTGAAGTCGCTCGCACCGCGCGGATATTTCGTGTCCTTCGGCACGACCACCGGCGCGCCGCCGCCGGTGGAAGCGGCAACACTGCAGAAAATGGG
>JBFWOE010000147.1:0-7807 GCA_050250695.1 Burkholderiales bacterium
AGCACTGAAGCCAAATGTCCATTCCACCACGTCGCCGGCGGTGGCACCTCGAACCGCGACTGGTGGCCGAACCAGTTGCGCGTAGACCTGCTCAACCAGCATGGCAACCGTTCCAACCCGCTCGGTGAAAAATTCAACTACGCCGACGAATTCAAAAAGCTTGATTATCAGGCGCTGAAGGCCGACCTGGTGAAGCTGATGACCGATTCGCAGCCCTGGTGGCCGGCCGACTTCGGCCACTACGGCCCGCAGATCATCCGCATGGCCTGGCACTCGGCCGGCACCTATCGCACCATCGACGGACGCGGCGGCGGCGGGCGCGGCCAGCAGCGCTTCGCACCGCTGAACTCCTGGCCCGACAACGTCAACATCGACAAGACCCGCCGCCTGCTGTGGCCGCTCAAGCAGAAATACGGCCAGAAGATTTCCTGGGCCGATCTTTTCATCCTCGCCGGCAACGTGGCACTGGAGTCCATGGGTTTCCGCACCTTCGGTTTTGCCGGCGGGCGCGAGGACGTCTGGGAACCGGACCAGGACGTGAACTGGGGTCCGGAAATGAAGTGGCTGGGTGTCGATGCCAAACGCATCGACGACGGCAAGCGTCAGCTCCAGGGACCCTTCGGCGCTTCGCACATGGGCCTGATCTACGTCAACCCGGAAGGTCCGAACGCCAGCGGCGACTACCTGCTGGCGGCGAAGGATATCCGCGAGACTTTCTATCGCATGGCGATGAACGACGAGGAGATCGTCGCACTGATCGCCGGCGGCCATACCTTCGGCAAGTGCCACGGCGCCGCGCCGGAATCACACAAGGGGCCGGAGCCGGAAGCCGCGCCGCTCGAGGCGCAGGGCCTGGGCTGGAACAGCAATTTCGGCAGCGGTCATGGCAAGGACACCATCTCCAGCGGCCTCGAGGTAACCTGGACCACGACCCCGGCGCGCTGGAGCAATGATTTCCTCGAGATCATGTTCAAGTACGAGTGGGAAATGGTGAAGTCGCCGGCTGGCGCCAAGCAATGGGTGGCCAAGGACGCGCCGGAGATCATTCCGGACGCGCATGTGAAGGGCAAATTCCACAAGCCGACCATGCTGACCACCGACCTGACGATGCGCTTCGACCCGGAATTCGGGAAGATTTCCAAACGCTTCCTCGAAAACCCGCAGGCCTTCGCCGACGCCTTCGCCCGCGCCTGGTACAAGCTGACCCATCGCGACATGGGGCCCAAGGCCCGTTACCTCGGACCCGAGGTGCCGAAGGAAGACCTGATCTGGCAGGATCCGCTGCCTGCCGCCACGCACAAGCCGACCGCAGCCGACATTGCCGACCTCAAGGCGAAGATCGCCGCCTCTGGCCTTTCGGTGAGCGAACTGGTGTCTGTAGCCTGGGCCTCGGCGTCAACCTTCCGCAGCGGCGACAAGCGCGGCGGCGCCAATGGCGCGCGCATCCGCCTCGCCCCGCAAAAGGACTGGGCCATCAACAAGCCGGTGCTGAAGACTCTCGCCAAACTGGAAGATATCCAGAAGGCCAGCGGCAAGGCCTCGCTGGCGGACGTGATCGTGCTTGCGGGCTGCGTGGGTGTGGAGCAGGCGGCCAAGGCTGCCGGCGTGGCGGTCGAGGTGCCGTTCGCGCCCGGCCGCGTCGATGCCAGCCAGGACCAGACCGACGTGGAGTCTTTCGCCGTGCTCGAACCCGTGATAGACGGCTTCCGCAACTACGGCCGCGGCCAGGGCGGCACGCCGACCGAAGCCATGCTGGTCGACAAGGCGCAGATGCTGACCCTGACCGCGCCCGAAATGACGGCACTGGTCGGCGGCCTGCGCGTGCTCGGTACCAATGCTGACGGCAGCAAGCACGGGGTGTTCGCCGACAAGGTGGGCGTGCTGAGCAACGACTTCTTCGTCAGGCTGCTCGACATGGGCACGGAATGGAAGGCGACGGACGGCAGCGCCGAGGTGTTCGAAGGCCGTGACCGCCAGGGCGGCAAGGTCAGGCACACCGGCACGCGCAACGACCTTGTGTTCGGTTCCAACTCGGTACTGCGTGCCTATGCCGAGGTTTATGCCAGTGCCGACGGCAAGGAGAAAATCGTCAAGGATTTCGTCGCGGCCTGGGTCAAGGTGATGAATCTTGATCGCTTTGATCTGCAATGATGCCGTGACGGCATGAGCAGGCGCCGCCGTTCCACAAGGGCTGCGGCGTGACCGCTGCGCCGCCTCACGAGGGTTGCGCAGGGCGGGGAAGCGGGCGGAACATGCGTTCCGCCCGTTTTTTTGCGGATACAGCAGGCGTGCCGCTGACGATTGCCCGGTCAGGCGCCTGTAATGCGGGATAAAATGATTGTGTTATTTCCCGGCGGGCATGAGGTGTGAGATGACGGACCTGACGCTGCGACGCATGGTGGGTACTGCGCTGGTGCTGCTGTTTGTGTACCAGGCTGCGACCGCGGTCATCGGCCTTGCGAATGCCGCGGCCGGCGGGGCGACCGCGGTGTTTGTCGCGGCAGTGACTTTTTTCTGCGCACAACGCGCCAACGCAGGCACCGGCAACAGGATCTGGTTCATGGTGCCAGCGATCCTGTTCACGGTGCTGCCGCTGGCGCTCGAAGTCTGGGACCTGTACTCCAGCGAGACCAGCATGTTGATGTGGTTCGTTGCCTTTACCCCGCTATTCGTGGGTTTTCTGCTGCCGGCGCTGCTGCTGTGGCTGACTTACGCCGAACTGCGGCGACGGACACATGTGTCACCGGCTTTGCGTGCCGAGACGGCGACGAGTGAATTAACCATTAAAAACAATAACTTGTATTGATTATTGGGCGTCATTCATCTGCAACCTGAACAGGAGAACACAATGTCCAGCGTCGGTTACCACGAACCCGTGGAAGAACTGTCCCATGAAACCCGCGACATGCATCGCGCGATCGTGTCGTTGATGGAGGAACTCGAGGCGGTGGACTGGTACAACCAGCGCGCGGACGCGTGCAAGGATCCGGAACTGAAGGCGATCCTCGCGCACAACCGTGACGAAGAAAAGGAACATGCGGCGATGGTGCTGGAGTGGATACGCCGCAAGGATCCGGCGTTTTCGAAAGAGCTTAAGGATTTCCTGTTCACCAGCAAGCCGATCACGCACGAGTAGTCCGCGTGCCCTTGCATGGACCGGAGGAGGCGCCATGACCATCGATATCGTGCGTGACGTACTGTTGTGGTGCACCGTGATCAATTACGGTCTGCTGCTGTGGTGGTTCCTGGCCTTCGTGCTGATGCATGACTGGATGTACCGTTTCCACGGCCGCTGGTTCCGCATGTCGGTCGAGCAGTTCGACGCCATCCATTACGCCGGCATGGCGGCGTACAAGATCGGCATATTCCTGCTCAACCTCATGCCGTACCTGGCATTGCGCATCGTCGCCGGCTGAAACGGCCATCAGGATACGACGGCGAGTTCATTCCAGGCCGTGGTGTAGCGCGGCGACCGGCGCGCCGACTGCATGCGCCAGGGTTGGCGGATGCCCGCGCCGGCAAAAGTCGCGGTGTTCATGCCGTAAGTGCGGTTGATGCGGTCCATCGCCGCCATCAGCCGTGCGGAGCGCGGCCGTTCGTAAGCCGGGAACAGCTCCGCCTGGGGAACCGCCGCCGGCTGCAGCCCGCCCAGCCAGACGCCGGCTTTCTTGTAACGGTATCCCGGCCGCCAGATGCGCTCGAGGCCGAACAGCGCCGCCGCGCTGATCCTGCGACTGTCGTCGCTGGCGACCGTCAGCGGTACCGCGGTGGAGGCGTCATAACGCTGCGCGGGGTCGTGGAATCCCGCAGTCTCGATGTATACCCCGACCAGGGCGCAGGCGGAATGCTGGGCGCGCAGCCGTTCGGCAGCACGGATGGCGTAACTGGCGACCGCCTCGCGCAGTTCTCCCAGCTCGGTCACCGGCCGGCCGAAACTGCGGCTGGCGGCGATTTGCCCGCGCCGCACCGCTGACGCTTCCAGTTCGATGCAGGGGGTGCCGTTGAGTTCGGCCACCGTGCGTTCGAGGACCACGCCGAAATGGCCGCGGATGCGTTTCGCGGGCACACGCTGCAGGTCGAGGGCGCTATGGATGCCCAGTTTCCGCAGCCGCGGCGCCAGGCGGCGGCCCACGCCCCAGACTTCGGATACGTCGAGTCCGCACATGATGGCTTCGCGTTCCGCGGCCGCGGGCATGTCCCAGTCGAACACGCCGCCGTAGCGTGCGCAGGTCTTGGCGACATGGTTGGCAAGCTTGGCCAGCGTTTTTGTGCCGCCGACGCCGACACAGGTAGTAATGCCGAGGCAGCGGCGGATGCGGTCGCGGATGCCGTGGCCATATGTCGCGATGTCCACGGTCATGCCGCTGAAATCAAGAAAACACTCGTCGATGGAATAGACCTCCTGCCGCGGTGCGAATCCGCAGAGCAGAGCCATCATGCGCGCGCTGATATCGCCGTAGAGCGCGTAATTGGAACTGAGCCATACCAGGCCATGGCTTTTTACCAGCGCCCGGACTTCGAAAAACGGCACACCCATGCGGATGCCCAGCGCCTTGGCTTCCGCGCTGCGCGATACCACGCAGCCGTCGTTGTTGGACAGCACCACCACGGGACGGCCTTCGAGCGCCGGATTGAATATGCGCTCGCAGGAGACGTAGAAATTGTTGCCGTCGACCAGCGCGATGGCGCGTTTCACGGCGCGTGCACCACGTAGGCGACCACGCCCCAGATCTGCAGGTCCCGGTCTTCGTCAACGGCGATTGCAGGATAGGCGGGGTTTTCGGATTTCAGCGTGATCCGCCCCTGCCTGCGCTGCAGGCGCTTGACGGTCAGCTCGCCGTCGAGGGCGGCCACCACCACGCGGCCGGAGGCGGGCTCCAGCGAGCGGTCGACGACCAGCAGGTCGCCGTCGTGGATGCCGGCGCCGCTCATCGAGTCGCCTTTGACCCGCATGAAAAACGTGGCCTCCGGATGCAGCACCAGATATTCGGTCAGGTCGAGGCGGCGCTCGACATGGTCGGTGGCGGGCGAGGGGAAGCCGGCGGCCGCCTTGCCGGCGGCCAGCGGCAGGCGCCTGTCGCGACCGGAGACGGCGGGGCGCGCTGCGTCCGGAGCCGGCAGCATGGTGGTGGCTGGGATGCGGCGCGGGTTCATGACTGTAATTATATACAGTTATTTTCGACGGGCGTCGTGACGGCACAGGCCTGCAGGGGGCGATCAGGAAAGGCGAACCGATACTCAATTACGCGGTGACCAGGCTTCGCACCGGCCGGCATCGGTCCGATCATCCAGGGTTGCAGAGAACACAGCGCAAAAGTAGCGCTGGACGAATTGCAGCGTCAGGGCGCACGTACACTGTCGCAGCTCACGCAGGCCGGCGGCATATGGACCGCGATGTGTGAAACGGATCGATAACCGGGACTGATCACCGGATGCAGACGGCATGCTGCGTGTTAACATTCCGCCGCCATGAGAAGACATCTGGCTGCCCTGACTTTCGATTTTGATGCCATATCCGGATGGATCGCGCGCGGCATGGATTCTCCGTCTCCGATATCCCGCGGGGAGTTCGGTCCAAACGTCGCGTTGCCGCGCATTCTTGACCTGCTGAAAAAATACGATGTGCCTACTTCGTGGTACATTCCCGGCCATACGCTGGAAACCTTCCCTGACCAATGCCGGCAGGTATTTGATGCCGGACACGAGATCGGGCATCACGGCTGGACACATCGTCCGCCTGCCGGCCTGACACGCGAGCAGGAGGAAGCCGAACTGGTACGTGCCAATGACGGCATCCGCAGGCTGACAGGCCGCAACGCCCGTGGTTATCGTTCACCGTCATGGGATCTGTCTCCACACACGGTGGATCTGCTGCTGAAATACGGTTTTTTATACGACAGCAGTCTGATGGGTGACGATTACACGCCGTACCGGGTGCGCAATGGCGACATCATCGAACTGGAAAAACCGGCGCGTTTCGGACCGGATACCCGCTTGATCGAAATGCCGGTCAGCTGGACGCTGGATGACTATCCCCATTTCGAGTTCATCCGCACGCCGACCTGGATTCTTCAGGGCACGATGAACGCCAACCGCGTGCTCGACAACTGGATCAATGATTTCATTTATCTGCGTGACAATCTCGACTGGGGTGTCATTACCTATACTTTCCATCCTTTCGTGATCGGCCGCGGACACCGCATGCTGGCACTGGAAAAACTGATACGCACGCTGAAAGAAGGCGGCGCGGTTTTCACGACGCTTGAAAATGCGGCCGCGGAATACGGACGGCGCCTGCCCCAAGTGCAGGCTGCGTGATCAACAAGATTACGCGGCAAGCGCCGTTAATATAAGTATATGATTTTAAAGTATTTTTTGATAATCAGCGACGTTTCCCTTTTTTCCTGGTCGCGGTTCTTACGATTTTCTTTTTGACTGGCTTGCGCGCCGGTTTACGCCGGATTTTCGCTGTACTGCGTTTCCCCACTTTTACCGGCCTACCGCTGTGTGCCGACTCCAGAATTGCCTCCAGCGCGGTAACGCCATGAATTTCATCGCCCCCTGCAACTGCGATCGCCTGTTTTTTGGTGATCGCCTGCGCAAAGTGTTCAAGTTCTGCGCGTTCGGTGCTGGTATCCGGGAATGACATCACCTGCGGACGTTTGCGTTCGCGCAGGTTGTCTGGATTGAGCAGGCAGACCCGCATCTGCCATGTCGGCAGGTGTTCTACATCGCCGACTTCGACCCAGCCATTCGATCCGAACACCTGCATGCGCCAGGTTTCAGCCGTGGCGATGAAGGTGCCGAGATAACCGCTGGCGCCGGCCTTGAAACGGAACAGCATGGAAGTCGTGTCGTCGATGCCGTAATCGAGTGCGCGACGGAAACTCTGTGCATAAACCGTATCGACATGGCCGGCGAGGTAGAGCATGGCATCCACGACATGCACGCCGCGGCCGGTCATGCCGCCGCCCGGCCCTTCGTCTTTTTTCTGCCGCCAGTGATCTTTCGGGTACCAGTAAACACTGGGGCCGCAGAAGTTTCCTTCAATATGCAGCAGCTTGCCCAGCCGTCCGTCGTCGAGCATGCGGCGGATCTCCTGGAGCGCGGGCTGGAAACGCCAGTTGTAACCGACGGCCAGCGTTACACCGGCTTTTGCACAGGCGCGCACGGCCGCTTTGGCGGATTCCGTGGTGAGGGTGAACGGTTTTTCCGTGAATACGTGTTTGCCGGCGCGGGCGGCGGCAATGATCAACTCTGCGTGAACGCTGTGCGGCGTGGCGAGCACTATGGCATCCACGGCCGGATCGGCCAACACCTTGCGATAGTCGTCGTAGAGCCGGATGCCTTGGCTGTCGGCGTATTCACGGGTTTTCTCCGGAGTGCGCACGGCGCCGGCAACGAAGCGGATCAGTTTGCTTTTGCCTTGCACGCTGTTGACCAGATTCTGTCCCCAGCGGCCGAGTCCGATGATTGCGGCGTTGATCATTATATTCCCCTGTCAGTGAATCGGTTGCATGTGACGGCGCACCAAATTGCGACGCATTTTTTTAATGATGTGCTCATAACATGCTTGGCATTAATTCATGCGCATCAAGAATGATGTTTGGCCGGGTGCGACCCGTAAAGCACATGCCACGATACGGCGTGGGTGCGAAATGGCACGTTCACCGGTGCAGTTCTCCGTAGCGGATCCGCCGAACAGCTGTATGCAAAAAATCCGATGCTGGGATCCGGGCCGTACGGGAACAGCATTTTATGCCGTCGTCCGATGAGTCTGATCAGACGACTCCATTTGCCGCATTTT
>JBFWOE010000148.1:0-7783 GCA_050250695.1 Burkholderiales bacterium
TGCGACGTAGAGGTCACGGGTGACGCCGCGGTTGATCGCCGCTTCGGTCATCGGCATGTTCTGCGCGAGGTAGACGCGCTTTTCCGGGTGCAGCGTGGCGACCGGCCGGCCGTCACGGCTGACTTCGACGGTGCCGCGCGCGGCAACATAGTTCGGCCCGCGGATTTCACGGGTGCCGCCGAAACGGAATTCGTGGCCTGCCAGCGTGGTGCTGTCATCGGTGGCCATGCGCACGTCGGCTTCGCTCTGATAGCTGCTGACCAGGGTGACACCGATGATGAATACCGCGACCCCGAGGTGTGCCAGGTGCATGCCGTAAAAGCTTGGCGGCACTCTGCGCATGCGCTGCGCGAGGCTGCGGCCCGAGCCGTCGTCGCGCAGGCGCTGGCGCAGCCCGGTTGCACCGGCGGTGATGATCCAGGCGGCGAGCAGCAGGCTGCCAGCGCCCAGCCAGGTCCAGCGTCCCATCGCGAAAGGCACGATCACCGCGGCGATCACGCTGGTCAGCGCGGCCCAGCGCAGGCGCACCGCGAGTTCGGGCAGGGTCGCTGATTTCCAGCGCAGCAGCGGGCCTATGCCCATCAGGAAGATCGCCGGCGCCATCAGCGGCACGAACACGGCTTCGAAATACGGCGGCCCCACCGAAATCTTGCCCAGTCCCAGCGCGTCCAGTGCCAGCGGGTAGAGCGTGCCCAGCATCACCGAGCCGCAGGCCGCCGCCAGCAGCACGTTGTTGGTCAGCAGCGCCGACTCGCGCGACACCAGGCTGAAATCGCCGCCGAGCCCGACGCGCGGCGCGCGCCAGGCATACAGCGCCAGAGAAGTGCCGATCACCAGCACCAGGAAGGCGAGGATGAACACGCCGCGCTTGGGGTCGGTGGCGAAGGCGTGTACCGAAGTCAGCACGCCGGAACGGACGAGGAAAGTGCCGAGCAGGCTCAGCGAAAAGGCGGCGATGGCGAGCAGCACGGTCCAGCTGCGGAAGGCGCCGCGTTTTTCGGTGATGGCCAGCGAATGGATCAGCGCGGTGCCTACGAGCCACGGCATGAACGAGGCGTTCTCCACCGGATCCCAGAACCACCAGCCGCCCCAGCCCAGTTCGTAATAGGCCCAGAAACTGCCCAAGGCGATGCCCAGCGTGAGGAACAGCCAGGCCACCGTGGCCCACGGGCGCGACCAGCGCGCCCACGCCGCATCCAGCCGGCCGGACAGCAGCGCGGCAACGGCGAAGGCGAAGACCACTGAAAAACCGACATAACCCATGTAGAGCATCGGCGGATGGATCACCATGCCGGCGTCCTGCAGCAGCGGATTGAGGTCGCGCCCGTCGGCTGCCGCCGGCAGCAGGCGGTCGAAGGGATTCGAGGTGAACAGCATGAAGGCGAGGAAGCCGACGCCGAGCAGGCCCATCACGCCGAGCACGCGCGCCACCATCTCGTCGGGCAGGCGGCTGCTGAACAGGGTCACTGCCACGCCCCAACCGGTGAGCATCAGCGTCCACAGCAGCAGTGAACCTTCATGGCTGCCCCAGGTCGCGGCGATGCGGTAATGCAGCGGCAGCGCGGAATTGGAGTTGGTGGCGACATTGAGTATGGAGAAATCGTTGACGATGAATGAATAGGCCAGCAGCGCGAATGCCAGCGCAACGCACAGGAACTGGCCGCGCGCCGCAGGCCGCGCGAGCGCGATCCAGGCGGCATTGCCGTTTGCCGCGCCGATCAGCGGCAGCGTGCCCTGCGCCAGAGCGAGGCAGAGGGCGAGTGCGAGCGCAACCTGTCCGAGTTCTGCGATCATCAGCGCTTCCCGCCGCCGGCCGCGGGGGCGATGATGGTGGCGGCGCCCGGCGGCTTGCCGGCATGGGCCTTGGCCACGGCTTCTGCGGCCTCGGGCGGCATGTAATTCTCGTCGTGTTTGGCCAGCACTTCGCTGGCACTGAACAATCCGTCGGCGCCGAGCTTGCCCTGCGCGACCACGCCCTTGCCTTCCTTGAACAGGTCGGGCAACGCGCCGCGATAGGTCACCGGTATGCTTTGGGCGGTATCGGTCACAGTGAAGCGCACGGTGACGCCGTCGGCCTGGCGCTGCACGCTGCCCGGGGTGACCAGGCCGCCGATGCGGAAGGCGCGTCCCTGCGGCGCCTCGTTGGCGGCAACCTGGGTCGGGGTGTAGAAGAACACCAGGTTTTTCTGGAAAGCGGAGAGCACCAGCGCGGCTGCAATGCCCAGCGCGCCGACGCCGCAGGCGATCATCGCGAATCGTTTATGCCGTGGTTTCATGAAGCGGAGTTTCCTGTCTGATGCAATGCCGAGCGGCGACGCGCGCGCAGCAGCATGATTTCAGCGGCGATCAATGCCAGGGTGACGCCGTACGAGCCCCAGACATAGAAACCGTAACCGCCCATTGCCCAGAATTCGTTCCAGCCGCCCCAGTTCATTGCGCTGCTCCAGTAGCTGTCTTGGTCCATTCCGCACCCTGTTCGCGTTCAAGGATGATCGAGCGTACACGATGCAGCGTGGCGGCGATTGTGTAGAACCATGCCGCGAGCGCCATCAGCAGCATGCCGGCGAGCATGGTGGCGGCCATGGTCGGCGCGCTGGTCAGGCTGACCGAGGCGCCCTGGTGCAGCGTGTTCCACCATTTCACCGAGAAATAGATGATCGGGATGTTGACCACGCCGACCAGCGCCAGCACCGCGCCGGCGCGGTCGGCGCGACGCGGGTCGTCGATTCCGGCCTGCAGTCCCATGAAGCCGAAGTAGAGGAACAGCAGGATCAGTTCGGAAGTCATGCGCGCATCCCAGGCCCACCAGGTGCCCCAGGTCGGCTTGCCCCACAACGCGCCGGTCCACAACGCGAGGAAGGTGAACAGCGCCCCGGTGGGTGCGAGCGCGGTGGCCATCATGTGCGAGAGCCGGGTGTTGAAGGTCAGTCCGACTGCCGCCCAGAACGCCATGGCGAGGTAGACCAGCATCGACATCCAGGCCGCGGGCACGTGGATGAAAATGATGCGGTACGACTCGCCCTGCTGGTGGTCGGTGGGTGCAATGAAAAAACCGGTGTAAAGGCCGGCCGCGCAGAGAACGGCCGCGGCCCAGCCGAACCACGGAATCATTGCGCCTGCGAGCGGATAAAAGGTCTGCGGCGCGGCGTACTTGAACCAGTTGATGCCGCCGGCCCACAGCGCCGGTTGCTGTGCAGGCTGGTTCAAAAGGGTTTGCCTCGTGCGGATTTCATAAAAACCTTAATAATCATATGCTTAATAAAGCACACCCATTGCCCTGTTCATTCCGCTGCGATGCGCAGCGCAGCCGATACCGCCCAGGGCGCAAACGTCGCCGTCAACACCAGTTGAGCGGTCAGAAGCAGCAGGTGAGCATCGGCGCCCAACCCGGCTGCTGCAGCGTCGACAGCTCCGGCACCGAGAATCAGCACCGGCACATAGAGCGGCAATACCAGCAGCGCCAGCAGCATGCCGCCGCCGCGCAGTCCCAGCGTCAGGGCTGCGCCGATCGCGCCGGTGAGCGTCAGGACCGGGGTGCCGAGCAACAGAGAGAGCGCAAGGACCGGATAAAGTTCTGCCTGCAGGCCGAATTGTACTGCCAACAGCGGCGACAGCAGGACCAGGGGCAATCCGGAGATCAGCCAGTGGGCGAACGCCCGGGCAATGACGATCAGCCCCAGCGGTACCGCTGCGAGCAGCATCTGGTCAAGCACGCCGTCGGCATGGTCCGAAGCAAACAGCTGCTGCAGTGACAGCATGCAGGCGAGCAGCGCCGCAACCCAGATGATGCCCGGAGCGATGGTGCGCAGCAGGTTGGGTTCGGGGCCGACGCCGAGCGGGAACAGGCTGACCACGATCAGGAAGAACAGCACCACGGTCGCAACGTCGGTGCGGCGGCGCCAGGCCAGCAGAAGGTCGCGGCGGATGATCGCGCCGAGCAGGGCGCCCATCAGACGTGCTCCCGGTCAAGATCGAGTTCGACCACGGACTGGGCGGCGATCGGCGCTTCCTGGTGTGTGGTCAGCACCACCATGCCGCCAGCGGCAAGATGTGCACCGATGACGGCTTGCATGTTACCGACTGCGGCTGCGTCGAGCGCGGCAAACGGTTCGTCGAGTATCCACAGCGGCAGGGCCGCGCTCAATACCAGCCGCGCCAGTGCGGTACGCCGGCGCTGGCCCTGCGACAGCACTTTCGCCGGCAGGTGTTCGCGACCGGCGAGGCCAAAACGGGTCAATGCCGCGCGTTGTTCATCCGCGCTGGCAGGGATGCCCGACAGGGCGCACAGTGCTGCGAGGTTTTCGTGCGCCGTCAGTTCGTCTTTCAGCGCATTGGTGTGCCCGATGTGGACCAGGTGTTTCCAGAATTCCTCGCGCAGTGCGCGGATGTTTTCGCCGTGCCAGCGGATTTCGCCCGCCGACGGCAACACCAGGCCGCACAGCGCACGCAGCAGGCTGGTTTTTCCGCTGCCGTTGGAACCGCCCACCCGCAGCAGCGTGCCCGGCCGAAGGGCGAACGAAATGCCGCCGAACAGCCGGCGATTGCCGCGGGTGATCTCGAGATTGCTGGCTTCAAGCATGGGAAGTGCGGGTATGCCGCAGCTACAGGCGCCGCGTCGGAACCACTCGCGTGGCGTGGCCGTTACAGTACCACAGAAGAATCCGCCTACCAACGAGGGTCGAGGGCGGGTTTTCTCATGGGTTTTTCTGCAGTTGCCTGACGATGTATCGCCCGTCGTTTTTTTCGGCTGTAAAACGCACTTTGTCACCGGCTTTGACATTTTCCAGCAAGGCCGGATCATCAACCTGGAACACCATGGTCATCGGCGGCATGCCGAGGTTGCTGATCGGGCCATGGCGGATGGTGATTTTCCGCGCTTCAGGATCGACTTTGCGGATTTCACCGTCACTCAATGCCGCCGCGGCATCCGGTTGTGCATGGGCCGGCGCTCCGAGCACGGCAGCAAGCAAGAAGGTCGTCAACGCGAGTTTCATCGGTTTCTCCTCAGTCAGCGCCCGTAACGGGCATAAACGGAATGACGGCCGCGCCTGTCGACCAGCAGCACGTCATAGGGCTGGGATTTGGGCGATTCCATGCCCGGCGATCCGGCGGGCATGCCCGGCACGGCAAGGCCTGCTGCGGCAGGCCGCTCGGCAAGCAGGCGCCTGATTTCGCGCGCCGGCACATGGCCTTCGATGGCGTAACCATCGATGACGCCGGTATGGCAGCCGCCGAGTGCATCCGGAATGCCGTGTCTGCGGCGTTCCACGCCGGTGTCGTCGACTGCAACGGGCTTCACACGGAAGCCGTTGGCGCGCAGATGATCCATCCACGCGCCGCAGCAGCCTCAGGTGGGGTTGAGATAGACGGTGATCTCCGGGATACGCTGGGCGTATGCGCTGACCGGGAAGGCCAGAGCAGCCAGTGCAGCGACAAAAGTACGTCTGTGCATGATGTCTTCCTTTCGTTATCGGGCTGAAACCCGGATTTTCCCGAGCATGCCGGCCTCGAAATGGCCGGCGATCAGGCAGGCAAAATCAAAATCTCCGGCCTTGGTGAACTGCCAGATGATTTCTTCGGTTTTCCCGGGGGGCACATGGGCCATGTAAGGGTCGTCGTGTTCCATACCAGGAAATTTTTTCATCTGCTCGGCATGTTCCTTCAGTTGCTTCATGGTGCCGATGACCATTTCGTGCATGACCTTGCCGCTGTTCCTGACGACAAACCGGATGGTTTCGCCTTGCTTGACGGTAATCTGCGCAGGATTGAATCGCATGTTGTCAGTCATGTTGAAGGCGATGGTGCGGTCGACCTTTTTCGGATCACCGGCTTTGCCGAATGCATGTTCCTCTGACAGCTGCAATGCTGAAAATTTCCGCGCATGCGGTTTTTCGCCGTGGGCATAAGCGCCGTTTGGCAGCGTGATCAGGGTGATGGCGAATGCAAGCAACAGGTTTTTCATGGGGGCTTTTAAATTAAATTTTAAAATCAATTACATATCTTTAAGTTGATGCAGGATCCACAATTCCCGCAGCAGCGCGAGCAGAAATGCGCCTGCTGCAACCACCACGGCGGCAATGAACACGCACAGCAGGGTACCGTGCCACGTCACGCAGCCGTAGCCCAGGGCCGCGACCGCAAGCAACAGGCCCAGGGGAAGCGTCATTATGGTTTGCCCGGTTGATCAATGATGGCCATGACCGCCACCCGGTTTACGCGCCCGCAATTCCTTTTCCGGAGAGGCGGCAGCGGCTGCGCGTCCGGATTGCGGTTGCGCGCTTGCGGCCGCCGGCGCGGCGCCAGTCCATTCGCGGGCCACAGTTCCCGGCGGATGTTTGTACCAGCCCGGGTCCTTGTAGTCATTGCGTGCGAGTCCGTCACGCACCTTGACCACGCTGAACATGCCGCCCATTTCCAGCGGTCCGAATGGACCGCGGCCGGTCATCATCGGCAGCGTGTTGTCGGGCAGCGGCATTTCCATTTCGCCCATGTCGGCCATGCCGCGTTCGCCCATTACCATGTAGTCGGGCACCAGGCGCAGGATTTTTTCGGCGACGCCGCGATGGTCGACGCCGATCATGGTCGGCACGCCGTGGCCCATCGCGTTCATCGTGTGGTGCGACTTGTGGCAGTGGATGGCCCAGTCGCCCGGCGCATCAGCGGTGAACTCGAAGGCGCGCATCTGGCCGACGGCGACGTCCACCGACACTTCCGGCCAGCGCGCCGACTTCGGCACCCAGCCGCCGTCGGTGCAGGTCACCTCGAAATCGTAACCGTGCATGTGCACCGGGTGGTTGGTCATGGTCAGGTTGCCGAAGCGGATGCGGACCCTGTCGCCGGTGCGCACCACGAACGGGTCGATGCCGGGAAACACCCGCGAGTTCCAGCACCACAGGTTGAAGTCGAGCATGGTGTTGATGCGGGGCGTTGCGGCGCCGGGGCTGATGTCGAAGGCATTGAGCAGGAATACAAAATCACGGTCGACTTTCATGAAGGCCGGATTTTTCGGATGCACGATAAACAGGCCCATCATGCCCATCGCCATCTGCACCATCTCGTCGGCATGCGGGTGGTACATGAAAGTGCCTGATTTCTTCATTTCGAATTCGTAGACGTAGGTCTTGCCCACCGGGATCTGCGGCTGGGTCAGGCCGCCTACGCCATCCATGCCGTTGGGCAGCAGGATGCCGTGCCAGTGGATGGTGGTGTGTTCCGGCAATTTATTGGTGACGAAGATGCGCACCTTGTCACCCTCGACGCATTCGATGGTCGGTCCCGGCGACTGGCCGTTGTAACCCCAGAGGTGGGCGGTCATGCCCGGCGCGATCTGCCGGCGCACCGGTTCGGCGACGAGGTGGAATTCCTTCCAGCCGTTGTTCATGCGCCACGGCAGCGTCCAGCCGTTGAGCGTGGCCACCGGGTTGTAGGGGCGCCCGTTCGGCGGCAGCAGGGGCTGCTGCATCGCGGGGCTGGACTGCATCGGCGCTTCGGGCACGGCGCCCTGTGCGGAACGGCTGACCGCGGCGGCGCCGAGCAGCGCAGCGCCGGAGGCACGGAGGAAATTTCTGCGTTTGTTCATCGAAGTATCCATTTTTAATGTCCCGCTCCGGCGGCCGGCGCGGCGGCGCGCGTCATGCCGCCAGGCGCGGTGATCGCACCCGGGGATTTGCCGTTGATGGCGAGATGCAGCATGGCGTCGGCAATCCAGAAATCGCGCTGCGCCTCGATGGCGTTGACGACGGAGGCCACCTGCTGGCGCGATTCGGCGAGCAGTTCGAACACG
>JBFWOE010000149.1:0-7688 GCA_050250695.1 Burkholderiales bacterium
GCCGTCAAACTCGACATCCAGGATGCCGATGCACTGCGTGCGGCATGGCGCGACATTGCCGCCGGCATCGCGGCGCATCTGCCCGGTGCGACCCTTGACGGCTGCGTGGTGCAACCGATGCTCAGCGGCGGCAGCGAGCTGATCGTCGGCTGCCGCTGGGATGCCCAGTTCGGCGCGGTGGTCATCGTCGGCAGCGGCGGCGTGCTGGTGGAAATCCTTGATGATGTGCAGATGGCCTTGGCACCGGTTTCCGCCGCTCACGCGAAACGGCTGATCGCCGCGCTGCGCATCGCACCGGTGCTCGCCGGCGCACGCGGGCGCAGGTCCGTGGACATCAACGCCCTCGCAGACGCCGTCGCCCGGCTCAGCGAACTCGCCGCCACGCTGGGACCACGCCTGTCCGAACTCGACATCAATCCGCTGCTGGTGCGGGAAGCGGGCCGCGGCGTGATCGCGCTTGACGGCCGCGCCACACTGGCACACCGAACCCCCCGAAGGAGCATGTCATGAGCACTGAAGTGGTCACCTACGAATCCCGCGAAGGCGTCGCCGTCATCACGCTGAACCGCCCGGACAAACGCAACGCCATCAACAACGATGTGGCCAACCAGTTGCGCGCGGCGCTGGAACGGCTCAACAGCAGTGACGACCGCGTCGGCGTGCTGACCCATGCCGGTGCGCATTTCACCGGCGGCGCCGACATCAAGGGCCCGCCCGAGGATTTTCCGGGCTGCGTGCCCAACATCGGCGTGATGATGCAGAAACCGCTGATCGCGGCAGTCGGCGGCTGGGTGGTCGGCGGCGGTGTGGTGATCGTGCAGATGTGCGACCTGTGCATCGCCGCGGATGATGCAAAATTCATGTTTCCCGAAGCCAAGGTCGGCTTCACCGGCGCGGCGATTGCAGGGCTCGCCGCACGCATCCCGCACAAGGTGGCGATGGAACTGATGCTGGTCGGCAACGAAATCGCCGCCGAACGCATGTACCAGGTCGGGCTGGTCAATCAACTGGTCAAACCCGGCGCACAGCTCGACGCGGCGCTGGTCTGGGCGCGGCAACTCGCCGACAATGCGCCGCTGGTGCTGTCGGTGTTGCGCGATTACGTGAGCCGCATCATTCCGAAAGGCCCTTCGGAACTCGCGGCGCAGGGCCGCGCCGCAATCCAGCGCATCCGCCAGAGCGAGGATGCGAAGGAAGGCATCGCCAGCTTCAAGGAAAAGCGCAAAGCCCGGTTTAAGGGAAAATAGTTATTTTAATCAAATACTTATAAGTGAACACCGCCACCACATTGCCGCTCGCCCCTGCGGCGACCGCTCCGGCGCCGGCATGGACCATCGTAGCGCTGATCAGCATCGGCCTGCTGGTAGACCAGCATGTGCCGGTGTGGGGGCAGGACGCGGTCAGCATCGTGACCTGGGCAATGCTGCTGTACTGGCTGGCAAATTCCGCGCCGGACATCCGCACCAGCATGATCCTGTGCGTGCTTTACGCCACCGCCGGCGAAATTTTCCTGTCGCTGGGCTGGGGACTCTACGAATACCGGCTGCACAACATTCCATTGTTCGTGCCGCCCGCGCACGCGCTGGTGTTCGTGCTCGGCATCGCCATCACCCGCCACATGCCTGACTCTGTGGTCTGGGCAGTGCCGCTGGCCGCCGCGCCGCCGGTGATCGCGCTGGCGTGGATAGGCGCCGACACCATGGGGCTGATCCTCTATGCGCTGCTGATCCTGTGCATGATCTTCAGCAGCGGCCGCAAGCTCTACGCGGTGATGTTCATGCTGACTCTGGGGCTGGAAATCTACGGCACCGCGATCGGCAACTGGTTCTGGCTGCACGAGGTGCCGGTGACCGGCTGGACCACGATGAATCCGCCGCTCGCCGCCGGCACCTTCTACTGCATGCTCGACATGCTGGTGGTCGCCACGATGAATTTCCGCAGGCGCCGCAGCAAGGCAGCACTGGATAGCGCCTAGTCATAACTGCTTAACGCGCTTTCGCGGTGCGTGCCGGCTTTTTCGCGGGCTTCGGCTTGCGATCGTGCGCCACCGGTGCCGGCGGCAATCCCGTATGCTGGGTGCGCAGCGACTGGTATTTGCGCGGCTTGCGCGCGCCCTCGGGCTTCAGCCCCGTGCCCGCCGGCTGGAAGGTCGGCACCAGCTGGTGTTTGCCGTTGCCGATCAGGTCGCGCCGGCCCATGCGCCGCAGCGCGTCGCGCAGCAGCGGCCAGTTCTCGGCATCGTGATAGCGCAGCAGCGCCTTGTGCAGCCGGCGCACCTTCAGCCCCTTCGGTATGATCACTTCTTCGCTGTCGCGGGTGACCTTGCGCAGCGGATTTTTCCCGGAGTGGTACATCGCCGTCGCGGTCGCCATCGGTGAAGGCAGGAAGGCCTGCACCTGGTCGGCACGGAAACCGTGCTGCTTCAGCCACAGCGCCAGCTCCACCATGTCCTCGTCGGTGGTACCCGGATGCGCGGCGATGAAATACGGAATCAGGTACTGCTCCTTGCCGGCCTCGCGCGAATACTTGTCGAACAGTTCCTTGAACTTGTAATAAGTGCCGACGCCGGGTTTCATCATTTTCGACAACGGCCCTTCGCCGATCGCCTCAGGCGCGATTTTCAGGTAGCCGCCGACGTGGTGCTGCACCAGTTCCTTGACGTATTCCGGCGACTCGACTGCGAGGTCGTAACGCACGCCGGATCCGATCAGCACTTTCTTGATGCCGGGCAGCGCGCGGGCGCGGCGATAGAGATGGATCAGCGACGAGTGATCGGTGTCCAGGTTCGGGCAGATGCCCGGGAACACGCACGAAGGCCGGCGGCACGCCGATTCGATTTCCCGGCTCTTGCAGGCCAGGCGGTACATGTTCGCGGTCGGTCCGCCGAGGTCGGAAATCACCCCGGTGAAACCCGGCGCAGCGTCACGGATGTGCTCGATCTCGCGGATTATCGAATCCTCCGAGCGGTTCTGGATGATGCGGCCCTCGTGCTCGGTGATCGAACAGAAGGTGCAGCCGCCGAAACAGCCGCGCTGTATGGTCACCGAGAAACGGATCATTTCGTAGGCGGGAATCCTCGCCTTGCCGTACGCCGGATGCGGCATCCGCGCGTACGGCAATTCGTAGAGCGCATCCATTTCCTTCATCGTCAGCGGCAGCGGCGGCGGGTTGATCCAGACCTCCCTGTCCCCGTGTCGCTGCACCAGCGCCCGCGCATTGCCGGGATTCGACTCGACATGCAGGATGCGCGAGGCATGGGCATACAGGACCGGATCCTGCGCCACCGCCTCGTAGGACGGCATGCGGATCACGCTGCGCGCACGGTCTTCGTTTTTCACCTCGCGGATGAAACGGACGACCTGCGCGCCCGTCGGCGCAGCGGGCGCCTCAACCTTGGCGGTCACGCCCTCCATCGCATACGGATCGACCGGCGGATTCAGCGGCCCCGGCGCATCGATCCGCGTCGAATCGATCTCGATCCGGTCCGCCGGCGTCGCCGCGCGCATGAACGCGGTGCCGCGGATGTCGGTGATGTCGGCGGGCGACTGCCGCGCCGCCAGCCGGTGCGCGATGTCGACGATCGCGCGCTCGGCGTTGCCGTAGACCAGGATGTCGGCCTTGGCGTCGACCAGCACCGAACGCCGCACCTTCTCCGACCAGTAATCGAAATGCGCGATGCGCCTCAGGCTCGCCTCGATGCCGCCGATGATGACCGGCACTTCGGGATACGCTTCGCGCGCGCGCTGGCTGTAGACAATGACCGCGCGGTCAGGACGTTTCGCGCCTTCTGCGTTCGGCGTATAGGCATCGTCGCTGCGCAGCCGGCGGTCGGCGGTGTAGCGGTTGACCATCGAATCCATGTTGCCGGCGGTGACGCCGAAAAACAGTTTCGGTTTGCCCAGTGCGCGAAAGGGTTCGACGCTGTGCCAGTCCGGCTGGGCGATGATGCCGACGCGAAAGCCCTGCGCCTCGAGCAGCCGGCCGACGATGGCCATGCCGAAACTGGGGTGATCGACATAGGCGTCGCCGGAGACGAGGATGATGTCGCACTCCTCCCAGCCGAGTTCTTCCATTTCGGCGCGCGACATCGGCAGGAACGGGGCCGTGCCGAAACGCGCCGCCCAGTACTTGCGGTGGCTGAAAATGTCCTTCGGGCTGGCGACTACGGCTTGCATGGCCGCATTATAAGTCGCGCCCCCCCGCGGCACCTCGAAGATTGCCTAGCTGATGCGACCCAATGTCCTGCCTGGCATCCAGGTTTTTGGCGCTGCGCGCTGGTATTGCGGCGGATATTCCGCACCCACGCCCAGTTCCACCGCCGCATGCTGCGGCCAGCGCGGATTGAACAGCATGGCGCGCGCCAGTGAAACGAAATCTGCATGGCCGTGGGCAATGATGGCCTCGGCCTGCCGCGGATCGCTGATCAGTCCCACAGCACCGGTGGTGATGCCGGTTTCCTTTTTCACGCGTTCGGCGAACGGCACCTGGTAGCCGGGGCCAATCGGGATCTTCGCATCCAGCACCACGCCCCCGCCGGAGACCGTGGCATAGGCACAACCCTCGGCCTTCAGCGCATGCGCGTACACCACCGCATCGTCGGGCGTCCAGCCCCCCTCCGCAAAATCGCTGCCGGAAATCTTCGCCCCGACCGGCCGGTCTGCGGGAAATGCCGCACGCACCGCGCGGAACACTTCGAGCGGAAAACGCATGCGGTTTTCCAGGCTGCCGCCGTATTCATCATTCCGCCTGTTCGACAGCGGCGACAGGAATTCCGACAGCAGGTAACCATGCGTCGAATGGATCTCGATGAAATCGAGTCCGATGCGCGCCGCTCGCTGCGCCGCCTGGACAAAGTCGGCGGTGAGCTGCTGCATCTCCGCTTTGCCCATGGCATGCGGCGCAGGCCAGCCGGCAGCCAGCGGCACTGCCGACGGCGCCAGCGTAGGCCATGCACCTTCTTCGGCCTTGAGAAAACCATGGCCCTGCCACGGCCGGTGGGTCGATGCCTTGCGGCCGGCATGGCCGAGCTGCAACCCAAGGAATACCGGTGAAATGCCGCGCACGTAATCGACCACCCGTTTCATCGCAGCCTCATTGGCGTCCGAATACAGTCCGACGCAATGCGGCGTGATGCGGCCGGCCGGCGTCACGCCGGTGGCCTCGATCACCAGCATGGCCGCGCCGGATATCGCCAGCGAACCCAGGTGCATGATGTGCCAGTCGGTCATCGAGCCATCGACCGCGCTGTACTGGCACATCGGCGCGACGGTGATGCGGTTGGACAGCACTCGATTGCCGATCTGCACCGGCGTGAACAGTTGTGCACTCATTTCAACTCCCGAAATATCCGATGATGCGCCACCACGCATAACTCAGCGGAATCAGCGCGACGATGCTGATCAGCGCCAGCACCGCGGTAATCCCCAGCGCGGCGCGTACCGACAGATGGGCAACCTGCAGTCCGACCACCACGGGCGGCACCTGATAGGGCAGGATCAGTGTCGAAAAGCCGATGGCGATGGTCATCAGCGCGGTTTTGATCGGCCAGCCGGTGGCTTCGGCAACATGCCCCGCCAGCGGCGCCAGCAGCGCCGGCTGCGACGGATTCGTGGTGATCAATCCTGCAAATGTCGCGATCAGGCTGAGTATGCCGAAATTCGTCGCATCAGCGCCGCGCTCGAGCACGATCACGCTGAGCAGCGCCTGGCCGATCGCCGCACTGACGCCGGAATCGAGCATCACCGAGCCCAGACCGAGTATCGCGCCGACGTAGAAAAAAGCGCCGAAGCGCACCCGCTCCTGGAACATCCCCCCTGGCGCCGCGCCGATGCGCGGCATCATCACCAGAACCGCCGCCGCCAGCGCGATCCAGCCGGAATGGATGTGGTGCAGGAAATCGGTGGCCCACAGTGCAAGCGCAATGCAGAGTATGGCGAGCAGCCGTTTCTCCTCGCCACTCATGCCACGCAGTTCGGCGGCTGCGGCCGCAGCCTGCGTCTGCGCCGGGAACAGCCAGCAGGTCACCGCAATGATCAGCGCGCCCTTGACCAGGCCCATCACCGGAAACTGCACCCACAGGTATTCGGCGTAGATCAATTGCACGTTGTAGAGCGTCTCCGCCGCGCCGGCAAGCACCAGGTTCGGCGCATTGGCAGGCAGGATCGCTGTGCCGCACTGGAAGGTCGCGAGTATCGTCGCCAGCAGCACGCCGTTGTGACCGGCACTGCCGGGACGCAGGCCGTGGCGTTCGGCAACCGCCGCGAGTATCGGCACCAGCAGCAGGATGCGGCCCACCGTCGCCGGCATCAGGAACGACAGCACCACCGAGACCAGTACTGCCGCCGCCACCAGTTGCCGGTAGCTCAGCGAGCGCTCGCCGAGCACGACACGTGCAATGCGTTCACCGAGACCGGTGGAGCGCACCGCTTCAGCGAGCACCAGTCCGCCAAGCACCAGCCACAGCGTGCCGGAGGCGAATCCGGAAAAAATCACCGCGGGACTGGCAATCTTGAGCAGGATCGCCAGAGCAAAAAAAAGCAGCGCCACCAGGTACTCCGGCAGCGAGCCGATCGCCCACAGCCCCATCACCAGCACCAGCAGCGCGCCGGCATGCATGGTATGCGGCGCCACACCCGCGGGCGGCGGCAACAAAAAAATGACGGCGGCTGCGATGACCACGGCCGCCGTCAGGAGCGATAAAAGCTTCATGGATGGCTGGGCTTCAGGATAACCCGGGGGATGTTACATAAATATTTGATTATATTGATATTTTTATTACTTCCTGAATTTCGCCGCCAGCGCTTCGGTGCCGCGAGCCAGCATCACCAGATCGGAACCCACTGCGACGAACAGGTAACCCATGTCGAGGCAGCGCTGGCCGTCGGCTTCGCCGACCAGTATGCCCGGCGCCTTGCCGGCCTTGATGATGCGTTTCGCTGCATCTTCCATGACCTTCCACACTTCCGGATGCTGCCAGTTGCCGAGATGCCCCATGTCGGCAGCCAGATCGTTGGGTCCGATGAACACGCCGTCGACGCCTTCGACCGCGGCGATCTGGTCGATCTGCTTCATTGCTGTCAGCGTTTCCACCTGCACCAGCACGCACATCTCGTCATGCACGCGCTTGAAATAATCCTTGATCCTGCCGTAGTGATTGGCGCGCGTACAGCCCGACACGCCGCGCACGCCCTGCGGCGGATAGCGGGTCGCGGCCACCGCGCGTTTCGCCTCCTCGACGTTCTGCACGTAAGGAATCAGCAACGTGCGTGCGCCGACGTCGAGGTATCGTTTGATCAGCACCGTGTCGTTCCACGCCGGGCGCACGATGGCTTCGGTATTGCCGGCGAGCATCGCGTCCATCTGGTTCTGCACCATAGGCAGTTCGTTCGGCGAATGCTCGGTGTCGAGCAGCACCCAGTCGAAACCGGCGTCGGCCAGCACTCCTGCGGAAATGTGGCTGCACAGGCTCGACCAGATGCCGATCTGCGGCTTGCCGGCCTTGATGGCTTTCTTGAATGCGTTGACGGGTAAATCCATGTTCCTGCTCCTCTGTGCGTAATAGTGGATATCAGTGATCAGTGAACGACTTCAGGGTCGGGCGTCGGATCACCGCGATGCAGTACGTCGAGGTCACAGCCCTTGTCGGCCTGGGTGATGTGCTGCACGTAGATCGCGCCGTAGCCGCGGGT
>JBFWOE010000150.1:0-7624 GCA_050250695.1 Burkholderiales bacterium
ACTGGGTCATGAAGCCCAGCGACAGGCCCTGCTGGCCAAAAGTCGGATCGGCCTCTGTGCGCCAGCGCACGGTTTCACCCCTGCCCGGCGGTTCGATCTTGATCACCTCGGCACCCAGCAGTGCCATTTGATAGGCGCAGAACGGACCCGCCAGCACGCGCGTGAGATCGAGAACTTTTATTCCGGCAAATGCCCGTTGATCAGCAACCATGATCCCTCTCCAAAAGAGCGGGAATCATAACAAAGCAGGATGGTGCGGGGCTTCAGTGGACCGCTATGCGGGCGCGCGCGGCTTGAGCGGTGCGGGTTTTTTCCGCGGTAGCGCGGGCGATCAATTCACGCACGCGGGGCACGACTTCACGAGCCGCCTCCTCGCCCGCGGCGAGGTTGGCGATTTTCTGCGAAAAGTCGGTGATGCGGGTGCGGATGGTCTGCGGACGGATCACCACGTCGGCCTGCTGCGCGTCGTACGAACCGCGCCAGGACACGTCGACGGCGATCACCACGTCGGCGCCCATCTCGCGCGCAACCGATACCGGCACCCGGCTGGCGACGCCGCCGTCCACGTATTCGGTTCCGCGGATTACCACCGGCCAGAACAGACGCGGCACACTGGCCGAAGCGCGCACCGCGACACCAGTATTGCCGCGATTGAAAATGGTCATGCGTCTGGTCTCGCGTTCAGCAGCCACCACCGCGAAGGGCTTGCGCAGCGCCTCGATCGGCCGGTTCTTCAACTGCTGGTTGATGAAATCCTGCAGCCGCTCGCCTTCGATGAAACCGGGGCCGAACAGCGTGAAATCGAGCAGGTCGTTGTCCTCGACCGCCAGCGCCTGCTCTTCCAGCGTCCGGGCATTCAGTCCGCCGGCATGCAGTGCGGCGACCACCGCGCCGGAACTCACCCCGACCACCAGGTCGGCGTCGATGCCGGCCGCCTCGAAGGCCTTGAGCACGCCGATGTGTGCAAAGCCGCGCGAGCCACCCGCTCCCAGCACCAGGCCGATCACCGGCCGCGGCGCCTTGAAGCGCTCCAGCGGCAACGCCAGCGGAGCGTCTGCCGCCGTGTAATCGACAGGCGCGGTCGCGCAGCCAGCCACCAGGGCGACGCTGCAGACCAGCAGGAATTTGAAGACTTTTTTCATTTGGTTCGAGTCAGGAATGACTGCCGGAAAGCGTCAAGGTTCCCCGGCTGTGCTCCGCCGACAGTGTACGGCAATCGCCGGCGCCGACCAAATTGGTTTTGCAAAGTTGCCTTGCCACGGCAAACGCTACAGAATCCCATCCGTCCTGCAGTCACCAAAATCATAACCGCACACCCAGGAGGAGCACCATGAAATTCGCCCGGATTTTTGCAGCAATGCTGGCCACGTCCACCCTGTGCGCCGGCGTCAACGCGATCGCCGCCGACGCCTATCCCAGCCGGCCGATACGCGTGTTGGTACCCAACGGCGCGGGCAGCTCGGTCGATACCCTGACGCGCATTGTCACCAATAACCTGGGCGGCGTCATCGGCCAGCACCTGGTGATCGACAACCGCGCCGGCGCCGGCGGCATCATCGGCATGGAAATCGCCAAGTCCGCCAACCCCGACGGCTACACCCTGATCGCCGCCACCACCGCGGCCTCGACCATCGCACGCCTGCTGGTGAAAAAACCGACCTACCACCCGGTCAACGACTACGAATCGGTGGTGCAGTTCGCCGAGACGCTGAACGTGCTGGTGGTCGCCAACGTGCTGCCGATCAAGACCGTGCCGGAATTCATCGCCTACGCCAAGAGCGGAAAAAAACCGTTCAACATGGCCTCTGCAGGCGTGGGTTCGCAAAGCCACCTCTCCGGCGCCTACTTCCTGCAGCAGGCCAAGTTCGATTCCCTGCATGTCCCGTACAAGGGCGGCGGCGCCTCATCCGCTGCCGTGGCTTCCGGCGAATCGCAATGGTCGCTGATCCCGTCGGCTGCCGCGATGAACCACGTAGCCGCCAAACGCATGCGCGCCATCGGCCACAGCCTGAACCGCGAAACCAAGCTGCTAGCCAGCTACATCCGGCCGATCGCTGAAACCATCCCGGGCTTCAACTACACCGGATGGATGGGCTTCTTCGCGCCGAAAGGCACGCCGGGGGCAGTCGTCGAGAAAGTCCGTGCCGCTGTCGCCAAAACGATGGAACTGCCGGACGTCAGGAAAGCAATGGCCTTCCAGGGTACCGAAATCACCATCCTCGGACCCGCGGCATTCCGCAAGGAAGTGCAGAAGTCCATGGTTGAAAACGCATCACTGGTCAAGGCCGTAGGCCTCAACGCCGTCAACTGACCACCTTGTCAGTCAGCGGGTCGCGCGGACAGCCGTGCGGCCCGTTTTTTGTACCCGTACCCCGCAGAGGAACTGCAGCATGACGATACTGGACAGCATGGTCGAACGCGGCCTTTCCGAAGAGACGCGCATGATGCGCGACGTCGCCCGCAAATTCGCCAACGAACACGTGATTCCTTTCACGCGCAAGAACTGGCAACGCGAATGGAACATGACGCCGGAGGAACGCCTGCCGCCGGAAATCCTCCAGGTCGCCGACAAAATCGGCATCCGCACCCTCGGCATACCCGAGGAATTCGGCGGCACGCCGCTGGACCCGAAGACCGAGGTGCAGACCTTTGCGGTGATTTCCGAGGAAATCTCGCGCGGCGACTGCGGCCTGGCCGAGAAGATGGTGCAGATCTGGAAAGTCTCGGTGCTGCTGCGCAACGTCGCACCGCGCCACCTGCAGGAGCTGTGGTTTCCCCGCGTAGTCGCCGACCCGCAGTTCACGCTTTCGCACTGCCTGACCGAGCCGCGCGGCGCTTCCGACCGCTGGCTGCCGTACAACGTGCCGGAAGCGGCGATGCAGACCAAGGCCGTCAAGAAGGGCGACCGCTGGGTAATCAACGGCCGCAAGCAGTTCATCACCAACGCCTACGACGCCAGCCTCTACGTGATCTATGCCAACACCAATACCAAGGTCGGCATGCTGCAGGGCACTTCCAGCTTCCTGGTGCCGCGCAATACCAAGGGCCTGACGGTGCAGCGCTGCAACGAGACGCTGGGCGGCCGCTACATGAACAACGGCGAGATCTCCTTCGAGGACATGGAAATACCCGAGGACCACCTGCTGGTGGAAAACACCGCGCTGTCCAAGGCCGGCATCTACTTCCGTCCCGGCAAGATCATCCAGGGCTCGAAGAACATCGGCGTCGCGGTGCGCGCGTTCGAGGAAACCGCGAAATACGTGCAGGAATACGTGCAGGGCGGCAAGATCCTGATCAAGCACCAGGCCACCGCGATCCGGCTCGCCGAAATGGCCACCAAGATCTGCGCCGTGCGCGGACTGCTGCGCGAGGCCTCGCGCGCGGTCGACGAAAACAACCCCGAAGCCGAAGTGCTGTGCAACATGGTCAAGCTCTACGCTTCGGAAGCCGTGCTGGAGGTATGCAAACACGCCGTCGAACTGCACGGCGGCAACGGCACCATGCTGGAGTTCGGCATCGAGAAACTCTACCGCGACGCCACCATGTACCTGCACATGGACGGCACCGTGGACGTCACCAAGTTCAAGATCGTCAAGAACCTGTTCCCGGACACCGCCGGCAAATACGCCGGGCCGGAGGCTTGAGCCGTCCCCGTCAGATCAGAAACTCGTAGTTGATCCGGTAAAATGGCGGCTTCAGGCGATCCGCCGCGGCCAGGGAGTACGGGATGCCCGATAACCCGGTCTCCATGACCGGGCGCACGACCAGTTCCTCACGCACTCCGAATACGGGGTCATCATTGATGTAGGGATCGTCGTCGTGAAAGATCTCGGTGACCAGCGGGCGCAGGCCTTCCGCAGAAATGGAAAAATGATAATGCGCAGGCCGCCACGGATGGCGGCCCGTCGCCCGCAGCATTTCGCCTACGGGACCGTCTTCGGGCACCGTATAGGGGGCAGGCCTGACCGTGGTAAAGGCATATCCGCCGTTCGCATCGGTTTTCATGCGCCGACGTAAATTGAAATCAGGCTGCCTGGGATCCTGGTTCGAGTACAGGCCGTTCGCTGCGGTTTGCCAGACATCCAGCACCGCACCCTGCACGGGCTTCCGGCTCGCCGCATCAATGACCCGCCCATAAAACACGATCTGCTCGCCTTCGTTGTCGCCGATCATGTCACCGCCGACTTCAAGCCACGGTGCGCCGGCAATATAAAACGGGCCGAGATTGCTGTACGCAGTACGCCCATTGCCGCTGTTGACCATGTCGACCAGGGACGTCAGGCCGAGCACGTCGGAAAACAGGATGAACTCGCTGCGCTCGGGCGAAGAAATCTCCCCGGCACGTCCCAGGAGATCCATCGCCGCCTGCCATTCTTCATGCGTGAGTTCCGCCTCTTTTGCAAATGCATGCAAATGCGCCGCCAGTTTCGACAATACGAATTTCAGCCGGGGTTCGGTGCTTTTGGCGCAATACGCGATGAAGGCGTCGGTGATCGTATCTTTGTCAACGGACCGCATGAGGGCACCCCTAGAGTAAAGCCAGGCTCAGGCTGGGAAATGCGATGACCGCAATGAGCACCAGCAGCATGATCATGGCAAACGGGAACGCGCCGGCAAAAATATCATGGAGCGTGATATCGGGATCGTTGATCGCGCTTTTTACCGTGAACACGGACAGGCCGAGGGGCGGCGTCAGCAAGCCGATTTCAGCGCCGATCACGGTCACCACGCCGAACCAGACCAGATTGCCGCCGAACGCCTGCACGGCCGGAAGAAACAGCGGGGCCGCAATCAGGATGATGGAGGCAGTGTCCAGCACGGTCCCCAATATGATCAGCACCACCACGTAGATGATCATCAGGTGGGTGAGCCCGAAGTCCATCCCGGACAGCCATTCGCCAAAAAGCGTCGGCAGCCCGGCCATGCCCAGCATCCGGCTGTACATGTTGGCCGCAATGATCAGAAACAGGAGCGTTGCCGAGATATAGCCGGTCTCGACAAACACTTCCCACAATCCGCGTCGATCCAGCGCACGCCGCCACAAGCCCATGATGAGGGCCAGCAGCGCCCCCAGCGCACCGGCTTCCGTCGCCGTCACCACGCCGCCATAAATCCCGCCAAGCACCGCAGTGACCAGCATGATCACCGGGGCCAGTTTTTTCAGTTTTTGCCTGAAACCGAGTCGCGGCGCCGTATCGCCGCCCGGCACGCCCCCTACAAACCCGGGGGCCAGTCGTGCCAGCAGCGCAATGCCGACGCAGAAAGCGACCGCCAGCAATGCGCCGGGGATGACACCGGCCAGGAACATGTGTCCCACGGATTGTTCGGCAACAAACGCGTAGATGATCATCATCACGCTAGGCGGGATCAGCATCCCCAGCACGGAACTGCCGGCAACGACTCCTACGGAAAACCGTTTGCCGTAGTTGAGACGCTTCATTTCCGGCATCGATACGCGGCTGAACACCGACGCCGACGCAATGGAGGATCCGGTCACGGAGGCGAACAGGGCGTTGGCGGCGACCGTCGCCATGCCGAGTCCGCCGCGAATGCCGCGAAAGGCGTCATTGGCGACATCGTAGACGTCGCGCCCGATGCCGGCCTTGCTGACCAGCAGCCCCATCATCATGAACAGCGGGATGGTCGCGAAGTTGTAATCGGCGACGCTGTCCCCCACCGAAACGGTGAGCAGGTTGATCGCGAGGTCGAGCCGGTCGCGCATCAGCCATACGCCGAGCACGGCCACCGTGCCCAGCGCGATCGAGCAGTACAGCCCGGCGTATATCAGCGCAACGACCAGTATGATCGATACTGCCCCGATCTCTACCGGCCCCATGCTCAACGCTGCGTCATCCGGCGGAACTCCCGCCAGGCGGAAATCAGGAAAGCGACTATCGCCGCGGTCGCGCCGATCACGATGATCAGCTTGACGGGCCACTCCGGGACGGTGAACAGCTGCGCCGTGCCCTTGAATTCGCCGCGCTGGTAGGACTCGATCATCCGCGGCACGCCGCCGGCAACGATCAGCGCCATGAATGCCGCCGCGATCAGATCAAACACCAGGTGCAGCAACGCCCTGAGCCGCGGCGCCCGTTCGCCAAGCAAGGTCAGCAGTCCATCCGAGCGCGTCAGGCGGCCCGAGCGGATGGCATCCCCCAGCTGCAGGAACACGATCGCCACCAGCGACAGCTCCACGACCTCGGTGACACCAAGAAATGAAATGGAAAGAAACGTCCGGCTGAGCGAATCGATGTTGATGATGACGAGCAGCGTCAGCACCAGCAGCGCGCCGGCCACGTTAAGCGCGGTAAGTCCGCGAAACAGCAGGCGGGTGACCGGACCGTCTCGGTCCGGGACCATGTTCATGCGTCAAACCCGAAAGGCATGAATGCGCTGCTAATTGCGATCCCACTCGCGGATCGGCTTTTCACCGCCCGCACGCAGCGCATCCATGTAGGCCGAGAGCATCTTGCTGCCGGGCTTGCCTTTGCCGTCCATGCCTGTCGCCCATTCCCTAGCGAGATTGGGCAGCCCCTTTGCCCAGGCTGCGCGCTGGCCGGCGGACATGGTCGTGATCGTGCCCCCCGCCTTGGTGTATGCCGCCTCGCTGGCCTGGCCTTTGCTGGCAGCCAGTTTCGCGAGCCGGTCGCGATAAGCCACCGCCACCTCCTGGATTACGTTCTTGACTTCGTCCGGCAGTTTTTTCCAAGTCTCGGCATTCGCCGTCACCACCTTGGTGTTGACTGAACCCAGATCGGCTTTCAGCATGTGCGGCGCAACTTCGGCGAGCTTGAAGTTGACGGCAGCCTCGGTCCACAGAAACGCGCCGTTCACCACGCCGGTCTGCACGTTGTTGTAATAAGAAGTCAGCGGTCCCGCAACGCCGGTAGCCCCCAGCCCGTCCAGATAGCGCAGATTGGTTCCCGCACCGTTGATCTTGAGCCCCTGAAAATCGGACAGCTGTTTGACCGGCGCCTTGGTAAAGAGCTGGTAGCTGTCGAGCACGGCTGCGGTGGCGAGATAAACCTGGCCGTGCGCTGCGAATTCCTGCTTGACCTCAGGGAACTGCGCGGCAAGTTTGTCGAGGGTCTGCGCGACCAGCGTGGGATTCGTGCTGACAAATGGCGTCACGTAGGCTATGGACTGCAGTGGCACCTTGTCGGTATGAAACGGCGTGGTCACCACGCCGATGTCGCCCAATCCGCGCTTGATGCCCTCCAGCACGCCGCCCGGCTTCACGATCTGCCCGCCCCAGGCCTGATTCCACCTGATCTTGTACTTGCCGGTCGCGGCCAGCCGCTTGTCCACCTCGGGGATGAAAAACTCGGCAAATTCCTTGACCCACATCGCGCGCACGGGATAACCGTCGAGCGCGGTGAGATTGATCACCTGCTGCGACCATGCCGCAGGTGAAAACCCGAGCAACACCAGGAGTACGCCTGCGATGCGCATGCCGGACCGATATTTCAATTCATTGACTGATGCCATGATTTCCTCCGATTGGTCGAACCCGTGGGGTATCTTATTATTTTGCGAATCAAGCCGTTTTCATTGTGGCCGCACGATGCGGAACTGTAAAGAAGCGGAAAGTCCGCTCGAATCATTTCTTCGGCTCGATGACACG
>JBFWOE010000151.1:0-7605 GCA_050250695.1 Burkholderiales bacterium
GCACATTCCTCACAACCCCGCCGCCACCCGCAACGCACCCCGCAATCCCACCTGCGCATCCATCACCACCTTCACCGGGATGCCCGACAGCAGCGGCGTGAAGGCACCCTTGGCGATGAAGGTGCGCACGAAGCCGCCGTCCTTGAGCCTGTTCACGATCCGCGGCGCAATGCCGCCGGCGATATAGACGCCGCCGTGCGCCAGCGCGCCGAGCGCGACGTTGCCGGCGAACGAGCCATAGGCGGCGATGAAGAGGTCGAGCGCGCGCATCGCCAACTGGTCTTTTTTGTGCAAGCCGAAATCGGCGATCACGTCGGCGTAGTCGATAACCGAACGCTTGGTCGCCTCCTGCAGCTGCTTCGACGGAATGCCGTAGCCGGATTCCTGCAGGAAGCTGAAGATGCGCATCAAACCCGGTCCCGAGATCACCCGCTCCCAGGACACGCGGCCATAAGTGCGGCGCAGGTAAATCATCAACTGGTCCTGCAGTTCATCCACGGGGGCGAAATCGGCGTTGCCCGCCTCCGACGGCAGCACGCGGTAACCTGCGCCGTCACGCGTGAGTATCGCCACACCCAGCCCGGTGCCGGCGCCGATGACGGCAATGGTGCCGTCGGGGTCCGACTCCGCCGCCTGCAGGCTGAACAGGCTGCGCTCGTCGAGCGCAACCACGCCGTGGCCGGCGGCATGGAAATCGTTGATCAGCCGCAGCGATTTGAGGCTGAATTTCTTTTCGACTTCGGCGGCATTCACCTTCCAGCCGAGGTTGGTCAGCGTTGCGCTGCCGTGTTCCACCGGCCCGGCGACGGCGAGGCAGGTCGCCACGATGCGCGGCCGCACCGACAGCGTGTCGCTGCTGCTGAACAGGCGTTCGAGCAGGCTGTAGAGGCTGTCGAAGTCGCGGCTGGCGAAGGATTTCTCGACGACGCAGTCGTAGCCGCCATCGGGCCGCAGTTCGCTGATCCTGAACGTGGCATGGGTGCCGCCGATATCTCCAGCCAGCACCAGCGCCGGTTCCGTACTCATGCATTTCCCCCGTTTATTCCCCTGACCAGCGGATCCTGGCGGTAAAACGCCGCCAGTTGCCTGTAAACCTCCGGATACTCGGTGCGCACCGCATCCGGCATTTCAAAAAAAGCTTCACTGAGCACCGCGAAAAACTCCGCCGGATGTTCCGCCGCGTAGGAATCGATGCGGCTGTCGTCGCGGCGTTCAGTGCGTGCGCGGAAATTCTCGAAGGCGGCGCCGAAGGCATCGCTCCAGGCCTTGCGGTCCATGTCCGCGTGCAGCGGCGGAAAACCGTTGGCTGCGCCGTTGCGCATGTCGATCTTGTGTGCGAATTCGTGCAGCACCACGTTATAGCCGTCGCCGCCGTCCGCCGCCTGCGCGTCCACCCACGACAGGATCACCGGCCCCTGCTCCCAGGCCTCGCCGGAGAGCGGTGCGCGCACACGGTGCAGCACGCCGTCCTCGCTCATGTATTCATGCTCTGTGACGAACCTGTCGGGGTAGACGATGACCTCTACCCAGTCGTCATAGAGATCGAGGTCGAGGTTCAGCACCAGCAGGCAGGCCTGGGCGGCGATGATGACCTGCATCTCGCGCGTCATCTGCAACCCGCCGGCGCCGCTTACAGGCTTGCGGTCAAGGAACAGCGATACGAGTTCACGCAACCGGCGCTGGTCGGCGGCGGGCAGCGTACGCAAAAAGGAGAAACGCGACACCACGCGCATCCACAGCGGATCGGGGATCGCCTGGCGTTCCACGGCGCGAGCGCGGCGCCAGCGTCCGAACCAGCCCGTCATGCCCGCCGCCTCAGCCGCCATCGCGCCCGTCGCCGAGCTTCAGGACTTTCGCCGTTTCCTGCTCTTCGTCGAGTTCTACGCCTTCGATCTGCGCGAAGCGCTGGGTGATTTTTTTACTGCTGATCTGGACCTGCTGCACGTCCTCATGCGCCTGGCGCACATGGTCAGCCAGCTTGCGCATGCGATCCTCGAAACGGCCGAAATCCACCGCGAGGCGCTGCAGCGCCTCCTTGATGACATGGATCTGCTGGCGGGTTTCGACGTCCTTGAGCACGGCGCGCGCAGTGTTGAGCACCGCCATCAGCGTGGTCGGCGAGACGATCCACACGCGTTTTCCGTTGGCGTATTCGACGACCTCGGCGTGGTGGGCGTGGATCTCGGCGAACACCGCTTCAGCCGGCACGAACATCACCGCGCCATCCGAGGTTTCACCGGCGATGATGTATTTGCGCGAAATGTCGTCGACATGTTTGCGGATGTCGGCGCGGAACTGCTTCTGCGCCAGCGCGCGGTCGACGTCATTGACGCCGGGTTCGTACATGCGGTGGTAGTTCTCCAGCGGAAATTTGGAATCGACACCTACCAGCCCGGTCGGCGGAGGCAGGCGCAACAGGCAGTCAACGCGGGTATCGTTCGACAGCGTCGCCTGCATTTCATAGGCGTTCGGCGGCAGCACGTTGCGCACCAGTCCTTCGAGCTGCACTTCGCCGAAGGCGCCGCGCGCGCGTTTGTCGCCCAGCAGTTCCTGCAGGCTGACCACGCTGCCGGTCAGGCTTTCGATTTTTTTCTGCGCCTCGTCAATGGTGGCGAGCCGGGTCATCACGTTGACGAAGGTTTCGTTGGTTTTCCTGAAACCCTCGTCGAGGCGCTCGTTGACCTTGCCGGCGATCTCGCCGAGGCGCGCGTCGATTTTCGTGTTCAGCGATTCGGTGGTGGCGGCAAGGCGTTCGAGCAGCGCCTCGCGCTGCCCGCCCATTTCCCGGGTCAATGTCAGGCGCAAGGCATGCAGCACTTCGCGGGTCTGTTTCAGTTCCTCGGCGGTGGACAGGCGTTGGCGGTCGCCGGCATCGCTGACCTGGGCACCGATGCGGTCGCCCTGCTTCGTCAACCCGTCATGCAGGTCGCCGAGCATGGCACGGTGTTTTTCTTCCAGTGCCTGCTGCAGTTCCTGTGCCATGCGCGCGACGGCTTTTTTCTGCAGCACCAGCATCACGCCGAAGCCGCACAAAAAAACCAATAAAATCAATAATATATATATTACCGGAAAATCGCCCATGGATGCCCGCAGCCGTTCGCCGAAGTATAGCCCGCGAACCGGCGTTCAGCGCATCAGGAAAGCGCGCGCAATACGCGCAACGGCGCAACACGCAGCACGCGGCGGGTACCGAGATAACCCGCGGCGGCGACGCCGATGATGCTGCAGGCAATGCCCACGCCCCACACCGCCGGGCTGAAGCTGTAGCCGACGTTGATGATGCGTTCGGCCAGCGCATAACCCAGCGCGTTCGCGCCGGCGGCGGCAATCAGTCCGGCGAGCGCGCCTATCATCGCGAATTCGGCGAGGTTGGCACGCGCCAGCTGCACGCGGCTCGCTCCCAGCGTGCGCATGATGGTGGCCTGGTACAAACGTTCGTCCTGGGCACTGGCAATCGCCGCATACAGCACCACCAGCCCCGCCATCAGCGTGAACAGGAACACGAACTGCACCGCGCGCGACACCTGCGCGATCATTTTCTGCACCTGCTGCAATACCTGCGCAACATCGATCAGCAGGAAATTGGGAAACTGTTTGACCAGCGCGTTGAGCAGTTCGACATTGCCCGGCGGCAGGTAAAAGCTGGTGACATAACTCACCGGCTGTTTGTCCAGAAGTCCCGGCGGCGCAACGACGAAAAAGTTGACGTTGAACGAATCCCAGTCGACCTTGCGCAGGCTGGTGACTTCAGCCGAAAACGTGCTGCCCGCCGAATCGAAAGTCAGGCGGTCGCCGATTTTCACGCCCAACGACCGCGCGATGCCGTCCTCCATCGAGAACTGGTCGCGGCGCTGGGGTGCCGCGTCCCACCACTCTCCTGCCAGCAGCAGGTTGTCGCGCTGCATGCGCGTTGCCCACGAAAGGTTGAATTCGCGGTCGACCAGCCGCCGCGCGCGGTCGTCGCTGTAATCGGCCGAGGACACGCCGCGTTCGTTGATCTTCACCAGACGCGCCCGCACCATCGGATACAGCTCGGGCATCGTGATTTTGCGCTCGGTGAAGAAACGGTTCAGCGCGGGGATCTGGTCCTTCTGGACGTTGACGATGAAACGGTTGGGCGCTTCGGGTGGCAGGCTCGCCTGCCACAGCTGCAGCAGCTCGCCGCGGATGATGGTCAGCGTCAGCAGCGCCATGATGCCGATGCCCAGCGCCACCACCTGCAGGATGCTCGCCAGTCGGCGGTGGCGCAGGTTGGCGATGCCGAAGCGCCATGAAACACCGGCGCCGCGCAGCCGCGACACTGCGGCAATCACGCCCCAGGCCAGCAGCCCCGCCACCGCCATTGCAACTGCAAAACCGGCAAATACCAGGACACCTGTGCGCAGTTCACCGGCTTTCCAGATGATCAGCGCGGCAATCACCGCGGTGCCCAGCGCGTAACCCAGCCAGCCGCGGCCGCCCGGCACGCCGAGGTCGCGGCGCAGCACACGCAGCGGCGACACCCGGCCCAGTGCCAGCAGCGGCGGCACCGCGAATCCCAGCAGCAGTGCCAAGCCGGTGACGAAACCGTGCACTGCCGGACGCGGACCCGCACCCGGCAGTTCGACGGTGACCAGGCTGCCCAGCCACAGCGCCAGCGCCTGCTGGGCAAGCAGCCCGATCGCACAACCGGCAAGGCTGGCCGCGCCGCCGAGCGCGACGAACTGCCACACATGCAGCCGCACCACACGCGCGCCGGACACGCCGAAGCAGCGCATCATCGCGCAGGCGTCGAGGTGGCGCTGCAGGTAACGCCGCGCCGCCAGCGCGATCGCCACCGCGGCGAGCACCACGCTCAGCAGCGCGGTCAGGCTGAGGAATTTTTCGGCGCGCTCCAGCGCCGAACGGATTTCCGGGCGCGCATCCTGGATGCTTTCGACGCGTTGTCCGGGTTCGAGGCGACTGGTGACCCAGGCGCGGTATTTGTCCACGGCCTGCGGCGTACCCGCGACCTGCACGCGGTAGCGGATGCGGCTGCCGATCTGCACCAGCCCGGTCGCCGGCAGGTCGGCGGCATTGAGCATCACCCGCGGCCCGGCATTGATGAAGCCGACCGCGCTGTCCGGCTCCTGGGTAATGATAGCGGCCACCGGCAGGCGGCTGTTCCCCACCTCGACGCTGTCGCCCGGTTTCAGCTGCAGGCGTGTCAGCAGTTTTTCGTCTACCCACACCGTGCCTGGCGCCGGGATCGAAGTCGCGCGACGGTCCGGCGTGTAGAGCTCATCGGTGATGCGCAGTTCGCCGCGCTGCGGATAACCGGCGGTGACCGCCTTGATCTCGGCAAGCACATTACTGCCATTGGCTGCGGCCATGCTTGGGAAACGCAACATCTCGGTCACCCGCAGGCCGATGCGCCTGGCTTCAGCCGAAAACTGCGCATCCAGCGGCCGGCTGGCGGAGACCACGAGGTCGGCGCCCAGCAACTGGTTCGCCTGGCGGTTCAGCGCCTGGTGCACGCGGTCGGCGAAAAAGCCGACCGTGGTGACGCTCGCCACCGCAACCACCACAGCGACTGCGACCAGCGTCAGTTCGCCGGCGCGCCAGTCGCGCGCGAGCAGACGCAGCGCGAGGCCGAGGTCACCAAAGACACGCATTACTGCAGCGCCCCCGCGGCCAACCGCAGCACGCGGCTGCAGCGCTGCGACAGCTCGGCGTCATGGGTCACCAGCACCAGCGTGGTGCCGCGTTCACGATTGAGGTCGAACATCAGTTCGATGATGCCGGCGCCGGTGTCGGCGTCGAGGTTGCCGGTGGGTTCGTCGGCCAGCAGCAGCATCGGTCTGGTCACGAAGGCACGGGCGATGGCGACACGCTGCTGTTCGCCGCCGGATAGCTGTTTCGGGTAATGCGTCAGTCGCTGGCCGAGGCCGACGCGCTCGAGCAAGGCGCGCGCCCCGGCAGCGGCGTCCGTCGCGCCGGCAAGTTCCAGCGGCAGCATCACGTTCTCCAGCGCGGTCATCGCCGGCAGCAGGTTGAAGGACTGGAACACAAAACCGAGCATGCGCGCACGCAGCGCCGCACGGCCGTCTTCGTCGAGTGCGAACAGGTCCTCGCCGTCGATATGAATCGAGCCCGTGCTCGGCGCATCAAGTCCCGCGAGCAGGCCGAGCAGCGTCGATTTCCCGGAACCTGAAGCACCGACCACCGCGACGGCTTCGCCCGGCGCGATGCTGAAACTCACGTCACGCAGGATGGTCAACTCGGAATCGCCGGTGGTAACCTGCTTGCCCAGTCCCGCCACCTGCACCATCGCGGTTCCGTTTGCCTTGTGGAGTTGTGTGCTCATGCTGATTCGTCTTGTTCTGTGCCTGACCCTGTTGTTGCCGTCATTCGCCAACGCCGCCACCGTGCTGGTCTACGGCGACAGCCTGTCCGCCGGCTACGGCCTCGCGCGCGGCGAGGACTGGGCGCAGCTGCTGGCGCAACGGCTGCGCGAAAGAAAAACCGATTATACGGTGGCCAATGCCAGCATCAGCGGCGAAACCACGCATGGCGGACTGAATCGCATCGAGGATGCCCTGCGCACGCACAAGCCGGCGATCACCATCATTGCACTCGGCGCCAACGACGGCCTGCGCGGATCCGACCTCGACGCGATGCGGCGCAATCTCGAACGCATGATCGACGCCGCGCAGAAAGCAAAATCCGCCGTGGTGCTCGTCGGCATGCGCATACCGCCCAATTACGGCCGGCAATACACTGAAAAGTTCCTCAACACCTACATCGACATCGCAAAAAAACGAAGACTGCCGCTGGTGCCGTTCCTGCTCGAGGGTTTTGCCGAGAAACGCGACTACTTCCAGGCCGACAACCTGCATCCCACCGCCGCGGCGCAGCCGCTGATCCTCGAGACAGTGTGGAAAACGCTCGCGCCGCTGCTTAAAAAAATATAATTAAAACAAATAGTTATATTACTTCCAGTTGCAGTGACTTCACGGCCATCCGCCTTTACGTAACCTTGACCTGCGGCGCACCGGCCGTCAGCCGGCCGATCTCCGCAGCGTCGGCGAAACCCTGATCGCGAAACACCTGCAGCACCGCCGCGGCAGCCCCCGGCGCGCAGGCCACCAGCAGTCCGCCGCTGGTCTGCGGATCGGTGAGCAGCTTGCGCGCATTCGTACTGTCCCCCGCCGGCAGCGTCACCTGCGCGCCGTAACTCGTCCAGTTGCGCTCGGATGCGCCGGTGACATAACCGGCTTCGACCAGGTGACGCGCTGCGCGCAGGACAGGCACTTTTGCCCACTCGATTTCCGCGGACAGTCTGGAGCCGCGGCAGATTTCCAGCAGATGGCCCAGCAGACCGAATCCGGTGACGTCGGTCAGGGCATGCACCTCGGCCATCTCGGCCAGCGCCACGCCCGGCTTGTTGATCCTGGTGGTCGCCTCCAGCATCTGCTGGTAGGACTTGTCGCGCAGTTCCCCCTTCTTCATCGCCGCGCTCATGATGCCCACGCCCAGCCCCTTGCCGAGGATCAGCACATCGCCGGCCTGCGCACGGTCGTTGCGCTTGACCTTGTCGGGATGGATCAGCCCCAGCACGACGAGGCCGTAAATCGGTTCCGGCGA
>JBFWOE010000152.1:0-7434 GCA_050250695.1 Burkholderiales bacterium
AGAAGCAGAAGAAGGAAGAAAAGCGCTTGCGCAAGCAGGCCGAAAACCCTGCGGCGGAAGGCGCGGGCGCGCCACCGCAGCCGGCTACGGATCAGCCGGGGGAGACGCCGCAGCAGTAGATGGCCAGTCGCAAGCGGGAGGAAAAGAAAGAGCGCTGAGGCGCTCTTTCTTATTGATTAATCAGTTGTACTGGGTATTGGAATCCGGGTGTCATCATGACCTCGCCGAGCGGCAACAGCTAAATCACCGTTCATCGGCTGCGCGCGCCCGCCACTCGGCGGGGGACAAAGGCAGTTCTAACCGCTATTTGGCGTGCAGAAGTTTATGATCAAGGTCGATGCCTCCCCCTTCCAGAAATTCAGACTGGTCGAAGGCCCAGAACGCCAGGTCAGCACTGAGTCGAGTGCGGCGGGTTCTATGTGAGCACCTAAAAAACAAGCCCGTGAAAGGCTGTCAAGCCAGGTTACGGCATTGCTCGGGACAGGAAACACGCTATAGCATCCGGTCTCGTGCAGGATGTTCGCATCGTGCCGGCCAATGATTTATTAACTTGACTCCACACAGACAGAAAGAACACCACCGTGGCATTGAAAATCGGGATTCTCGAAGGCGACGACATCGGGCTCGAGGTCGTGCCGGAATGCATCAAGGTCATGAAAGCCGCCGCCGCGAAAGCGAAGCTCGACATCACCTGGAAACCGGTGCCCATTGCGCGCCGCGCGCACGAACAATTAGGCCACACCGTGCCGCCGGGTACGCTGGAGACGCTGGCGGCACTCGACGGCTGGGTGCTTGGCCCCATCGGCCACCGCGAATATCCGCGCAATGACCCGACCTGGCTCAATGCCCACCCTCTGTTCCGCACCCACTTCGGGCTGTACGCCAACTACAAACCCTTCAAGTCCTATGACAATCTGCCCTCGGTGCACAAGAACGTCGACATGCTGTTCCTGCGCGAAACCACCGAAGGCTTCAAGGTCGACGCCAACCTGTTCAAGGGTTACGGTGAATTCATGCCCACCGATGAACTCGCGATCGGCGTCTGTGTCACCACGCGCACCAAGAGCCGGCTGATCGCGGAGGCCGCCTTCGAGGCTGCGCGCCACCGCCGCAAAAAAGTCAGCGCCGTGCACAAGAACACCGTCTACCGCATGGGCGACGGCCTGTTTGCCGAGGAATGCCGCAAGGTTGCGGCACGGTATCCCGATATCGAATTCGAGGAAGTCATCGTCGACACCTGCGCGCTGCGCCTGGTGATGAAACCACAGCAATACGACGTGCTGGTCACCACCAACCTCTACGGTGACATCCTCACCGACGAGGCGGCCGGGCTGGTCGGCGGCCTGGGGATGGCGCCCGGGGTCAATGCCAGCGGCACACACGCGATGGCGCAGGCCACCCACGGTTCGGCGCCCGACATCGCCGGCAAGGGCATTGCCAACCCCTACGCAATGATCATGTCGGGCAAGCTGTTGTTCGACTGGCTGGGTATGAAGAAAAACGAACCGAAGGCGCTGGACGCAGGAAAATACGTCGAAGCCGCGGTCGAACGCGTGATCGCCGAAGCGAAGGTGCTGACCGCGGACCTCGGCGGCACGGCACGCACCGCGGAAATGGGCGATGCGATCGCCAGAGCCGTTTCGGTTGCGTGATGTTTCTCGTGCCAAAAAAATGGCGCAGCCCGCAGACTGCGCCATTTCCTAAAAAATACATTAAAACAAATACTTACATCATATCTTCGCTGCTGCGGCAATAAGGTCGCGGCAATTCCGCCGCATCAATTCCTGGTTTCCACCTGCTGCAGCGGTTCGCTGCTGACCGGTTCCGCGGGTGGACGCACGCGCTTCACGCGTTTGGGCGCGCCGTCATCGTTGGCGGATTGCATGGCGGCTGCGACACGTTCCGCCTTGGTTTCCACCTGCTGCAGTCCTGACGACCAGTCGAGTTGCAGCGGCGGCGGTGTGATGACTGCCGGTTGCGGGATCGTGATCGGTTCGGCGCTGGCCGGCGGTGAGGCAACCGGTGCGGGTGCGACGTAAGCCGGCGCAGCTTCTGCAACCACGGGCGCGGGTTCCGGCACGGCAACGGCTGTGGGTGCCACGGGTTCGGCGGCCATCACCGGTTCGGGCACGTACGGCGAGGGCGGCGGCGTCATCGGTGCGCTGGTCTGCACGGATTCGCGCACCACTTCTTCGGGCTGCACTTCGGCATTGGGACCGGGCACGGCGTTGCGTTCATTGGGGCCGGGCACAAACGGCGTGCGGGGGTACCAAACACGGTCGCCGCGTTCTCCACGCTCACCGCGGGCCTGGCGCTGTTCCTGCGGCTGGTCGCCGCGTTCCGCGCGTTCTCCACGATCGGCGCCGCCGCGACGACCGCGACGACGACGGCCACCGCGCTCTTCGGCTTGCTGCTCCGTGGCTGCGGGCATGGCAGGTGCTGCTGATTCGGCAACCATCGTATCGACTTGCGGCGCTTCTGGCACGGCGGGGCGTTGCGCGGCCTGTTGATCGCGCTGTTCCTGCGAACGGTCTTCGCGGGCTCCGCGGCCGTCGCGACCCCGGCGCTGACGGTCTTCACCACCGCGGCGTGAACCGCGCTCTCCGCGTTCGCCACGTTCACTCCGCTCACCACGCTCACCGCGTGCGCTGCGTTCATGGCGCTCACCGCGTTCACCGCGACCCTGGCTGCCGCGCTGCGGACGGCCATTGCCGTTGCCGCCGGCGCGCGCTGGACGAGGTGCCGCGGTGCGTGCCGCGGGTTCAACTGTGGCGGCTGCCGGTTCCGCGGGCTTGCGCCGGAACCAGCCCATGATCTTGCCGATGATGCCTTCGTCGGTTGCGGCGGGGAGGGTGGCTGCGGGTGCCGCGGCCGGTGCTGCCGCAGCAGCGGTGGGCATCGGCGCCGGCTGCATCGGGGTGATGCCCTTGACCGCGGCTTCGAGCTTGGGTGCCGCGGTTTCGGCCTCGGTGCCGGTTTTTTCTTCTTCGCTGGGCAACTGCACCATCTCGTAGCTGGGGGCCAGCGGCTCACTCTGGTTGAGGTCGTCGTGGCGCAGCCGGTTGACGGTGTAGTTGGGCGTCTGCAGGTGGATGTTGGGGATCATCAGCACGTTGACGCGGTGGCGCGATTCCAGCAGCTGCAGGTCGACGCGCTTTTCATTGAGCAGGAAAGTCGCAACGTCCACCGGCACCTGTGCATGCACGGCGGCGGTGTTGTCCTTCATCGCCTCTTCCTGGATGATGCGCAGGATGTGCAGCGCGGTGGATTCGGTGCCGCGGATGTGGCCGGTGCCGTGGCAGCGCGGGCAGGCGCTGTGGTTGGATTCGCCTAGCGAGGGGCGCAGGCGCTGGCGCGACAGTTCCATCAGGCCGAAACGCGAGATCTTGCCGGTCTGCACGCGGGCGCGGTCGTATTTCAGCGCTTCGCGCAGTCGGTTCTCGACTTCGCGCTGGTTGCGCTGCGATTCCATGTCGATGAAGTCGATGACCACCAGGCCGCCGAGGTCGCGCAGCCGCAGCTGGCGCGCCGCTTCGTCGGCGGCTTCGAGGTTGGTGCGGAACGCGGTTTCCTCGATGTCGGCGCCGCGCGTCGAGCGCGCTGAGTTGACGTCGATGGAGACCAGCGCTTCGGTGTGGTCGATGACGATGGCGCCGCCCGAAGGCAGGTTTACCGAGCGTGAAAACGCGGATTCGATCTGGTGCTCGATCTGGAAGCGCGAGAACAGCGGCACGTCATCGCGGTAGAGCTTGGCGCGGCTGACGTAGTTCGGCATCACGTGGCTCATGAACTGCACAGCCTGTTCGTGGATCGACTCGGTGTCGATCAGGATTTCGCCGATTTCCTCGTGGAAATAGTCGCGGATGGCGCGGATCACAAGGCTGGATTCCTGGAAGATCAGGAACGCCCCGTCCTGCTGGTTGGCGGCGCCTTCGATGGCGGTCCACAGCTGCAGCAGGTATTTCAGGTCCCAGTTCAGTTCTTCGGCGCTGCGGCCGATGCCGGCGGTGCGCGCGATCACGCTCATGCCCTGCGGCACGTCGAGCTGGGCGACGGTTTCCTTCAGTTCGGCGCGTTCTTCGCCTTCGATGCGGCGCGAAACACCGCCGCCGCGCGGGTTGTTGGGCATCAGCACCAGGTAACGACCGGCGAGGCTGATGAAGGTGGTCAGCGCGGCGCCCTTGTTGCCACGTTCGTCCTTGTCGACCTGGACGATGATTTCCTGGCGCTCCTTCAGGGCGTCCTGGATGCGGGCGGTGCTGACATTGACGCCGGGTTTGAAGTAGGAGCGGGCAACTTCCTTGAAGGGCAGGAAGCCGTGGCGGTCATGTCCGTATTCCACGAAGGCCGCCTCGAGGCTGGGCTCGATGCGGGTGATGACCCCCTTGTAGATGTTGCTTTTGCGCTGCTCTTTGCCGGCGGATTCGATGTCGAGGTCGATGAGTTTCTGACCGTCGACGATGGCGACGCGCAGCTCTTCGGCTTGCGTCGCATTGAACAACATGCGTTTCATTTTCTTCTCCCGCGCTCAAGGTATTGCACGGGATTGCCACAACTGCAGCCGCCCGCAGGCGGCGGACTCAGAATGTTTCAGTCGATTTGATGCTGTATGAATCGATCGTGATCGCTGTCCTGGTTATGCAGTGTGTCCTGCTGGGATTCGCGCGAGCCGCGCAAATCCGGGAATTGAGACAGTGCCTTGAGCGCGTAATTCGTCTAGTATCGCTACTTCTTTTGGTGAGCGACTTTAACCCTGTATTCATTCAAATCACGGCAACTGCCGTGGACATGCAACTTCGCCGTCGCCGCATTCGCGTCATTCCGGCATCCATTGCAGCGCGCACCAGTATCGGAATTTCGCCGCGTCGGGCTCGGGCCCGTGGTGCCTGTTTCGGCATACGCAGCGTCCGTCGGGGGAAGCGCTGGCAAGAAGTATAAGTAAATGAACAAGTTAAGTAAAGATTCCGCATTACGGCAGCCGATTGGCGAGGATTCGGTCGGCCAGCGTATCGACAACTACCTGATGCGACGGCTGAAAGGGGTGCCGAAGAGCCATATCTACCGGATCCTGCGCAGCGGCGAGGTGCGGGTCAACAGCGGCCGGGTCGGCCCGGATTACCGGCTGCAGCTGGATGACCTGGTCAGGATCCCGCCGGTGAGGACGGCGGAGAAGCGGGTCGTGAACCTGCCCCCCGGTCCGGCATACAAGCCGGTGGTCCTGTTCGAGGACGAGGCGCTGCTGATCATCGACAAGCCGGCAGGCATGGCCGTGCACGGCGGCAGCGGCGTCAGCTTCGGTGTGATAGAAGCTCTCCGCCATGCGCGGCCGCAGGCCAGATTCCTGGAACTGGTGCACCGGCTGGACCGCGAAACCTCCGGCGTGCTGATGCTTGCCAAGAAACGCACGGCGCTGGTCGAACTGCATCGTCAACTGCAGGCGGGAGAGACCGGCAAGCACTATTACGCCCTGGTCAAGGGCAAGTGGACCGAACGCAAGCGCGTGGTCGACGTACCGTTGCGCAAATTCGTGCTGGCGTCGGGCGAGCGTCGCGTCAGTGCGGGCGGTGAGGGGGATGATGCGGTCACCATCTTCCGGCTGGAGCGTGGCGTCGGACCGTACAGCCTGCTCGATGCCCAGCTGAAGACCGGACGCACACACCAGATTCGTGTGCACCTGGCGCACCTCGGGTTTCCGATACTCGGCGACGACAAGTACGGCGATTTCACTCTCAACAAGTTGCTGGCGAAGCAGGGCCTGAAGCGGATGTTCCTGCACGCCCACCTCCTCGTGATCCGCCATCCGCTGAGTGGCGAGCGGGTGACGGTCGAGGCGCCGCTGCCGGCGGAACTGCGCAGCTTCGTCGAAACGGCGGCGGCAAAGCCGAAGGCTCATGCACGGACCGTTTGAATTGCTGGTGTTTGACTGGGACGGCACGCTGATGGATTCCGCGGCCGCGATTGCCGAGTCGCTGCAGGCCGCCTGCGCCGAACTGGGTCTGCCGGTGCCTGGCGACGCGCAGGCGCGCTACGTGATCGGGCTCGGGCTCACCGATGCGATGAAACACATCCTGCCGGATCTGCCACCGGCCGAATATCCGCAAGTGGTCGACCGCTACCGCATTCATTTCCTGAAACGCGACGGCGGCACCACGCTGTTCCGTGGCGCCGCCGAGATGATCCGCGAACTGCATGACGCGGGTTTCCAGCTCGCGATCGCCACCGGCAAGAGCCGTCGCGGCCTCGACCGCGCGCTGGCGGCGACCGGCATCGGCGGATTTTTCCAGGCGACGCGCTGCGCCGACGAGGGTTTCGCCAAACCGCATCCGGACATGCTGACGGCAGTGATCGACACGCTTGCCGGAGAGGTGGAAACTACCGTGATGATCGGGGATACGACACATGACCTGGAAATGGCGAATGCGGCAGGCGTCGGCGGTGTCGCAGTGACTTACGGCGCGCATCAACGCGCGGCGCTGGCGGATTGCCGGCCGCTGGCCATGATCGACGACGTAAGGAGTCTTCGCGATTGGCTGTTGTCGCGCCACCCGTGAGATTGGGTTGATGTAATATATTGTTTTTAAAGGAATTTATATGTCAGAACAACCATCGAATGATCCGCAGTGGGAGCGCGGGGTGCTGGAGAAACTGGCGTTGGCCTCGATCAGGGAGCAACGCGCAGCGCGACGCTGGGGCGTCTTTTTCAAACTGAGTTTCCTGCTCTACCTGGTCGTGCTGCTGGTCATCGGCATGGGCTGGTTCGGCAAGCGCGATGCATTGCCCGGCAAACACACGGCGCTGGTTGAAATCAGCGGCATCATCAGTCCCAGCAGCCAGTCCAGCGCGGACCGGGTCATGGGCGGGCTGCAGTCGGCGTTCAAGGACAAGAATACCAAGGGCATCGTGCTGCGCATCAACAGTCCCGGCGGCAGTCCGGTACAAGCCGGTTACATTTACGACGAAATCAAGCGCCTGCGCGGCAAACATCCGGAAATCCCGCTGTATGCAGTGGTCGAGGACATCTGCGCCTCCGGTGGATATTACATCGCGGCGGCGGCCGACCGGATCTACGTCGACAAGGCGAGCATCATCGGTTCGATCGGCGTGCTGATGGACGGATTCGGTTTCACCGGTACCATGGAAAAGCTCGGTGTCGAACGCCGCCTGCTCGCGGCAGGCGAGAACAAGGGTTTCCTCGATCCGTTCTCGCCGATCCAGGAGCAGCAGAAGGCGCATGCCGAAACCATGCTCGGCGACATCCACCAGCAGTTCATCACCGTGGTGCGCCAGGGACGAGGCAAGCGGCTCAAGGAAACGCCGGACATGTTTTCCGGGCTGCTGTGGGTCGGCCAGAAAAGCATAGACCTGGGGCTCGCCGATGCGCTGGGCAGTATCGATTTTGTTGCCCGCGAGGTGATCAAGAGATCGGAAGAGCGT
>JBFWOE010000153.1:0-7351 GCA_050250695.1 Burkholderiales bacterium
CACCTCCGAACGGAATTCCTCATATTTGCCCTCCGCCGAGCGCGGGATCGCGTCGCGGTAGACAAAAGCCACGTTGAACGGATCGCCGAGGTGCTTGACGATCACCGCCCGCAGCCTGCCCTCCTCTTCCGCGGTCAGCGGACGCGCCGTCACCAGCGCAACCTCGATATCCTGCAGCGATTTCTGCACCACCTGGTACTGGAGCACCGGAGCAATGCCGGTGAACTGCGCCTCGCCGAAGCGCGGATAACGCACACCGCCGCCGGGCCGGCGCAGCATGCTGCGAAAGCGACCCAGTACCCGCCGGATCACCGGCATCCCGCGGCCGCAATCGCAGGGTACTCCGGCCTCCGCCATGTCGCCGATTTCGTAACGGATCAGCGGCATCGCAAAATTGTGCAGGGGTGTGATCACCACCCGTCCGGTTTCCCCCGGCGCACAAGGCTGGTTCGCATCATTGAGCAGTTCCAGGTACACGCCTTCCGCCTGCACATGGTAGTGCTCGTGCCGCGGGCACTGCAGCGCGAGGTAACCGCCCTCCCGGCAGGTGTACATGTCGACCACTGGCACGTTCCATGCCGCGCGAATTTCGGCGCGCGCGTCAGGATGCAGGGCTTCGCCGTAGGTGCGCACCTCGCGCAACCGTGCCGGCCGCAGCTCCTCCCGCGCGCAGTGGCGCGCCAGCGCCTGGGCGTTGCCCGCAATGCTGATCAGGTATTCGGGATCCTCGCGCATCAGCCATGCAGCCTGTTCCTGCATCGAAGCATCGGTGTTGAACATCACTGCAGGTCCGGTCCGGAACGCGGAGTCTGTGGAGTCGCCCCAGCCCGCTGCGACGCCGGGCTGGACGCGGCCGCGGATGGCGGCGAGCTTGCCGGCGAAATCGCGGCGGTGCCAGAGATGGTCTCGCAGCGTGAAGGCATGCCAGAACATTTCATTCAGCTCGGTCAGCAGGAAACGGATCGGCCGACCGGTGGAACCCGAGGATTCCCCGACGTGGACCCGGCCGTGATCGCGGGGCACCGCGCGGCTGGCCAGCGCATCGAAATGATCCTGGACGTCGCTGCGCTTGAGCAGCGGGATGCGCGTATAGGCCGTATCGTCCAGGCCGCGGTCAAGGTCGATGCCGGCAAGGCGCTCGCGATAAAACGGCACCGTTTCGCGTGCGTGTCGCAGCAGGATGGTGAGTTGCGAGAATTGCGCCGTACGCAACCGCGCCGGTGACCAGCGTTCGCTTTGCGCGAACTGGAACTGCATCGCCAGCATGCGCGCGCCTTCAGCAGCGGGCACCGCGGGCCAGGCCACGCCGGGCAATGCACTGAATGGCATGGCCGTATGCGCCAGCGGATGCATGCCGATCCCCCGTTTATCGTCCCGCTGCGTACACCACGCCAGGACGACTATAAAATATCAATAAAAACAAATACTTGGGATATTTCTCAATCGCCGGCGACGCAATCCACGAAATACCGCAGCTGCCCGCCGCCGTTTTCGGTGACCAGGCCGTGGATGTCGGTATCGAAACCGGGGAACTGCTGGTTGAACATGCGCGCGAATTTCAGGAAACGCACGATGGTGGCGTTGAAACGCTCTCCCGGGATCAGCAGCGGAATGCCCGGCGGATAAGGCGTCAGCAGCACACTGGCCACCCGCCCTTCCAGGTTGTCGATCTCGACGCGCTCGATTTTGCGATGCGCCATCCGTGCCCAGGCTTCGCCGGGCGGCATCGCCGGCTGCATGTCCGAGAGGTACATCTCGGTGGTCAGGCGCGCGATATCGTTGGCCTTGTAGACGCCGTGGATCTGCTCGCACAGGTCCTTGAGTCCGATCTTCTCGTAACGCGGATGCGCGGCGAGGAACTCTGGCAGAACGCGCCACAGCGGCCGGTTGTTGTCGTAGTCATCCTTGAACTGCTGCAGCTCGGTGACCATGGTGTTCCAGCGGCCCTTGGTAATGCCGATGGTGAACATGATGAAAAAGGAATACAGGCCCGTCTTCTCGACGATAATGCCGTGTTCGGCGAGGTACTTGGTGACCACTGCCGCCGGGATGCCGCTTTTCGCGAACTTGCCGGTGACATCGAGGCCCGGGGTGATCACGGTCGCCTTGATCGGATCGAGCATGTTGAAGTCCGGCGCCAGGTTGCCGAAACCGTGCCAGCGCTCCGAGGGGCGCAGCATCCAGTCGTCGCGGTTGCCCACACCCTCGGCGGCAAGGCGCTCCGGCCCCCACACCTTGAACCACCAGTCCTTGCCGAACTCGGCGTCGACCTTGCGCATGGCGCGCCGGAAATCGAGCGCCTCCATGATCGATTCCTCCACCAGCGCGGTGCCGCCCGGCGGCTCCATCATCGCCGCAGCGACGTCGCAGGAGGCGATGATCGCGTACTGCGGGCTGGTCGAGGTGTGCATCAGGTACGACTCGTTGAAGGTGTCGTAATTGAGTTTGCGCGTTTCGCTGTCCTGCACCAGGATCTGCGAGGCCTGCGACAGACCCGCCAGCAGCTTGTGCGTCGACTGCGTGGAAAACACCACCGACTCTTTCGTGCGCGGCCGGTTGCGGCCGATCGCGTGCATGCCGTGATAGAACTTGTGGAAGGTCGCGTGCGGCAGCCAGGCTTCGTCGAAATGCAGCGTGTCGATCCTGCCGTCGAGTTTTTCCTTGATGGCGTCGACGTTGTAGAGGATGCCGTCGTAGGTGCTCTGGGTGATGGTCAGGATGCGCGGCTTGGATTTCACCTTGGCCGCGAAGGGATTGGCGCGGATCTTCTTCTCGATGTTCTCCCAGCTGAATTCCTCCAGCGGGATCGGCCCGATGATGCCGAAGTGGTTGCGCGTCGGCATCAGGAACACCGGCACCGCGCCGGTCATCGTGATCGCGTGCAGGATCGAGACGTGGCAGTTGCGGTCGACGATCACCACGTCGCCCGGCGCCACCGTCGAATGCCACACCATCTTGTTCGAGGTCGAGGTGCCGTTGGTGACGAAGAACAGGTGGTCGCAGTTGAAGATGCGCGCGGCGTTGCGCTCCGAGGCCGCCACCGGGCCGGAATGGTCGAGCAGCTGGCCCAGTTCGTCGACCGCGTTACAGACGTCGGCACGCAGCAGGTTCTCGCCGAAAAACTGGTGGAACATCTGGCCCACCGGGCTTTTCAGGAAGGCGACGCCGCCGGAATGCCCGGGGCAGTGCCAGGAATACGAACCGTCCTGCGCGTAATGCGTCAGCGCGCGGAAAAACGGCGGCGCCAGGCTGTCGAGGTAGGACTTGGATTCGCGCACGATGTAGCGGGCGACGAATTCCGGCGTGTCCTCGAACATGTGGATGAAACCGTGCAGCTCGCGCAGCACGTCGTTCGGGATGTGCCGTGAAGTCTGGGTCTCGCCGTAGAGGAAGATCGGGATGTCGGCGTTGCGGAAGCGGATCGCCTTGACGAAAGTGCGCAGCTCGCCGATGGTCGATTCCAGCTCCTGCGCAGAAAAATCATCGTCGTCCACCGACAGGATGAAGGCCGAGGCGCGCGACTGCTGCTGGGCAAAGGACGACAGGTCGCCGTAGCTGGTGACGCCCAGCACTTCCAGGCCCTCGTCTTCCAGCGCCTTGGCCAGCGCGCGGATGCCCAGCCCGCTCGTATTCTCCGAGCGAAAGTCCTCGTCGATGATGATGACCGGGAAGCGGAATCTCATATCGCGCGTATGTTAAGGCGGAAAGCCATGAAATCAAAGACTTTTTAAGGGCCTGCCGGCGGCCTGTTGCAGGCATCGCAAGCCCGGTGGACGCGAGCTGCCGGCACGAACCGGCAAGCCGTTCACCAAGCCACCGGCCGCAGCCGTGTTTCAAGTGTTCTTGATGACGATCTTGGGGAAGGCGGCCGAGTGATCCTGCTGCTTCTCGGCGATCTTGACCGCGACGCGGCGCGCGATCTGGCGGTAGATCTCGGCAATGCGGCCGTCCGGGTCGGTCACCACCGTCGGCTTGCCGGAATCAGCCTGCTTGCGGATATTGATGTCCAGCGGCAGCGCCCCCAGCAGCTCGACGTTGTAATCGGCGCCCATGCGGACGCCGCCGCCTTCGCCGAAAATGTGTTCCTCGTGGCCGCACTTCGAGCAGATGTGCAGTGTCATGTTTTCGACGATGCCGAGAATGGGAATGCCGACCTTTTCGAACATTTTCAAGCCCTTGCGCGCGTCGATCAGCGCTATGTCCTGCGGCGTGGTGACAATCACCGCGCCGGTGACCGGCACCCGTTGCGCCAGCGTCAGCTGGATGTCGCCGGTGCCCGGTGGCAGGTCGACCACGAGATAATCGATGTCGCGCCATTTGGTTTCATTGACCAGTTGTTCCAGTGCCTGGGTCACCATCGGGCCGCGCCACACCATCGGCGTCTCGGTGTCGATCAGGAAACCGATCGACATCGCCTGCAGGCCATGGGCCTCCATCGGTTCCAGCGACTTGCCGTCCTTCGATTCAGGCCGGCCGGTGATGCCCAGCATCATCGGCTGCGACGGACCGTAGATGTCGGCATCGAGCACGCCGACGGAAGCGCCCTCGGCGGCCAGCGCCAGCGCCAGGTTCACCGCGGTGGTGCTCTTGCCCACGCCACCCTTGCCCGAAGCCACGGCAATGATGTTCTTGACGCCGGGAACCAGTTTCACACCGCGCTGCACCGCGTGTGGCACGATCTTCATGCTGACGTTGACCTTGACGTTGCCGATGCCGGGCAGGGTTTTCAGCTTGTCCGCGACCTGCTTGCGGATCGGCTCGAGCTGGCTTTTCGCCGGATAACCCAGCAGCACGTCGAGCGACACGTTGTTGCCCTCGACCTTGATGTTTTTCGCCGCCTTGCCGGTGACGTAATCGGTCTTCGTATTCGGATCGGTGAGCTGTTTCAGCGCGGTCTGTACGTCCTGCTCGGTGATGGCCATGTTGCGGGTCCCGTCGGATTGCGTGGTGAGCCCGCGATTGTAGCGACATCGCACCGGCCAACCAACCACAACCCCATGTCGGCAAAGGTTTTTTTGCCCGCCACCGCTGCAGGCGCCGGACGACGGCTCCGGCACGGGCTAAGCGTCCATGGTTAGTTGTTATAATTCAATCCTTTAGCTTCACCCTCAGAAACCTCATCCATGTCGCCACGCCGCATCCTGGTCACCTCCGCGCTGCCGTATGCCAACGGCGCGATCCATCTCGGCCACCTGGTCGAATACATCCAGTGCGACATCTGGGTGCGTTTCCAGCGCATGCAGGGCCACGAAGTGCACTATGTCGGCGCCGACGACACCCACGGCACGCCTATCATGCTGCGCGCCGACGCCGAGGGCATCACGCCGGAACAGCTGATCGAACGCGTGTGGAAAGAACACAAGCGCGACTTCGACGCCTTCGGCATCAGTTTCGACAACTACCACAGCACCCACTCCGGTGAGACGCGCGAACTGTCGGAGGAGTTCTACAAACGGCTGAACTCCGCAAAACTCATCGCGCGCCGCGACGTCGAGCAGTTCTACGACCCGGTAAAGAACATGTTCCTGCCCGACCGCTACATCAAGGGCGAATGCCCGAAATGCGGCGCGAAAGACCAGTACGGCGACTCCTGCGAAGTCTGCGGCGCGACCTACGCGCCCACCGACCTGAAGAACCCCTACTCCACCGTCTCCGGCGCCGCGCCGGTGCGCAAATCGTCGGAGCACTACTTCTTCAAGCTCGGCGACTGCGCTGAATTCCTCCAGCAATGGACACGCTCCGGCACGCTGCAACCCGAGGCCGCGAACAAGATGGCGGAATGGTTCGCCTCGGGACTCAACGACTGGGACATCTCGCGCGACGCGCCCTACTTCGGCTTCGCAATACCCGGCACCGACGGCAAAAAGTTCTTCTACGTCTGGCTGGACGCGCCGGTGGGTTATTTCGGCAGTTTCATGAATTACGTCAACCGGCAGAAAGCCGCTGGAAAAAACATCGACGCCGACGCCTTCCTCAAACCGGGCAGCGACACCGAACTGGTGCACTTCATCGGCAAGGACATCCTCTATTTTCACGCGCTATTCTGGCCGGCAATGCTGCAGTACGCCGGCTTCCGCACACCCTCCAAGGTCTACGCCCACGGCTTCCTGACGGTGAACGGCGAAAAGATGTCGAAGTCGCGCGGTACTTTCATCACCGCCGAGAGCTACATCCAGCAGGGACTGAATCCGGAATGGCTGCGTTATTACTATGCCGCCAAGCTGAATTCGACGATGGAAGACATCGACATGAATCTCGATGACTTCGTGGCGCGGGTGAACAGTGACCTGGTGGGCAAATACGTCAACATCGCGAGCCGTTGCGCAGGCTTTATTTCAAAACGTTTTGACGGCAAGCTCGAAAAGCCTGATTTTTCCACTGATATTGAGTACGATTTTTCGTCTGCATCAGGTGAGATCGCCGGATATTACGAGCAGCGCGAGTACGGCAAAGCATTGCGCAAAATCATGCAACTCGCTGATCAAGCCAACCAGTATGTCGATGCCAGGAAACCCTGGGAAATGGCGAGGTCGCCCCAGAAAAACGACGAACTGCATTCCGTATGCTCGACCGCCCTTGCGCTATTCCGTGATCTGACGCTATACCTCAAACCCGTGCTTCCAGTTCTCGCCGCAAACGTTGAATCTATGCTCAACATTCCCGAACTGAAATGGGAACACGCGTGGGAGCATTTGCCGGCGGGACACGCCATCAAACCTTACCAGCACCTGATGACCCGCATCGATCCCAAACAAATCAACGCACTGGTCGAAGCCAACAAGGAAAACCTGCAGGCAACCAAACCCGCCTCCCTCATCCCCGGCCCTTCTCCCGATGGGAGAAGGGGGCAAAACAGCGCATCCTCGCGGGAATCGTCGCAAGCGCACGGTGTTCTCCCCTCTCCCCCCGGGAGAGGGGCCGGGGGTGAGGGAAAAAGACCCAAGCACGCCCCGATGCCGGAAGACCTGCTCGCCTTCGCACGGAAGCTGCGGCTCGAGCAAACCGATGCCGAACAGTTGATATGGCATCTGCTGCGTGACCGGCGATTCACCGGTGCCAAGTTCAGGCGACAGCATCCCGTTGAAGCCGGCAGCAAGAAATTCATCCTCGATTTTTATTGCCATGAATTGAAGCTCGCCGTCGAGCTGGATGGCGGGCAGCATCAAGAAACACAGATCAAGGACGAGGCACGCACCGCGGTATTGCGTAGCCTGGGAATCACGGTCATTCGTTTCTGGAATAACGAGGTGCTGCAACAAACCGAGGCTGTTCTGGAAAATCTTTGGAATTCCATCATGGAAAAATCTCCCTCTTCCTCCCTCACCCCCAACCCCACACCCCGGGGGGGAGG
>JBFWOE010000154.1:0-7284 GCA_050250695.1 Burkholderiales bacterium
CAGCGAAATGCCGTCGATGCCGAGGTGGTAGTTAACGTTGAAGGACTCGATCCAGGGCCGGAAATGGACGAACTGGAAGCCGCCCTGCTGCAGGTTGAAGCCGGTGTAGAGCGGGATGGTGACGGCAAAACCGATCAGCGCGCCGAGCAGCGCGATCACCCGCGCCGCGGGCGCATTGCGGTCGTCGCCGGTGAACAGCACCGCCACGCCGGCGATGATCGGCGCCCAGATGGCAAGGCTCAGTAAGGGTAATTCCTGCATCTCAGTTGTTTTTCTTCAGTTTCAGCCGTGTTTTAGCCGCTGTAGATCATCGTCAGCAGCAGCAATATGCCAACGATCATCGCAAAGGCGTAGTGATAGATGTAGCCTGACTGCACGTGGCGCACCACCGCGGCGACCCAGCCGACCAGCCGCGCCGAGCCGTTGACCATCACGTTGTCGATCACCGCGACGTCGCCGCCCTTCCACAGCCCCGTGCCCAGCGCACGCGCGCCGCCGGCGAAGAACCAGTCGTTGAAACGGTCGAAACCGTATTTCTCCATCAGGATCGTCACCAGCACGCCCCACTTGCGGCGCAGCACCGCGGGCAGGTCCGGACGCACGATGTAGATGAACCAGGCGGTTGCAGCGCCGCCCACCGCCAGCCAGAACGGCAGCGTGCCCAGCGCGTGGGTCATCATGCCGATGACGCCGTGGAATTCCTTCGCCATCACCGCAAGCGCCGGATGTGCCGCATTGACGGTGATCGAACTGCCGAAATAGCTGCCGTAGACGAAGCTGCCGATGAACCAGCCGGCGCACACCGACGGAATGGCCAGCAGCACCAGCGGCACCCACACCACTGCCGGCGACTCGTGCGGCGCGTGGCCGTGGCCATGGTCGTCGTGGCCGTGATCATCATGGGCGTGGTCGTCATGACCGCCGGCAGCCCTGGCATCGGCATCCGCCGCCTTGGCATCCGGGTCATGCGGATCGGCGAAACGTTCCTTGCCGTGGAAGGCGTAGAACACCAGGCGGAAGGAATAAAAGCCGCCGACGAACACCCCGGCCACCGCCAGCGCGTACGCAAAACCGGCGCCTGGCACCGTCGCATGGTGGATCGCTTCGACGATGGTCTCCTTGGAGAAGAAGCCGGCAAACGGCGGCAGGCCGGCGTTGGCCAGCGCGCCGATCAGCACCGTCATGTAGGTGATCGGCATGTACTTCGCGAGGCCGCCCATCTTGCGCATGTCCTGCTGGTGATGCATGGCGATGATCACCGAGCCGGCGCCGAGGAACAGCACCGCCTTGAAGAAGGCATGGGTGAACAGGTGGAATATCGCCGCCGAATAGGCCGAGGCCCCCAGCGCCATGGTCATGTAGCCCAGCTGCGACAGCGTCGAGTAGGCCACCACGCGCTTGATGTCGTACTGCACTGTGGCGATCAGCGCCATGAAGAAGGCGGTGATGGCGCCGATGATCAGCACGAAGGACAGTGCGGTTTCCGACAGTTCGTAGAGCGGCGACATCCGCGCCACCATGAAAATGCCGGCAGTGACCATGGTAGCGGCGTGGATCAGCGCCGAAATCGGCGTCGGACCTTCCATCGAATCGGGCAGCCAGACGTGCAGCGGGAACTGCGCCGACTTGCCCATCGCGCCGATGAACAGCAGGATGCAGATCACCGTCAGCAACGACCACTGCACGCCGGGGAATATCTCGATGGTGTTGCCGGCGAGCCGTCCGGCGCCGGCGAACACCGCGGCGTAGTCGAGCGTGCCGAAGTACATCAGCACCAGCGCGATGCCGAGCAGGAAGCCGAAGTCACCGACGCGGTTGACCAGGAAGGCCTTGAGGTTGGCGTAGATCGCCGTCGGCCGGGTGTACCAGAAACCGATCAGCAGGTACGACACCAGGCCCACCGCCTCCCAGCCGAAGAACAGCTGGATGAAGTTGTTGCTCATCACCAGCATCAGCATCGAGAAGGTGAACAGCGAGATGTAGCTGAAGAAACGCTGGTAACCGGGGTCGTCGGCCATGTAACCGATGGTGTAGATGTGCACCATCAGCGACACGAAGGACACCACCATCATCATGGTCGCCGACAGCGGGTCGATCAGGAAGCCGATCTCGAAGCGGATGTTGCCCGACACCAGCCAGGTATAGACCGGTCCGTTGAACAGGTTGCCGCCCATCACGTCGCGGTAGACCAGGAACGAGGCGGCCAGGCACACCACCATGCCGAGGATGGTCACCACGTGCGCGGCGCGGCGGCCGATCAGCCAGCCGAACAGGCCGGCGATGATTGCGCCGGCGAGCGGCGCCAGCGGCACCAGCAGATAGAGTTTTTGCATCGCGGTCATGCGCGGTTCAGCCCTTCAGCCGGTCTAGGTCTTCGACGTCGATGGTGCGCAGGTTGCGGAACAGCACCACCAGGATCGCCAGGCCGATCGCCGATTCGGCGGCGGCCACGGTCAGGATGAAGAACACGAACACCTGCCCGGCGATGTCTCCGAGGAAATGCGAAAAGGCGATGAAGTTCATGTTCACCGCCAGCAGCATCAGCTCGATCGCCATCAGCAGCACGATCACGTTCTTGCGATTGAGGAAAATGCCGATCACCGAGATCGCGAACAGGATTGCGCCCAGCACCAGGTATTGGGAAAGGGAAATCATGACTGGCCGTCGCCTTTCTCCGCCGGCATCGACACCATGCGCACGCGATCCTGGCGGCGCACCAGCACCTGCTGCCCCGGATCGATGTACTTGCCGTGTTTGCGCCGGCGCAACGTCAGCGCAATCGCAGCGACGATCGCCACCAGCAGGATCACCGCCGCCAGTTCAAAGGGATAGACGTAGTCGGTGTAGAGCAGCCGGCCCAGCATCTTGGTGTTGCTGGTGCCCGCGGGCGAGGGATCGGGGCGGGGCGCCTCGTCGAGACCGAAATACGGCCCGGCCAGCACCAGAGCCATTTCAGCGACCAGAAGCAGCGCGACGATCGCGCCCACCGGCAGGTAACTCCAGAATCCCTCGCGCAGCCGCGCAAGGTTGATGTCGAGCATCATCACCACGAACAGGAACAGCACCATCACCGCGCCTACATAGACCAGCACCAGCGCGATGCCGAGGAATTCGGCCTCCAGCTGTATCCACAGCCCGGCGGACGTGCAGAAGGCCAGCACCAGGAACAGCGCGGCATGCACCGGATTCCTCGCGGTAATCACGCGCAGCGCGGCAAACACCAGTATCGCCGCGAAGAAATAGAAAATGAATTCCTGGAAAGTCATTATTGTTGTTTACCGGTAAGCCGCGTCGGCGGCACGGTCCTTCGCGATCTGTTCCTCGTAGGCGTCGCCGATCGCCAGCAGCATCGGCTTGGTGTAGATCAGGTCGCCGCGTTTCTCGCCGTGGTATTCGAAAATTCGGGTTTCCACGATCGAGTCCACCGGGCAGGATTCCTCGCAGAAGCCGCAGAAAATGCACTTGGTGAGGTCGATGTCGTAACGCGTGGTGCGGCGCGTGCCGTCGTCGCGCTGCTCGGACTCGATGGTGATCGCCAGCGCCGGGCACACCGCCTCGCACAGTTTGCAGGCGATGCAGCGTTCCTCGCCGTTGGGATAACGGCGCAGCGCATGCAGGCCGCGGAAACGCGGGCTCTGCGGCGTTTTTTCCTCGGGGAACTGCACCGTGATCTTGCGCGCGAACAGGTAGCGGCCCGTCAGCGCCATGCCCTTCAGCAGTTCGAACAGCAGGAAGGTGCTGAAAAAGCGGTGTATGCGGGCGATCATGCGCGGCTCCCCATCATTTCCACCAGATCCACAGCGGCGTCTGCATCCAGGCGCCGAGCACCACGATCCACACCAGCGTCACCGGGATGAACACCTTCCAGCCCAGGCGCATGATCTGGTCGTAGCGGTAACGCGGGAAGGTGGCGCGGAACCAGAGGAAGGACGACACCACGAAGAACGCCTTCAGCAGCAGCCAGCCGAAGTTCGGCGCGCCCAGCAGCCCCCACGACTCGGGGAACGGCGACAGCCAGCCGCCGAGGAAGAGGATCGCGGTCAGCATCGAGATCAGGATCATGTTGGCGTATTCGGCGAGGAAAAACACCGCGAAGGTCATGCCCGAATATTCGACGTGGAAACCGGCGACGATTTCCGATTCGCCCTCGGCGACGTCGAAGGGCGCGCGGTTGGTTTCGGCGACGCCGGAGATCACGTAGGTCAGGAACAGCGGGAACAGCGGTATCCAGAACCAGTTGAGAAAACCCGCCCCGCCCTGCTGCGCCTTGACGATTTCGCCAAGGTTCAGGCTCTGCGCCGCCATCAGCACGCCGACCAGCGCGAAGCCCATGGCGATTTCATACGACACGATCTGGGCCGCCGAGCGCAGCGCGCCGAGGAAGGCGTATTTCGAATTCGAGGCCCAGCCGGCGATGATCACGCCGTAGACGCCGAGCGAGGTCATCGCCAGCAGGTAGAGCAGGCTGGCGTCGATGTTCGACAGCACCAGTTCCGGCGAAAACGGCACCACCGCCCACGCCGCCAGCGCCGGCATGATCGCCATGATGGGCGCCAGCACGAACAGGAAACGGTTGGCGCCGGTGGGCACGATGATTTCCTTGACCAGCAGCTTGAGGCCGTCGGCGATCGGCTGTGCCCAGCCGCCCAGCCAGGGTATGCCGAAGAAGGTGGTGCGGTTGGGGCCGATGCGGATCTGGATGAAGCCGATCATCTTGCGTTCCCACAGCGTCAGGTAGGCCACGCACAGCATCAGCGGCACGACGATCACCAGGATTTTCACCAGCGTCCACACGACTGACCAAACTGAGGGCCATAGCGGACCGAGCAGTTCCTGGGGATAGGCGAGCAGCGTATCGAGCATCACGCGCTCGCCTTCTGCTGCTGCGCCACGCGCGCGAGCGTCAGCGGCGCCTGCGCCGCACCCAGCGCCGCGGTTTCAGCACGGGCCAGCGCGACACGCACGCAATCCGCGGGCAGGCGGTCATCGATGGCGTACGGCAGTTCCGCCGCACCGCCGTCCTGTTCGATGCGCAGGAAGTCGCCGTCGCGCAGACCCAGCCTGTCGGCCAGTGCGCGGTTCAGCGTCGCCACGGGCGGCTGCGCATCACGGGTCTTCTGCAGGCTGGGCGCGCGGCGCGCCAGCGCATCCGCGGCGTAGATCGGCACTTCGGCAATCCGGGAAAGACCCGTTGCAGCAGGGGCCAGCGAAGTGAGGTTGCATTTCAAGTTATTGTTTTTATTGAATATTTCAGCCTTGCCATGGAGCGCTTCGCGCTGCGCATCATCGGCGCCGTCATGTTCGAAACCAGCCAGTCCCAGCAGGTTGCCGAGCACGCGCAGCACTTTCCACGCCGGACGCGTCTCGCCCAGCGGCTGCACCACGCCATTGAAGGTCTGCACCCGGCCTTCGGTATTGATGAACGTGCCCGCGGTTTCGGTAAATGGTGCGATCGGCAGCAGCACATGCGCGTATTCGGTCGCGCCGTGCTGGAACGGGCTCAGCGCCACCACCAGTTCGGCCTGTTTCATCGCCGTCATCGCGGCGCGCGGATTGGCCATGTCGAGTTCGGGTTCGGCGCCGAGCAGCAGGTAGGCCTTCAGCGGCGCCTCGATCATCTGCCTGGCGTTTTTGCCGGCAATCTTTCCGGTCGGCACACAGCCGGCGACATGTCCGCCGACACTGTTCGCCGCTTCGCCGAGGAAACCGAAGGGGCAGCCGAGGATTTCGCCCAGGGCCTGCGCCAGTGCATGCAGTTCCGTGGCGGCAGGATGATGCTGGGCGAAATTGCCGAGGAACACACCGCGTTTTTCACCCGAGATCATGCTCGCCGCGATGCGTTTCGCGGCATCGTCGACGGTGATTGCGGCCACCGCGCCACGCACCGCTTCCGGCACCGCGGCATTCTTGAGTTCGGCGGCGGCCTTCACCACCTGCGCCAGCACCTGCGGCAGCAGTGCCGGGGCGACGATGGCCTTGTTGGCGACGCGCATCAGCAGGTCGTCATCTGCAGCATGGATCAGGTTGAGCTGCGCCTGTTTTTTCGTCGCCTGGCGCAGGCGGTGCGCCAGCAGCGGATGATCCTTGCGCAGCGTCGAACCGACCACCAGCACGCGGTCGAGCTGCGCGAAGTCGGCGATGCTCATGCCCAGCCATGGAATGCCGGCGAGTTTGCCGTCGCTGCTGAAATCGCCCTGGCGCAGCCGGAAATCGACGTTGCCCGAGCCGAAACCGCGCAACAGTTTCTGCAGCAGGTGCAGCTCTTCCAGCGTCTGCTGCGGCGCCGCCAGCGCGCCGATCGCCGCCGCGCCATGCGCGGCCTTGATGCGCTGCAGTTCCTGCGCCACGAATTCCAGCGCCACCGGCCAGTCGGTTTCCTGCCAGACGCCGTCCTTCTTCAGCATCGGCTTCGCCAGGCGTTTTTCCGAATTCAGCGCTTCGTAGGAGAAGCGGTCCTTGTCCGACAGCCAGCACTCGTTGATGGCTTCGTTCTCGCGCGGCAATGCGCGCATCACCCGGTTCTGCTTCACCTGCAGAGTCAGGTTGGAGCCGAGGCCGCAGTGCGGGCTGACCGAGGGTTTGCGCGTCAGCTCCCAGGTGCGGGCGCTGTAACGGAAGGGTTTTGAGGTCAGCGCGCCCACCGGGCAGAGGTCGATGGCGTTGCCCGACAGCTCGGAATCGACGGTCTTGCCGACGAAAGTGATGATTTCCGAATGTTCGCCGCGGCCGATCATGCCCAGTTCCATGATGCCGGCGATTTCCTGGCCGAAACGCACGCAGCGCGTGCAGTGGATGCAGCGCGTCATGTCCGTCGAGATCAACGGACCCAGGTTCTTGTTGGCGACCACGCGTTTGTCTTCCTGGTAGCGCGAACCGCTGGCGCCGTAACCCACCGCGAGATCCTGCAGCTGGCATTCGCCGCCCTGGTCGCAGATCGGACAGTCGAGCGGATGGTTGATCAGCAGGAACTCCATCACGCCCTTCTGGGCGTTGACCGCGCCGTCCGAATGCGTCCACACCTTCATGCCGTTGGTGACCGGCGTCGCGCAGGCCGGCAGCGGCTTGGGCGCCTTCTCCACCTGCACCAGGCACATGCGGCAGTTGGCGGCAATCGACAGCTTCTTGTGGTAGCAGAAGTGCGGCACGTAGGTGCCCGCCCGGTTGGCGGCATCCATGATCGTGCTGCCTTCGGGCACTTCCATCAGCTTGCCGTCGAGTTCGATTTCGAGCATGGCGGTCCGTCTAGATATAGGGTGCGACCAGGCACTTCTTGTGGTCGATGTG
>JBFWOE010000155.1:0-7069 GCA_050250695.1 Burkholderiales bacterium
CGGTTTGTTTCATGATTTGGATGATGTTTGCGGTCATCGGCATTTCCAACAAGCAGGTCCTCTGGCTTAACGAAACCCAATCCGTGACGACGCCGGTTTTTGCGGGCTTGCTGACGGGTCTGCCATTGGGGGGGCGGCGACTGATCGCTTCGGTGGACACATCGTTTTCTTCATATTGATGCTGTTCGGTGTATTTTCTCCCTGGCTGATTTTCCGGGTGACTGAACTCTGGCGCTTCCGACCGTCCTGTTCATGGACGCGGCGGATAAGTCGTTCATGGCGAGTATTGGTTTATGGCGCGGGCGCGCGCAACACCCGCCAGAGTGCTCGCAGCGTGCCTATCATGGTCAGCACCCATGCACCGAAAGCGACCCAGATCATGACGCGCGGGATCCACTGTAGCGGAGAGAAATCAGCTGCCAGCGAAAGGCGATAGGTTGCGAGCGTATACATGCCGAGTGGAAACACCATGCTCCAGAACATCGCGTGATAGGCGATCGGATCCCGTTGTACGATGTATTTCCAGATGCCGAAGATTACTAGCAGCGGTATCCACCAAGTGCTCCACGCCCACAGGATCAGCGTCGTTCCGTCAAGGAACGGGCGCAGGGCGAGCAGGAACGGCATGCCGGGGTCGGTCAGGATGAGTGTAGACCCAGCATTGGTGGCGATCGCCGCCGCACCCATCACGACCCAGAAAAGCGGCGTGATGTCGCCCGGCTTGACACGCAGGAAGAACAGGCGGTAACTAAACAAGGTAATGAAGACACCGTAGAAAACGATTCCGATTCCCCACAGTGCATAAATCGTCACAAACGTCAGTGGTGCGTACGCTCCGAAGTGCGGCGCCAGTTGGGCACCAAGTAACACGAGCGACTCGGTGCCGACAATGGCGATCAGCCAACCGCCGTGGACAAGGTCGGCGCCACTTTCTGTGTTAACGAATGTGAGTACGCTGAAACTCAGATAACCGAGCAATGTCCAGACCGTCAGGGCAAACAGCCAGAGTATGGTGGCCGGTTCCACATAACCACGCAGCACGAGTTGTAAACCGAAAACATCGGCAGCGGCGACGATCGTGAAAAAAGAAAACACGAGTCGGGGGTTTGTCAGGTCCGTCCAGAATTCGCTTCGGAATCGTGCCCCGCGTATCGTTGACACGAGTAGAAGCAATGGGAAGGCAACGAGATTCACGACCAGCAGAAAATGCGACAGATTCAGATGGCCCAGATAGAGCGCGGCATTGGATATGATGCCGGTTGCCATGACGAGCGCGAAATAACCGGGATAGAGATGGCGTATCTCCCCATCGATGCGGCTGGCCAGGGAATCGACCGGCTTCTGGGCCGGGATGCCAGATGGGTTTTCCTGTTCGGTCGATGGGCCGGTTTTGCGCTGAGTGGTAGGGACAGGCATGTCGGCGCGGCACCGGAAGCGGGTCGAATTTAAAAAAGATCATGGTACTACAATCCGTGTTTTTCGAATCATGAGAATATTGCGAGGACATCGGTTCGACATGGAACAACCTGCAGCGACGCGCCCAAGCATAACTTGGCGGTAATCCGGAAAGAAGGTGAATGACATGATCTCGCCCCAACACAAGTACAAGCAAAGCATATCGGCCCTGATCGTCAGCACTCTGGCCTTCACCGTGACGTTCGCGGTGTGGATGATGATGGGTGTGATCGGAATTCCCATAAAAGAACACCTTCATCTCAACGAGACGCAGTTCGGGTTGTTGACGGCGACGCCAGTGTTGACTGGTGCGCTCCTGCGCCTGCCGATGGGTATGTGGGCCGACCGTTTCGGCGGCCGTATTGTGATGCTGTTGCTGCTGATCATCTCTGTCCCGCCGGTCTGGCTGATTTCCTGCGCGACCGAGTTCTGGCATTTTCTCTCGCTAGGACTCGCGTTGGGGATCGTTGGAGCCTCGTTCTCGGTCGGAATGCCCTACGTCGCCCGTTTCTTCGACGCTAAGAATCGAGGGTTTGCCATGGGCATATTCGGGGCCGGCACCACGGGCGCCGCACTCAACATGTTCGTAGCGCCGCTGATTATTTCTACGTGGGGCTGGCAGAAGGTGCCTCAGGTGTATGCGGTCGTGATCCTTGTCACGGCCGTAATCTTCTGGTTCTTCAGCTATCCTGATCCGGGTGCCGACCCGAAAAAGCGTGTGCCACTGCTCGCGCAACTGAAGATCCTGCGCGATCCGCGCGTTTGGAAATACTGTCAGTACTACTCCATCGTGTTCGGTGGTTTCACAGGACTTTCACTTTGGATGACGCGCTACTATACGCAGGAGTACGGCCTCGACCTCCGAAGCGCTGCATTTCTTGCCATCTGTTTTTCGTTGCCGGCGGGCCTGCTTCGGGCCGCAGGTGGGTGGCTATCGGATAAATTCGGTGCTCACTCGGTCACTTGGTGGGTGCTGTGGGTGGCCTGGGTTTGCCTGTTTCTGTTGTCCTACCCGCAAACGGACTTGGTAGTTCATACGGTCACCGGACCGAAGACTTTTAGGATCGCGCTGAATCCGTGGGTGTTCACCCCACTGTTGTTTATCATGGGGGCGGCTTTCGCGTTTGGCATGGCCTCGACGTTCAAGTATGTGGCTGTCGAGTTTCCGGCCAACATGGGGGTCGTCAGCGGCATCGTCGGAATGGTAGGTGGGCTGGGCGGGTTTCTGCTGCCGATAATTTTCGGCGCGTTAGTGGATCTGATCGGCGTGCGCTCCAGCGCCTTCATGCTGCTCTACGGAATCACGTGGGTTTCGCTCATAATCATGTATATCACTGAAGTTCGGCGGGCGGAGATTTTGGCTCCCGGAGTAAGAAGACCGTAGAACGGATTACCATGAAGCCCTGTATACGTCGGTACACGCCCGCGGGGTGGCAGACTGAATTCCACGCGGACAGTAAATGGTTGCGCAAAGAAGGGGGTTTGATATGGATCAAGCTCGCATTGAACGCATTCCCTATGATCATTTTTTGCATGACGAATCGTCGCGGCTTGATGGTAGTGTGCGTGCAAGCGCGCCGAGATGCCGTGTTGAAAAGGCGTGGCACGAAGCGTAATTTATTACTTGATGCGGGCATCGTGCTGCGTTCGCCGGTGTTTCAGCATTCGTTGCAGGTATCCTAAAGGGAAAACACATGAGTCACTTTCTCGACCGCCTGACCTATTTCTCCCAACCGCGGGAGTCCTTCTCCGACGGCCACGGTGTAGTCACGGGGGAAGACCGCACCTGGGAGGACGCCTACCGCAACCGCTGGGCGCACGACAAGATCGTGCGTTCCACGCACGGCGTGAACTGCACGGGTTCGTGCTCGTGGAAGATCTACGTCAAGGGCGGCATCGTCACCTGGGAAACCCAGCAGACCGACTATCCGCGCACGCGCTGGGACATGCCCAACCATGAACCGCGCGGCTGTGCGCGGGGCGCCAGCTACAGCTGGTACCTCTACAGCGCCAACAGGGTCAAACACCCGATGGTGCGCGGCCGTTTGCTGAAGCGCTGGCGCAAGGCGCGGCAGGACCTGGCCCCGGTGGAAGCCTGGGCGTCGATAGTCGGGTCGGATGAAGCACGGCGCGACTACCAGGGCGTTCGCGGCCTCGGCGGTTTCGTGCGCTCGAGCTGGGATGAAGTCAACGAAATCATCGCTGCCGCCAATGTCCATACCATCAAGAAACACGGCCCGGACCGCGTGATCGGTTTCTCGCCGATACCGGCGATGTCGATGGTGAGTTATGCCGCCGGCAGCCGTTACCTGAGCCTGATCGGCGGCGTGTGCATGAGTTTCTACGACTGGTACTGCGATCTGCCGCCGGCCAGCCCGCAGGTCTGGGGCGAGCAGACCGACGTGCCGGAGTCCGCCGACTGGTACAACTCCGGCTTCATCATTGCCTGGGGTTCCAACGTGCCGCAGACGCGCACTCCGGACGCGCATTTTTTCACCGAAGTCCGTTACAAGGGCACCAAGACCGTGGCGGTCACGCCCGACTATTCCGAAGTCGCCAAACTTGCCGACATCTGGATGCATCCCAAGCAGGGCACCGACGCCGCCGTGGCCATGGCCATGGGGCATGTGATTCTCAAGGAATTCTATTTCAACAGGCGCAGTGCGTACTTCGATGACTATGCGCGCCGTTATACCGACCTGCCGATGCTGGTGATGCTGAAGGAGCACATCCTGCCCAACGGCGACAAGGTGATGGTGCCCGACCGTTATGTGCGTGCATCCGATTTCGACGGACAGCTGGGTCAGGCCAACAACCCGGAATGGAAAACGGTGGCTTTGGATGAGCACGGCAAGGTGGTGCTGCCCAATGGCGCCATAGGTTTCCGCTGGGGTCCCGACGGCCGTGCCGACCAGGGGCAGTGGAACCTGGAGGCGAAGGATGCGCAGCAGGGCGCGGACGTCAAACTCAGGCTGTCGCTGCTGGAGGGGGCGCAGCAGAATGGCGAAACCGCCAGGGTCGGTTTTCCCTACTTCGGCGGCATCGTCAGTGAACATTTCCGCAACAATGCGCTGGGTGGTGAAAATGCCGACGTGCTGGTGCGCACGGTGCCGGTGCAGCGCCTTGCGCTGGGCAGGGCCGGGGAAGTGCCGGTTGCAACGGTATTTGACCTGCAGGCGGCCAACTACGGCATTGCGCGCGGACTGCCCGGTGAACTGGCGGCCGAAAGCTACAACGACGACACACCCTACACGCCGGCATGGCAGGAGCGCATCACCGGAACGCCGCGCGACCAGGTAATCGCGGTCGCCCGCCAGTTTGCCGAAAACGCCGAGAAGACCGAGGGCCGCTCCATGGTCATCATCGGCGCGGCAATGAACCACTGGTACCACAGCGACATGAATTACCGCGGCATCATAAACATGCTGATGATGTGCGGCTGCATCGGCAAGAGCGGGGGCGGCTGGGCGCACTACGTCGGCCAGGAAAAACTGCGGCCGCAGACCGGTTGGACCGCGCTGGCCTTCGCGCTGGACTGGATACGTCCTCCGCGCCAGCAGAACAGCACCAGTTTTTTCTATGCCCATACCGACCAGTGGCGTTACGAAAAGCTGGGCATGGAGGAAGTGCTGTCGCCGCTGGCTGACAAAAAGCTGTACAGCGGCAGCATGATCGACTACAACGTTCGTGCCGAACGCATGGGCTGGCTGCCTTCGGCCCCGCAGCTGAAGACCAACCCGCTGCAGGTGGTGCGCGATGCGCAGGCGGCGGGGGTTGATCCCAAGGACTACGCGGTCAGGGCGTTGAAGGACGGCTCGCTGCAGATGAGCTGCGAGGACCCGGACCATCCTGACAACTGGCCGCGCAACCTGTTCGTGTGGCGTTCCAATCTGCTCGGTTCCAGCGGCAAGGGGCACGAGTATTTCCTCAAGCATCTGCTGGGCACCAGCCACGGCGTCCAGGGCAAGGACCTGGGTGCGGACGATGCGAAACCCGTCGAGGTGGTTTGGCACGAGGAGGCCCCGAAGGGCAAGCTCGACCTGCTGGTGACGCTGGATTTCCGCATGAGCACGACCTGCCTGTATTCGGACATCGTGCTGCCCACGGCGACCTGGTATGAAAAGAACGACCTCAATACCAGCGACATGCACCCGTTCATCCACCCGCTGTCCACGGCGGTGGATCCGGCCTGGCAGTCACGCAGCGACTGGGACATCTACAAGGGATTCGCGAAAAAATTCAGCGAGGTCTGCGTCGGCCACCTGGGCGTGGAAAAGGAACTGGTGCTGACCCCGCTGATGCACGACTCGCCGGCCGAGCTGGCACAGGCCCTGGACGTGAAGGACTGGAAACGCGGCGAGGTCGAACTGATCCCGGGCAGGACGGCGCCGCAGATGACGGTGGTCGAGCGCGATTATCCCAATGTCTACAGGCGCTTCACCGCGCTGGGCCCGTTGATGAACAAGCTGGGCAATGCCGGCAAGGGCATAGGCTGGAATACCCAGGACGAAGTCACGCAGCTCGGCGAGCTCAACGGCATCGTCACCGCCGACGGTGTGACCCGCGGCATGCCGAAGATCGAAACCGACATCGATGCCTGCGAAGTCGTATTGCAACTGGCCCCGGAAACCAACGGCCATGTCGCCGTGAAGGCCTGGTCGGCGCTGGGCAGGCAGACCGGGCGCGATCACACGCACCTGGCGATCCACCGCGAAGACGAGAAGATCCGCTTTCGCGACATCCAGGCGCAACCCAGGAAAATCATCTCCTCGCCGACCTGGAGCGGCATCGAAAGCGAGACAGTTTCCTACAATGCCGGCTATACCAACGTGCATGAATTGATACCGTGGCGCACGCTGACCGGCCGTCAGCAGTTCTACATGGACCATCCGTGGATGCGCGCGTTCGGCGAAAGCCTGGCCAGCTACCGTCCGCCGGTGGACCTGAAGACTACCGCCGGCATACACGGCGTGAAGGGCAACGGCAACCCGGAAATCCTGCTCAATTTCATCACGCCGCACCAGAAGTGGGGCATCCACTCCACTTACACCGACAACCTGCTGATGCTCACGTTGAGCCGCGGCGGGCCGTGCGTCTGGATTTCCGAAGACGATGCGAAACGCGCAGGCATCATCGACAACGACTGGATAGAACTGTTCAACATCAACGGCGCCATCGCGGCGCGGGCGGTGGTCAGCCAGCGCGTCAACCCCGGTATGGTGATGATGTACCACGCGCAGGAAAAGATCGTGAATACCCCGGGGTCCGAGATCACCGGTGCGCGCGGCGGCATTCACAACTCGGTGACGCGCATCGTGCTCAAGCCCACGCACATGATCGGCGGCTATGCGCAGCAAAGCTACGGTTTCAATTATTACGGAACCATAGGCACCAACCGCGACGAGTTTGTCGTGGTGCGCAAGATGGCCCGCATCGACTGGCTGGATACCCCGGTCGCGGATGAACTGATACGCCCTGTCCAGGCACACGGAGAAGTGTCATGAGAGTACGCGCGCAAATCGGCATGGTGCTGAACCTGGACAAGTGCATCGGCTGCCACACCTGTTCGGTGACCTGCAAGAATGTCTGGACCAGCCGGCCCGGCATGGAATAC
>JBFWOE010000156.1:0-7044 GCA_050250695.1 Burkholderiales bacterium
GGCGGCGGCGCGCAGCTGCGCCAGTTTCCGAAGGACGTGATGGCCGCGGCACAGAAAGCGGCGTTCGAACTCTACGACGAAGCCGCCGCGAAGAGCCCGCACTTCAAACGCATCTACGGCGACTGGCTGAAATTCCGCAACGACCAGTTCCTGTGGTTCCGCGTCGCCGAGATGGGCTACGACAATTTCGTGTTCACCAATGCCGCGCGGCCGGCGGTGCAGAAGTAGTCTTGCCGCGACTGCCCTGCATTCCGCTTTTCCCCGCGAGCGGGGAAAAGCCCGTTTCTGAATCCTGAACCACCAGCGGAATCCGCAACGCCGTGCCGATCTACCTCACCCTCGCGCTGACTTTTTTCAATTTCACCGGCGCCAATTCCACGCGCGTGCTGCTGACGCTGTATGCACTCGACCTCGGCGCCTCCGCCACCGAGGTCGGTGTGCTCGGCGGCCTGCTGTTCCTGTTTCCGCTGCTGCTGTCATGGCCGATCGGCGCGCTTGCCGACCGCAGGGGCGCGCGCGGCATCCTGCTCCTTGCCGCGGCCTTCGCCATGGTGTCGCTGGTGCTGCCGTATTTTTTCCGCCACCTGTGGATGCTCTACGTTGCGGCGGCGCTGAACGGCCTCGCGCTGGCGTTTTTCCATGTCACGCTGCAGAACATCGTCGGTGGCCTCAGCGAACCCAAGTACCGTGCGCGCAACTTCGCCAATTTCAGCCTCGCCGGCGCGACCACCAGCTTCGTCGGCCCGCTGCTCGCCGGATTCTCGATCGACAGCGTCGGCCACGCCTGGGCCTGCCTGATCACCGCCGGGGTGTCGGTGATCGTCATCGTGCTGCTGCTGACGCTGGGGCGCCACCTGCCCGGGCCGAAACCCAGACCCAAAACCACCGACGCCGCGCCGCGCGCGCTGCTCGACGCCGCGGTGTGGCGCATGCTGATCACCAGTGGTCTGGTGCAGCTGGGTTACGACCTGTTCCAGTTTTTCGTGCCGATCTACGGCCACTCGATCAACCTCTCGGCCTCGGCGATCGGCGGCGTGCTGGCGACGCTGGCCATTGCCGCCTTCGTGGTGCGCCTGTTCCTCGCGCGGCTGGTCGAAAAATATTCCGGAGAACGCCTGCTGGCGTGGGTGTTTTTCACCGGCGCCGCGGGATTCGCGCTGGTGCCCTTCGCGCCCAACGGCTACGTGCTGGGTGCGACCGCATTCATCTTCGGGCTGGGCATGGGCATAGGCATCCCGCTCACCGTGATCCTGATGTACGCCAGCTCCGCCGAAGGCCGCTCCGGCCAGACGCTGGGCCTGCGCCTCACCGGCAACAACCTGGTGCGCGTGGGCGGGCCGATGCTCTTCGGTTCGATCGGCGCGGCGCTGGGGGTGGCGGCGGTGTTCTGGATTATTGCGGCGGTGCTGGTGGGGGGTGGGGTGTTGGCGCGAGGGAAGGTCGCGGATAAATCGAAATAAGTAACGGCTTGATACTGGTTTTATTTATCGACTGCTTGCGCAGAGAGGCTCGGTAGAATTGAAGCAGAATGATTAGAGTAAGTGGGCCAAGTCGGCGCGTAGTCTACCGATTCATTACCCCAGGCTTTCCAGCCAGGTTGAGTGCCTCGTGCGAACATTTCTAAAAATGGGCCAGGACTGCATGCTTCAATGATTGAGTATTGCTCGTCTGGTTTTCGACTGTGTTCACGCTTCATTGTTCGCATGATGTTTACTTGGCTGCGGCCAGGTGCAAGCGTTCGCGCGTTCTTTCCTTTGATTCCAAATAAGAGCAACTCTGTTGTATTGCGAACATAAAACCCAACGCCTCGACCATCAGGGCCGCCATCCTTTCGTACCTTGTGCCACACAATGTTTGATTTGTAACGAAACCCCCATGCTTTCATTACCTGCAAGCCCTCAGGTAGCAAAGCGTTAGGAACCCAAAGATATAGATGAGCGACTTCTTCTGTGATTTTTTCGACAGGTAATGCAAGGATGTCGTTAAGAGTCATGGTGCCATAGCGGTTAAGGCGTTTATGTTCTGGAGCAATCTTGCCGGTCTTGTTTTGAAATTGCCACGGAGGATCGGCAAGTATCGTGCGGAATTTTGTTCCGTTGCAGCACTTAAGAAAGTCTGCCGAAGTGTTCATGAGTTTCCTTGGCTTTTCCGGTTGGAATTTACTTTGTAACGAGCAATTGGTTCTTGAAATAGTGGTGCTTGAACCTGTTCACTGACAAATTCACGCATGAATTCACGGAGAACTTGTCCTGCTGGTCGATCAATGCTTTTGCACGTCCGCACAAACTCTTCACGTAGTGCCGCTTCGACGCGAAAAGCAAATTGGGCATCTTTTTCCATCTGAGGGCATTGTCTATTCAATGTCTATACATTGTATTAAACCGCGCAATTGCGCCACTAGTCAAGTCCTGAATTCCAGAGTGCTACGATTCATTCCCAAATCGACAGCGGGGCGTAAATGGCTGATTTGACAAAACTCAAGGTGTCGCTCACTAAGCACGGGGCACACAAAGTCGCTGCTTTGCTGAAAAAGTATCCGAAAGACGAAGTACTAAGGCACTTAGACACTGAACAAGGAATCGATATCAATTTGGCGCAGGCTAAGAAGACGCTCGCGGCCAATGAAAAAGGGCTGATTCCCGAAGTCTGGGAGAAGGCGCAAAAACTCGGTCCTGAAGCCATAGATGCGCTGGTATTGGTCGCAATTATTTTTAGTCATGGCGATTTAATTCAAGCCATGAAAAAAAGCGCGGATAGGAGACCCTTCGCGGGAACGATCAAGCGGGGAAAAAATATTGATGGCAAGGCCTACACAAACTTTGCCCATATTCTTGAAGAACTCGGGTATAGCACCGGACATTCAAAATCGTATGTTAAATATGACCTTCGTAGGATGTTTTACATCGAAGGGCTTAACAAACTCGTCTCTGAGTTGCTAGCAGTTCGGCTCAAAGCAGTTGGCTGGACAAATAAAACTTCATTTCAGGATGAGTTATTAAAAAATCAAGTTCATGAAGTATTTGGCGCAACGGAGGTTGAGTTTAGAGGTTGGATTGCCACAGGAACTTTGACTGCACCAGAGGGCAATCACGGTGAAATTGAGGATCCAGATTTCTTTTTTAACGCAAATGATGACCCTTCTGCTGCTGCATTTGTTTTTCGACCGGGGCACAACAAAAAGAAGATTGGGGTTGTTTCGGTGATACCCGGAAAGGCTGGGTCTAAGGCGACGCTCCTGCACAATGAGATTCAAGATCACTTGTATGCAGATCTCGTGAAGCGGTATGGAGAAAGTCATGTAGGTACCGAAGTTAGCGCTGGGCAAGGCACATCAATCGACCTCGTTGTAAAAACGGATTCGTTTTGTTGGTTTTATGAGATCAAGACCGCGTCGTCGGTAAAAGCATGTGTTCGCCAGGCGCTGCCGCAACTTCTCGAATATGCCTATTGGAATGGAGTTGGCAAAAGTGTTGATCGACTGATAATTATTTCTCTCTTGCCGATTACTCAAGAAGCCGCTGTGTACATTTCTTTTCTTAAGCAGAAATTCGGTATTCCAATCGACTACGAGCAGTATGTTATTCCCAAAAAATAGAGGTCTTTGTTGATCAAAATGAACCACGCCAACCCCAACCGCACCGGCGAACAGGCCCGCAACGTCGAGATCGCGCTGCGTTTCAAGCAGACGCAGGGCAAGCCGGAGATGCCGCAGGTCGAGAAGGAGGTGCTGGCGCCGAACTATGATCGCGTGCGCGGCGGCAACCTGCATCTCGCCGCCAATGCGCGCGACCAGGGCTGGCCGCATCCGGCGCTCTATCTGCGCGCGGCGTTTCCCGACCGCGTCGATGTCATCGAGCAGGTGATCGCCGACGGCGACCGCGTCGGGCTGCTGTTCCGCGTCACCGGTACCCACACCGGCAATTTTTTCGGCATTCCGCCCACCGGCAAACGCGTCGATGTTTATGAAGTCGCGCTGCTGCGCATCGTCAACGGCCAGATGGTAGAGGGCTGGTTCATGATGGACGAGGCCGAGCTGCTGCGGCAGCTGGGCGCGAAGCTGCCGCCGCGCGCCGACGGCAAGCTGGCGCCGCCGGCCCTGCCCAAGACCGAAGATGCGGCGACCTTCGTCAAAAAGCTGAAGGAGCAGATCAAGAATACCGTGCAGACCGCGCAGGACCGCAACCGGCTCACCGCCGCGCGCACGCGGCTGTCGACGCAGGCGAAGGAGGGACTCGCCGCCGGCCACCGCAACCTGCGCCACGGTTTCCGGCACACGCGCGAGTTCAGCCTGAAACACGGCCACGGCGAACTGAACCTCGACGCCGCGTTCTCCGACCGCCGTTACGGCATCGACGTGCTGCTCGCCGAGGGGCGGCAGGTGTGGATGCGCTTCAACGTCGGCGGCACCCACGGCGGACCGTTCTGCGGCATCGCACCCACCGGCGCGAAGATGGGCGTCAACGCGGTGTCCATCCTCAATTTCAACGACAGCGGCGAGATCACCGGCACCTGGACGTTCGCCGACGAACTCGGCGTGCTGCTGCAGCTCGGGCGTCCGAACCTGCTGCTGGAGTAATTCCACTACAGTTTCAGCCGCTGCTTGCCGTAAATCCCGCATGGGGCCGCGTGTGCGCCCCGAAGGCGGACGGCGATGCGTATCCTGCGGCAGTGGATGATCCTGATGATGTTGTGGCCGGCGGCGCTGCCCGCAGCGGCGGCGGTCGAGCGCGAGTGCATCGTCTCGGTGCGCGTGGCCAGCGGCTGGTCCGTCGAACACAGGCGCAGGGTGCATTACCTCACCGGGCTCGAATTCACGCGCATCACGCGGATGCCCAGGATCGAATTCCACCAGCATTACGCCATGATCTGGAGCAACGCCGATCTGCCGACGGTGGCGCGGCTCGACGGCGTGCTGCTCGGCGTCGGGCGCGAATTTTCCGACGCCGATTTTGAGCGGCTGTTCGCACGTGCCACCGAACGCCATGCGACCCAGCTCGAGGGTGAGGGTCAGGGCCTGACCTGGCGCATTCGTTCATGCGTCGCCGGGAGTGCGGGCTGACACCCGGGCCGCCGGTTTTGCGGCCGCGATTTCGCGCTGTTCGATAAATGTCAATTTGAAGTGCCGGTGCGGAATATTCCGCGTTGCCGCGGTGTTTGTGCCGCACGCGCACCATTCCGATTGCGCCGGAGGATTCCATGAACCTGTTCCGTTTAAGCGTTGCCGCTTCAGTCGTACTGCTGGCGTCGGGCGTATCTGCGCAGACGCAGAAGATTGCACCGGAGATGTCGTTTTTCATCACCAGTGCGGGTCCGGGCAAAGGGGCCGACCTCGGCGGGTTGGCCGGCGCCGACCGTCATTGCCAGCAACTGGCGGCTGCCGTGGGACACGGCAAAAAAACCTGGCGCGCCTACCTGAGCACCACCGCGAGCGGCAATACACCGGCCGTTCATGCCCGTGACCGCATCGGCAAGGGGCCGTGGTACACCGCGGAAGGCCGGCTGGTGGCGCGCAATGTCGACGAACTGCACGACATCAACGGCATCAACCGCATGACCGCATTGAACGAGAAAGGGATGATGATCAACGGCCGCCTCGAGTCGCCGAACACGCATGACATCCTCACCGGCTCGACACCCGACGGGCGTGCGATGGTCAGCGACAAGGACACCACCTGCGGCAACTGGACCAAAAGCGGCGCAGGTTCGGCGATCGTCGGCCATCACGACCGCTGGGGCCTGCGCGACGATGAACCGTCGCGTTCGTGGAATTCATCGCATCCCTCGCGCGGATGCAGTCAGGACAACCTGCGGGCTTCGGGCGGTGCGGGGATGTTTTATTGTTTTGCGGCGAATCGCTGATTTACAAAAATATCAATAAAAACAAATACCTGTAATCATTCATCGACGGCGAGTTTTTTTAGCAGCGCCGGATCGGGATCTACGCCCAGTCCCGGCCCCTGCGGTATCGCGATGCGGCCGTTCTGCGGATTGATCGCCTCGCCGAACGGCGTTTCGTTGAAATCGCAGTAGAAACGTTCAACCCACACTTCGCGCGCCTGCGCGGCGCAGGCGTGGATCGAGGCCAGCAGTCCCGGTCCGAAGTACGCCGAATGCGGCACCACGCGCACGCCGTGCGCTTCGCCCAGCGCGAACACTTTCATCATTTCAGTGACGCCGCCGACCTTGGTGATGCTGGGCTGCGCGACATCCAGCGATCGGCGTTCGAACAGGCGGTGGAATTCGTTGGCGCTGCCGACGTTCTCGCCGCCGGCCACTGCGATGCCGCCTTCGGCGCGCACCCGCGCGAGGCCGGCGTGGTCTTCCGGTGGCCACACCGGTTCCTCGATCCATTCGAGATTCTGCTCACGAAGTTCGCGGCAGATCGAAATTGCCTGTGCCACCGTCCACGGGCAGTTGCAGTCGACCATCAGCGGGATGCCGTCGCCGGCGGCGCGGCGCGCGGCGCGGATGATGTCGGGCACGATCTCGTGGATCTTGATCAGTTTGTAGCCGCGCTCCAGCGCTTCGGCGATGCGCGGTTCCATCGCCGGGGTCTTGCCGTAACGCAAGAGGCTGGCATAGGCGGGCAGGTCGGCGCGCGGGCTGCCGCCGAGCAGGCGGTAGAGCGGCAGGTTCGCGACCTTGCCGGCGATGTCCCACAGTGCGATGTCTATCGCCGAGAGGGCGTACATTGCCGGGCCGCTGCGCCCGGCGCCGTGCACGGCGCGCGCGAGTTCGTGCATCAGCGCAACGATCGCGGTCGGGTCGCGGCCGATCAGCTGCGGCGCGATCATGCGGTCGAGCGCGGTGCGCGTCGCCGGCCATACGCGGTGTCCGAAACCTTCGCCCCAGCCGGTGACGCCGGCGTCGGTATCGACGCGCACCAGCAGCGTTTCCATCGCGGTGCGCGCCTGGCCGCTGACGGTCGGCGGTTCGCCCTTGATGACCAGCGGTTTGCGGATGACGAAGGAGGTGACGGCGGTGATTTTCACGGGATGGACCTGCGGTGAAAGGGGATGGGCCGATTGTAGCCGACAGCGGCGC
>JBFWOE010000157.1:0-7009 GCA_050250695.1 Burkholderiales bacterium
CGCGCCGCAGAGCCTGAAGGCGCTGTGCGCGCAGGACTGGTTCGACCACGTGGTGATCGAGGCAGACCCCTACCGCTTTCCACAGCAGCACGTGCAGATGCTTCGTGACTTCGGCCGTGACGTGAATCTCGCCAACATCGCACCGGGCCAGGTGCTGCGCCTCGAGGGTTTCCGCCAGGGCGTGGGCCGCGCGGTGAACTATTCCCTGCTGTCGGGTGACGATTCACGCCCGGCGGGCATAGACCGCTGATACACAGGCACCTGTTTTTATCAAAATTTCAAGAGAAAACTGATGAGCACTTCGATATTCGGCTACCCTGATGTCATCGTCGTCGGCGCCGGCAATGCCGCCGCCTGCGCCGCCCTCGCCGCACGCGAGTCCGGCGGCCGCGTAATCATGCTGGAAGCGGCACCGATCGAGGAATGCGGCGGCAACAGCCGCTACACCGCCGGCGCGATGCGCGTGCAGTTCAATGGCGCCGAGGATCTGAAACAGATCGTTCCCGACCTCACCGAAGACGAGATCAGGAACTCCGATTTCGGCACCTACACCGCCGACCAGTTCTATGACGACATGGGCCGCATCACCCAGTACCGCACCGATCCCGATCTCTGCGAAATACTGATCTCGCGCAGCCTCGAAACCCTGACATGGATGCGCAAAAAGGGCGTCAGATTCCAGGCCAGCTTCGGCCGCCAGGCAATGAAAGTCGGCGGCAAGTTCAAGTTCTTCGGCGGTCTCGCTGCGGAAACCTGGGGCGGCGGCCCCGGCCTCGTTGAAAACGAACACAAGGCCTGCGAACGCGAAGGCATCACCATTTTTTACGAAACCCCGGCCACCGGACTGATCACCGATGACAATGGCACCGTGATCGGCGTCAAAGCCAAACACAAAGGCAAAAACGTCGAGATACGCTGCAAGGCCGTCGTATTGGCCTGCGGCGGCTTCGAATCCAACGCCGAAATGCGCACGCGTTACCTCGGCGCCGGCTGGGACCTGGCGAAAGTGCGCGGCACCCGCTTCAACACCGGCGCCGGCATCCGCATGGCACTCGAAGCCGGGGCACTGCCCTACGGCCACTGGTCGGGCTGCCACGCTGTGGGCTGGGACATGAACGCGCCGGCCTTCGGCGACCTCGCCGTCGGCGACAACTTCCAGAAACACAGCTACCCGATCGGCATCATGATCAACGCCAACGGCGAACGTTTTGTCGACGAGGGTGCGGACATCCGCAACTACACCTATGCCAAGTACGGCGCCGTGGTACTGAACCAGCCGGGCATGTTCGCGTGGCAGATCTTCGACGCGCAGTCGATCCCGCTGCTGCGCGACGAGTACCGCATCAGGCAGGTCACCAAGGTTCGAGCCGAGACGCTGGAAGAACTGGTAAAGAAGCTCGACGGCGTCAACGCAGAAGCCTGCCTGCGCGAAATCGCCGCCTACAACAAGGCGGTGCGCACCGACGTGCCGTTCAACCTGACGGTGAAGGACGGCCGCCGCACCGAAGGCCTGAAAATCAACAAGTCGAACTGGGCGCTGACCATCGAGCAGCCGCCCTTCGAAGCCTACGCGGTGACCTGCGGTGTGACCTTCACCTTCGGCGGCGTCAAGATCAACCAGGAAGGCAATGTCGAAGACACCGCCGGCAAACCGATCCCAGGCCTCTACGCCGCCGGTGAAATGGTCGGAGGCCTGTTCTATCACAACTACCCCGGCGGCACCGGCCTCACCTCCGGCGCTGTCTTCGGCAAACTTGCCGGCGGCAGCGCCGGCGTCTACGCAAAACCCTGATCACGGTCACCATGTTCCAGACTGTGAGCATCCATCCTTGCGCCCGGCAGTTCCGGGCGTAGAATCCAGCGCTGGTACCAGACAAGGAGTCACGCCATGAACGCACCCGCCATCAACCTCAACAAACCGGTCCGCGAACAGGTCAGCAAGGAGGAATGGCAGGCACGCGTCGACCTAGCCGCCTGCTACCGCCTGATGGCGGAATTCGGCATGGTGGAAATGGTCGCCAACCACATCTCGGTGCGCGTACCCGGCACCCACGACCAGTTCCTGATCAACCCCTACGGCATGCTCTACGAGGAAATGACCGCCTCGTCGATGCTGAAGATCGACCTCGAAGGCAACGTGCTGTTCAACGCCACCGATTACGGCGTCAATCAGGCCGGATTCGTGATCCACAGCGCAGTGCATGCCGCACGCCACGACGTCGAGTGCATCATCCACACCCACACCCTGGCCGGCATGGCGGTGTCGGCGATGAAATGCGGCATCATGCCGATCGCGCAGTCATCAATGCGTTTCCTCGACATCGCCTACCACGATTACGAAGGCGTCGCGCTGCGCCTCGAAGAACGCGAACGCCTGGTGCAGAACCTCGGCAACCGCGAAGCCATGGTGCTGCGCAACCATGGCCTGCTGACCACCGGCGCCAGCATCCCCGAATGTTTCAACAACATGTACCGGCTGGAGCGCGCCTGCCAGTTGCAGGTGATGGCGCTGTCTTGCAACACCGAGCTGCAGCTGCCTCCACAGGAAGTCGTCCAGTACACCAACAACCTGATGCTGCCCGGTGTACGCCGCCGCTTCGGCCTGCTCGAATGGCCTGCGCTGCTGCGCAAGCTGGATCGCGTAGATCCGTCATACAAACACTGAAACGACGTCGCGCAGCAAAAAAAGAGCCCCGCAGGGCTCTTTTTTTGCGTCCGTCGCCGCGGTTATTTCAGCAGGCGGATGGACACCGGATACCGGTAATGCTCACCCTTGGACACCGCGACTGCTGCGAGTATGCAGAGCACCAGGTTGGCGATCAGCAGCAGCGGCATCAGCAGCATGCCGATCAGCACGAACATCAGTATCCACGAACCGACAAAGCCGATCAGCACGGTGATCTGGAAATTCAGCGCCTCCTTGCCCTGCTCATCAACGAAAGGCGACTGGTCCTTCTTGATCAGCCAAATGATCAGCGCGCCGACAAATCCGGAAACGATGCCCAGCAGGTGGGCCAGCATAGCGAGGTTGCGGTCGTCGGTACTCGGGGTCTGTGCCACGGGTTCATCCATGATGCTGTCTCCCTGTTCTGGTTATTGACTCGGTGCAGGATCACGCACGCGTACGATTGTGGCACGGGTGTACAGCCGGCGTAAACCGGCAGCGCAAAACGCTTAAACTCCGCACATGCCCGCTTCGTCCACTGCATACCGCGCACCGTTCTGGCTTCCGGGCGGCAACCTGCAGACCCTGTATCCGGCAATGCTCGCACCGCGTCCGCGGATCCACTGGCGCCGCGTACGCTGGGACACCCCTGACGGCGACTTCATCGACCTCGACTGGACGGAACCCCGGGATTGCGGAATGAGGATTGAGGATGGCGGGCGGCCGTTGCTGGTGCTGTTTCACGGACTGGAAGGCAGTTCGAACAGCCATTACGCGCGGGCGCTGATGGACAACGCGGTTCGTCGCGGCTGGCGGGGCGTGGTGGCGCATTTCCGCGGCTGCAGCGGCGAGATCAACCGCCTGCCGCGCGCCTACCACTCCGGCGACAGCACCGAAATTGACTGGATCCTGCGCCGCCTGCGCGCGCAATGTGCCGGCGACGCACTGTTCGCCGCCGGCGTCTCGCTAGGGGGCAACGCGCTGCTGAAATGGCTGGGCGAACAGGGTGACGCGGCGCGCGCTGTCGTCGACCGCGCCGCGGCGATTTCTGCTCCAGTCGACCTGATGGCCGCGGGTTATGCGCTGGAACGCGGCTTCAACATGCTCTACACCCGGAACTTCCTGGCCACGATGAAGCGCAAATCACTGGCCAAGCTGGCGCGCCATCCCGGACTGTTCGATCCCGCGAGACTGGGTGCCACCCGCACGCTGCGGGAATTCGACGACCTGATTACCTCCAGGCTGCACGGTTTCAACGGCGTCGACGACTACTACACCCGCGCCAGCAGCAAGCCACACCTCGCGCGTATCACCGTGCCGGCACTGCTGCTCAACGCGCGCAACGATCCTTTCCTGCCTGATGCCGCATTGCCTGCGCCGCATGAGCTTTCTTCCGCGATCACCCCGGCTTTTCCCGACGAGGGCGGTCATGTCGGATTCCCGGATGCCCGGGGATCTTTCACCTGGATGCCGCGGACGGTGCTCGAATTTCTGGCTGCAGGATGATACAATACGCAACATATTGTTTTTATTGATATTTTTATGCAGCCCTCCAGCCACCCTCCGGCAGCAATTTTCAAGGCCTATGACATCCGCGGAATCGTCGGCGACACACTGACGGTCGCCGGTACCGAAACTATAGGCCGCGCCATCGGCAGCGAAGCGCGGGCGCGCGGGCGGAACAGCGTGGTCATCGGCCGCGACGGCCGCAATTCGGGGCCTGATCTGGCGGCGGCACTGGCGCGCGGCCTGCGGGCCAGCGGCGTCGATGTCATTGATGTCGGCCAGGTGGCAACACCCATGCTCTATTTCGCCGCGCACGAACTGGGCACGCTGTCCGGCGTGATGGTCACCGGGTCGCACAATCCGCCGCAGTACAACGGTCTTAAAATGATGCTCGCGGGCGATACACTGGCCGGTGACGCCATCCAGGCGCTGCGCGCGCGCATCACCGGCAGCAATCTCGCTTCCGGCAACGGCGGCTACCGTACCCACGACATCCGCGCGGCGTATCTCGAACGCATCACCACCACCCTCAAACTGGCACGCACCATGCGCATCGCCGTCGACTGCGGCAACGGCGTCGCCGGCGCCACCGCGCCGGAACTGTATCGCCGCCTGGGTTGCAGCGTCGAAGAACTGTACTGCGAAGTCGATGGTTCTTTCCCCAACCACCACCCCGATCCATCGCAGCCGCACAACCTTGAGGACCTGATTGCCGCCCTGAAAAAAGGCGATGCCGAACTCGGACTCGCCTTCGACGGCGACGGCGACCGTCTGGGCGTGGTCACCAGATCCGGCAGGATCATCTATCCCGACCGACAGCTGATGCTGTTCGCGGCCGACGTGCTGTCGCGCATGCCCGGCAGCGAAGTCATTTTCGATGTCAAATGCACCCGCCACCTTTTCGGCTGGATCAGCAAACACGGCGGGCGGCCGGTGATGTGGAAAACCGGGCACTCGTTCATCAAGAAAAAACTCAAGGAATCCGGTGCGCCGCTGGCCGGCGAAATGAGCGGCCACATTTTCTTCAAGGAACGCTGGTACGGTTTCGACGACGGGCTCTACGCGGGTGCGCGGCTGCTCGAAATCCTCAGCCGCAGCGCCGACCCCGGTGCGGTGCTCGAGGCCTTGCCTGACTCGATCAGCACGCCGGAACTGCAATGGCCGCTCGCCGAGGGCGAAAACTACGCGCTGATGGAAACGCTGCAGAAAAGTGCGCGTTTCGACGGCGCCCGTGAAGTGATCACCATCGACGGCCTGCGCGTCGAATACGCCGATGGCTTCGGCCTCGCCCGGCCCTCGAACACCACGCCGGTCATCGTACTGCGTTTCGAAGCCGACACCACGGAAGCCCTTGAAAAAATCCAGGCGGAATTTCGCAGGGCACTGCTCGCCGTCAAACCCGGGGCGACGCTGCCGTTCTGATCAGCGTTTCGCCGGATTCAGCGTACCGCGGTTGTAATCCTTGTCGCCGGGCATGATGCAGCGGCCGATGCCAAACATGCACCCCTGGGCGTCCTGCGGCCGCAGCCTGTTTTCGGGATATTGATCAGCCACCGTTTTTGCCGCAGCCGCCTTCTGCGCATCCACGAATTCCCAGCGGCCGTTGGGCAACAGGCGCACTTTCTCGCCGGCGGCGGTCGTCGCGTCGATGACTGCGCCCGGCTGGGCGTGAACGACAGCCGTGAACCCGGCGAGCATCGCCAGTCCCGCAGCAGCGACCGCATGCCGGAACCGCATTACAGCTTCGCCTCGACCCAGGCTTTGACCGACGCCAGCGCCTCGGGCAATTTGGCGGGATCCGTACCACCGGCCTGCGCCATATCCGGCCTGCCGCCGCCCTTGCCGCCGACCTGTTGCGCAACATGGTTGACGAGCTCGCCGGCCTTGACCTTGCCGGTCAGATCAGTTGTGACACCGGCGATCAGCATGACCTTGCCGCCCTCGCTGCTGGCCAGCACGATCGCCGCACTTTTCAGCTTGCCCTTCAGCTGATCCATGGCTTCGCGCAGGGACTTGGCGTCGGCGCCGTCAATGGCAGCCGCCAGTACTTTGGCGCCCTTGACGTCCATCGCCTGCGCAGACAGGTCGCCGCCCTGTCCGGATGCCAGTTTCGAGCGCAGGCGGGCGATTTCCTTCTCCAGGGTTTTCTTTTCATCGATCAGGTTCTGCAACGCCTTGTGCACGCTGCCTGCACCGGGCTGGGCGCGCAGCTGCTTCGCGACCTCGTAGAACTCACCGAGCTGGCTGTCTATCATCGCCAGCGCAGTACCACCAGTCGTGGCTTCGACCCGGCGCACCCCGGCAGCCACGCCGCCTTCGGAATAGAGTTTGAACACGCCGATGTCGCCGGTGCGCTCGACGTGAGTTCCACCGCAGAATTCGCGCGAACTGCCGATGTCGAGCACACGCACCTCGTCACCGTATTTCTCGCCGAACAGCATCACCGCCCCCGCCTTCTTCGCCTCCTCGATCGGCAGGATGCGGGCGCGGGTTGCCGTGTTCTGCATGATCTCGGCGTTGACGCGCACCTCCACCTGGCGGATCTCCTCCGCGGTCAGGGGCCTGTCGTTTGAAAAATCGAAACGCGTCTTGTCGGCATCGACCAGCGAACCCTTCTGCTGCACATGCGGCCCCAGCACCTCGCGCAGGGCCTTGTGCATCAGGTGCGTCACCGAATGGTTGCGCATCGTGCGCCGGCGCAATTCCATGTCAACGCGTGCCTCGACCTTGTCGCCGACTTTCAGCGCCCCGGTCTTCAGTTCCCCATGATGACCGAATACATCGGTCTGGATTTTCTGCGTATCGGTAACGATGAACGTACCGCCCGAAGCCACCAGC
>JBFWOE010000158.1:0-6924 GCA_050250695.1 Burkholderiales bacterium
GCGACCCGTAAAGCACATGCCACGATACGGCGTGGGTGCGAAATGGCACGTTCACCGGTGCAGTTCTCCGTAGCGGATCCGCCGAACAGCTGTATGCAAAAAATCCGATGCTGGGATCCGGGCCGTTCGGGAACAGCATTTTATGCCGTCGTCCGATGAGTCTGATCAGACGACTCCATTTGCCGCATTTTGCTTGCAAGCCTGCGCTGAATCCGGCTCAACCCACACTGGCGCCGGAGTCCCTGACGATTTTGCGCCATTTCGGAATTTCGCTGCGGATGAGTTTCTCCAGCGCTTCCGGGGTGCTGGTGGTCAGGTCTATGGCCTGCTTGCTGAATTGTTGCTGCATGTCCGGAGATTCGATGGCTTTGACGATTTCCGAATTAAGCAGGTGCACGAGAGGGCGGGGCGTCGAGGCCGGTGCGAACATTGCAAACCACGGCGTGTAGTCATAGCCCGGCAGGCCTGATTCCGCGATGGTTGGCAGGTCGGGTGCCTGCCGGCTTCGTTTGGCCGTCGTTACAGCGAGCATCCTGAGTTTTCCCGATTTCGCAAGCGGTGACGAGGTCAGCAGGTTGCTGAACATGATCTGGACCCTTCCGGCAATCAGGTCATTTAGTGCGGGCGCGTTGCCGTTGTACGGGATGTGAACGATGTTGATGTTGGCTGCTGACGCCAACAGCACGGCAGACATGTGCGTGGGACCTCCGCTGCTTGCAGTAGCGTAGTTCAACTCCCCGGGCCTGGATTTTGCCAGTGTGACAAGCGCTTTTACCGAGTCGGCCGGTACGGAAGGATGTACCAGGAGCGCCATCGGCAGGGTTGCAGTCAAAGTGATCGGGGAAAAATCGCGGATCGGATCGTAAGGCAGTTTTTTGAACATGCTGACATTCACGACGTGCGTGCCACTGTGCCCGGCAAGAAGGGTATGACCGTCAGGCGCGGACCGCGAAACTATTTCAGCCCCGATGGAGCCGCTTCCTCCTCCGCGGTTGTCCACAACGAATTGCCGGCCGAGGCTGGTTGCCATTTTCGTGGCCAGTGCGCGTGACAGGATGTCCATGGGTCCTCCCGGCGCGAAAGGAACGACCAGCCGGACAGGTCTCTCGGGGTAATTCTCTGCAGCTTCGAGCGCGGCAATATTTGCGGAGAGCAGAAAAAAAATCAACAGTTTCGACAGTGTTTTCATGAATGATCTCCTGGAAATTTGGGTGCCATCGCGATCAGGATGCCGCTATTGCACCAGACCACGGGGACATGACGTCCGAAATGCCTTGATGTTCGCCCGATTTCGGGTCACGCAGCACCGCGCTGGGGCATGCAAAGTTCGTGGGATAAACCACCAGTTCTGTCAGGTTGACGGGAAATTTTTCGCTCAACGCCGAGAGTGTTGAGGTGGAATGGCGCGGATCGACACCAACCGTTTCGCCGCCGCTGGCATCGATGCGGGGTTGATGGAAAGCCTCTTCCAGCGTCATGCCGTGATCGATGAGGAAGGAACTGATCTGGTATACCGCGGGCAGGATCTTGCGGCCGCCGGATGCACCGATGGCAAACCACGGTTTGCCGTCACGCCGGGCGATGACCGGGCACATGTTGGATAACGCGCGTTTTCCCGGTGCGAGACAGTTCGGGGATTCCGGGCGGGGATCGAACCACATGACCCCGTTGTTCATCAGTACGCCGCTGGAAGGGAGTACCACCTTCGAGCCAAAAACAGACAACAGCGTCTGCGTGAGCGCCACCATATTGCCGTCCCGGTCGATGACATTGAGGTGCGTAGTCGTCGAGGGATCGCGCCGGTCGCTGCTTTCTCCCATGGTGCTCAGCCGTTCTGCATAGGCATCGCGCAGGGCCGCCGCATAGGCGACAAATGCTTCTGTGCCGGGGTTTCCCTGCTGGAACTGGAGATCGCGCAACGGGGCGAGTGCGCGCAGCATGGTTGGTCCAGCGGTGAGTTGCGGTGCCAGGGCAAGCTGTGCGCCTCCGTATTCGGTTTCAATCGGATCGACGATGCGGGCATGGAAATTCCGCAGATCGGCGGCCGACAGGTTGCCGCCCATGGCTTGCAGGTCGCGAATAATGCCGTCCGCAATTTCGCCATCATAAAAATCCCTCGGTCCGGCATCCACCAGCCTGCGCATCGTTGCGGCGAGACCCTTGAGTTTGAGCCTTTGCAGCGGCGCCCCCTGCGCCGTTACTGGGGGAAAACCGCCAGGAAGCCAGATGTCTCGGGTAGCCGAATAACGCGCCAGTTCCCTGGCCATGGTGGCCACTTTGAGTGTGAGAAACCAGTCGACAGCGATGCCTTGGTCGGCAAGACGGATGGCAGGCTGCATCAATTCACCAAAAGGCATGGTGCCGAATTTCTCCAGCGCCGTGCTTAAACCGTCAACATGGCCGGGAATGGCGATGGACATCGGGCCATGCACGTTGCGGTCGTCCTGCACCGTGGGCCAGGTAAACAGGTCGGTGGTGGTGCCGCCGGTCAGCGGATAATCGGCAGGGTTCAGTTTGCCCGGCGAAATCGGGCCAAAATCAACCACCCGGACCCGATTTTCCCTGGCGAGATAAACCAGCATGAACCCGACACCGCCCAGTCCGCTGTTCCAAGGCTCCACCGCCGCCAGCGCAAAGCCTGTTGCGACAGCGGCATCGACCGCGTTGCCACCGGCAGCGAGGATCCGAGCACCGGCTTCACTGGCGATTCGGTTTTGCGAGGCGACGATGCCACCGCGGCTGCTGGCAACGGGTTTCCTGACATTCCAGTTCTGGACGAGATGTGCGGTCATGATGTGGATTATGGGTGGGAGTGAAAAAAGTAAGATGTCGCTATAATCGTTTGCGTACTCATCGAAAACACGAACAGCGCATAACGTGCGGGGAGGTGCGCCGCACATCGCCGGTTGTAGATTCCTTCCGCGTACGGATTGTTCCATTAATATCATTTGCGGCAAAAAATGAGCAAGCACATTGTCTGCCTGACCTTTGATTTTGACGCGATTTCCGGATTCATAGCCCGTGGACAGACGTCGGCCAGCTGGCGGTCCCGCGGCGAGTTCGGGCCGCGCGTCGGCGCGCCGCGGCTGATTGCATTGTTTGCGAAGTACGGCATACGCACAACGTGGTACGTGCCGGGCCACACCATAGAGACGTTCCCGGAGGCGGTCGCCAAAGTGACGGAAGCAGGCCATGAAATCGGACATCATGGCTGGACACATCGTCCGCCGGCAAGCCTGACAAAGGAGCAGGAGGAAATGGAGCTGGTGCGCGGCAATGAGGCCATCAAACGTATCACCGGGAGAACCGCACGCGGTTACCGCTCACCGTCGTGGGATCTGTCGCCGCATTCGATTGAGTTGATGCTGAAACACGGTTTCGATTACGACAGCAGCATGATGGGCGACGATTACACGCCGTATTATGCGCGCCAGGGCGACCGCATCGGCATGGAGAATCCGGCGGATTTCGGAAAACCAAGCCCGATTCTGGAGATGCCCATACACTGGTCCACGGACGATTCGCCGCATTTCGAGTTTGTGCGCACGGACGCCAATATCCGCCAGGGTCTGCAGAATGCCAATGATGTGCTGGATAACTGGATACAGGATTTTCTTTATATGAAGCAGACCATGGACTGGGGGGTGCTGACCTACACCTGTCATCCGTTCATTATCGGGCGTGGTCACCGCATCATGATGCTGGAGAATCTGATCCGGCGGATTGTCGACGAGGGCGGAGTGTTCCAGCGCGTCGATGAAACCGTTGATGAATTCAAGGTGCGGACAGCCGTGGCCGCAAGCCGGTAGATGAACGGGCAATCGCTGAACGCCTGATTCCCCCGTTTTGTTGTGTAGACACATTCCCGATAAAATGACGATTGGTACCCAGGAGGCAGGCCATGGACGACGGCGTCATCACCATCAAGGACAAACCCGCATCGGGGCCGGTCATCCGGCTGCACGACAATGACAACGTGCTGATCGCACGCGGCGACATCGCGATCGGTACGAAGATCGAGGGCGGCCTGACTGCGAAAAGCCAGGTCCCGGCCGGCCACAAGATCGCTGCGCGCGCGATCAAAAAAGGCGAGCCGATACTCAAGTACGCGGTGACCATCGGCTTCGCATCGGCCGACATTCCGGCCGGCACCTACGTGCATTCGCATAACCTCGAATTCCGCGAGTTCGACCGCGACTACGCTTATGCCCGCGACTACAAGCCCGAGGACATGATCCCGGAAGCGCAGCGCGCCAGCTTCATGGGCATTGTGCGCAAAAACGGCCAGGTGGCGACGCGCAATTACCTCGGCGTGCTGGCTTCGGTGAACTGCTCGGCGACGGTGGCGCACCGGATCGCCGAATATTTCACGCCGGAACGGCTCGCGGATTATCCTAACATCGACGGTGTGTGTGCCTTCGCGCACGGCACCGGCTGCGGCATGGAAATGACCGGTGAGCCGATGGACCTGCTGCGGCGGACCATGGCAGGCTACGCCACACATGCCAACCTGGCCGGGGCACTGATCGTCGGCCTCGGCTGCGAGCGCAACCAGATCAAGGGACTGATGAAGGAGCAGGGGCTCGAAGTCAGCGACCGGCTCAGGACTTTCGTGATGCAGGACACCGGAGGCACGCGCAAGACCATCGAGGCCGGCATCGCCGCGCTGAAGGAAATGCTGCCGGAGGCGAACCGGGTCGCGCGCCAGCACGTGCCGGCGAGCCACCTGATGATCGGCCTGCAGTGCGGCGGTTCCGACGGCTTCTCGTCGATCACCGCCAATCCCGCGCTGGGCGCGGCGATGGACCTGCTGGCGCGCCATGGCGGCACCTACATCCTGTCGGAGACGCCGGAAATCTACGGCGTCGAACACACGCTGACGCGGCGTGCGAAGACCAAAGAGGTCGGCGAGAAGCTGATCGAGCGCATCCGCTGGTGGAAGGACGTTTATACGGTAGGACGCGACACCCAGATCAACGGCGTGGTCAGCCCCGGCAACCAGCATGGCGGCCTTGCCAACATCTTCGAGAAATCGCTGGGTTCGTCGATGAAGGGCGGCACCGGTCCGCTGAACGCGGTGTACCGCTATGCCGAACCGGTGAAGGAGAAGGGCTTCGTGTTCATGGACACGCCCGGCTTCGACCCGACCTCGGCCACCGGGCAGATTGCCGGCGGCGCCAACATGATCATGTTCACCACCGGACGCGGCTCGATGTTCGGCGCCAAGCCGGTGCCGTCGATCAAACTCGCGACCAACACGCCCATGTACAACAAGCTTGCCGAGGACATGGACATCAACTGCGGAGAAATACTCGACGGCAGCAAGTCGCTGTCGCAGAAGGCGCAGGAAATCTTCGATCTGATGCTGCGCACCGCTTCCGGTGAAAAAACCAAGAGCGAACTGCTGGGGCTGGGCGATTACGAGTATGTGCCCTGGAACATAGGGGTCACGGGCTGAGGCGTCCGTAATGAGTGCCGCAAGCTTTGCCGCGGTCGGCATCGGTGCCGCGCTGGGTGCGTGGTCGCGCTGGGGCCTGTCTGCCGCGCTGAATCACGTCGTTCCGGCATTGCCGATGGGTACGCTGGCCGCCAACCTGGCCGGCGGTTTCCTGATCGGCGCGGCCTTCGAGTGGTTCATGCAGCATGCGACGCTGCCTGCCGAATACCGCCTGTTTTTCATCACCGGCTTCCTCGGCAGCCTGACCACGTTTTCGGCGTTTTCTCTGGAGGCAGTGATGCTGCTGCAGGCATCGCGTTACGGCTGGGCGATGCTGCTGATCGGCGGCCACCTGCTGGGGTCGCTGGCGATGACGCTGCTGGGAATTTTTCTGGTGCGTACGCTGGCCGCGTAGCAGGTTCAGCCCCGGTTCAGCAGGATCCTCGCCGCATCGATGACTTCACCGGCCGTCAGGCCGATCGGCCCTGTGCCGTTTTCAACCAGCCGGTCTGCCGCGGCGCCGTGCAGGTAGACGGCCGCAGTCAGTGCGTGGCGTTCATCGACACCCTGCGCCAGCAGCGCCGTGATGATGCCGGTCAGCACATCGCCCATGCCCGCGGCGGCCATGCCGGGGTTGCCTGAAGTGTTGATCGCCCAATGGCCGTCGGGCCAGGCGCAGATGCTGCCCGCGCCCTTGAGTACCGTGCCGGCATTGAATTCCGTTGCGAGCCGCAGCGCAGCACCGACGCGATCGTGCTGCACCTCATCCACGCTGCAGGCCAGCAGGCGCGCGGCCTCCGCCGGATGCGGCGTCAGTATCGTCGGCGCCGTCCTTTGTTTCAGCTTTGTGTTCTGTGCCTCGAACATCGCGATCATGTTCAGCGCATCGGCATCGAGCAGCAGCGGAATGTTTTTTTCAAGCGCCCAGTCGAGATATTCCAGCGCGTCCGGTGTGTTGCCGAGGCCGGGGCCGACGGCCAGTGCAGTCAGGTGGTCGAGGCGCAGCACGCCGTCCGCAGTGCGCAGCATCAGTTCCGGCTGCAGCGGATCGAGCGGCGGGATGTCGTCGGCGAGCAGTCCGGCGTAAACGCGTCCGGCGCCGCATTTCAGTGCTGCGCGCCCGGCGAGCAGTGCGGCGCCGCCCATGCCGTGCGCACCGCCGACGATGCCGGCGCTGCCGTAGCTGCCCTTGTGCGAATTGCGCGGCCGCGGCGGCAGCAGGTGCTCGAGCACACCGTCGGCGATCAGCACGCCGTGCGGCGCGTCGCTGACGGCGCCGGCCAGTCCGAGATCGGCGACCTGGATTTCGCCGCAGTGGTCGGGACCATCCAGCGTCAGCAGGCCGGGTTTGAGTGCGATGAAGGTGATGGTGTGGCTGGCCTCTATCGCGCTGCCCATGACGTGGCCGGTCTCGGAATCGATACCGCTGGGCAGGTCCAGCGCCAGCACTGGCGCCGGCAGGGCATTGATCTCTTCGACCAGCGCGG
>JBFWOE010000159.1:0-6891 GCA_050250695.1 Burkholderiales bacterium
ACAAAATCAACGTCAACTGCGTGGCGCCGGGACAGATGGACACCGCGCGCGCGGCGGGACGCTCGGAACGCGCACCGGTCAGCAACGTGCCCATGGGCCGGCGCTCGACACCGGAGGAAGTGGCCGGCATCGTGCGCTATCTGTGCACTCCTGCGGCGACGATGATCAGCGGGCAGCTGATCTATGTCGACGGCGGGCAGCAGATGTTCTAGAGAAGGAATCTGCTTCGCTAACGCCCCCTTGGGAGGCGAAACGCAAAACTCAAACAGGCGTGTCGTCGTGCATGAACTGCAGCCGCGCGAGGTGCGCGTACAGCCCGTCGGCGCGCAGCAACTCGTCGTGCGTACCGGTGGCATGCAGCTGGCCGCGGTCGAGCACCAGGATGCGGTCGGCGTTGCGCACGGTCGCGAGGCGGTGCGCGATCACCAGCGTGGTACGGCCGTGCGCCAGCAGTTCCAGCGCGGCGGCGACCTGGCGTTCGCTTTCGGCATCGAGTGAACTGGTCGCCTCGTCGAGCAGCAGGATCGGCCGGTCGGCGAGCAGCGCGCGGGCGATGGACAAGCGCTGGCGCTGGCCGCCGGAGAGCTTGATGCCACGTTCGCCGAGGTCGGTGTCGAAACCCTGCGGCAGGCGTTCGATGAATTCGATGGCGTGCGCCGCCGCACAGGCGGCACGCACCTCCTCCGCCGTGGCATCAGGGCGGCCGAAACGCACGTTCTCGGTCACGCTCGCCGCAAAAATCACCGGGTCCTGCGCCACCAGCGCGATCGCACGGCGCAGCACCAGCGGGTCGCAGTGCCGGGTGTCGGCGCCGTCGATCAGGATGCGTCCCGACTGCGGGTCATAGAAGCGCAGCAGCAGCGCGAAGATCGTGGTCTTGCCGGCGCCGGAGGGACCGACCAGCGCCACGCGTTCGCCGGGGTGGACGTCGAAGGACAGCGCTGCGAGCGCCGCGGCGTCAGGCCGTGTCGGATAGGCGAAGCCCACGTTCTCGAAGCGGATCGCGCCCCTGACCTGCGCCGGCAGTTCGATGCGCGGAGAGGCAATTTCCAGCGCGGGGCGCGTATCCAGCAGCTCCATCAGGCGTTCGGTGGCGCCCGCGGCACGCTGGATCTCGCCCCAGATTTCCGACACCGTGCCGGCGCCGCTGGCGACGATGCCGGCGTAAAACACGAAGGCCGACAGCTGGCCCGCGGTCAGCCGCCCCGCCAGCACGTCGTGGCCGCCGACCCACAGGATGACGCCCACCGCGCAGAAGGCGATCAGCATCACCGAGGCGATCAGCCAGGCCTTGACGCGGATGCGGTCGGCGCCCGCGGCATAGGCTGCCTCGGTCGCCGCATCGAAAGTACTGCGCGTGCGCGCCTCGTGGCCGTAGGCCTGCACGGTGCGGATTTCGTGCATGGATTCATCGACGTGCGCCGACACCTCGGCGACGCGGTCCTGGTTGGCGCGCGACAGCCGGCGCACGCGGCGGCCGACCAGCAGTATCGGGATCAGCGTCGCCGGCACGCCGAGCACGATCAGCGCGGCGAGCTTGGGGCTGGTCGTGAACAGCAGCACCAGCGCGCCGATCATCATCAGGCCGTTGCGCAGGAACATCGACAGGCCGAAGCCGATCACCTGGCGCAGCTGTTCGCTGTCGTTGGTCAACCGCGACACGATGTCGCCGGTGCGCGTGGCGTCGAAAAACGCCGGCGACAGCGTCAGCGCGTGCGCGAACACGCGGCGCCGCAGGTCGGCGATGACGCGCTCGCCCACAGTCATCATCAGGTAGAAACGCGTGAACGTCGCCACCGACAGCACCACGGCCACCGCGATCACGCCGGCGAGCGCGGTGTTGAGCATGCCTGGATTGCCGCTGCCAAAACCGGCGTCGATCACGAAACGCAGGCCCTGACCCAGCGCGAGCACGCAGCCCGCGGCAGTGACCAGTGCGATCAGCGCGGCGGCAACACGCCAGCGGTACGGCAGCAGGAACGCCAGCAGGCGGCGCAACTGTGCCGGATCTCCGGTGGCGGGAAGTGCGGGAACGCTGGTATCGGCCATCGGGCTATGCTAACACCCGGCCGTACGCCGCCGGTTCAGCGTGCATCCACCCCGGCAAGGAAACCGATCATCGCCGCGGTAAAGATCCCAGCCTGCTCGACGTTAGACAGGTGCGCTGCGGATTCGATGATCAGCAGTTCGGAACCGCGCAGGTTGGCGTGGATCTGTTTCGCCATTTCCGGCGGCGTGCCGTGATCCTGGTCGCCGACGATGACCAGTGCCGGACAGTCAATCTCTTTCAGGCGGTCGAGCACGTCGATCCTGGCGATGGCTTCACAGCAACCGGCAAAACCCTCGACCGGAGTGTTGCGGATATCGTTGCCTATGCGCGCCATCACCCCGGGATGCGCCTTGCGGTACGGTTCGGTGAACCAGCGCCCCAGCGTGCCCTCGACCAGTGCCGCCATGCCTTGTTCGCGCGCCGTGCGGATGCGTTCTCCCCACATCTGTCCGGCATTCGGCGGTCGGCGGCTGGTGGTGTCGGCCAGCACCATGCTGCGGAACACGCCGGGATATTTCAGCGCATAGGTTTCGCCGATCATGCCGCCCATCGACAGTCCCGCCCAGTGCGCCTGCCGGATGTCCAGTGCGGCAAACAGTCCGTGCACGTCGTCGGCCATCTGTTCCAGCGTGTACGGGCCCGGCGGCACATCGCTGGCGCCGTGGCCACGGGTATCAAAACGCAGCACCTTGTAATGCCTGGTCAGCGCCGCCATCTGCGGATCCCACATCGAGAGGTTGCATGCCAGGGAATGCGACATCACCAGCCACGGGCCTTCGCCTTCGATCACGCAATTGAGTTCGATACCGTTGGTTTTTATTTTCATGGTGTCCCTTCAGCGCGCCCTGATGTTGCCGGCACGCGCCAGTTTCGTGAACGTGGCAATGTCCGCCGCGATCAGCCGGTCAAAGGCGGCAGGCGTGGTCGGACTGGGCTCGAGGCCGATCGGCGACCAGCGGCGCCGCGTATCCTCATCGGCGAGGATACGGGTCACCTCGCGGTTCAGCAGGTCGACGAGCGGGCGCGGCGTCTTGCCGTGGGTCAGCAGACCGAACCAGAGGATGGAGTCATAACCCGGCACGCCCGCTTCGGCGATGGTCGGCACGTCGGGCAGCAGCGCGTCGCGCTTCAGCGAGGACACGCCGAGTCCGACCACGCGCCCCTCGCGCACCAGGCTCACAGCGCTGGCGATCGGCGACATGAAAAACTGCACGCGCCCGGTGACCGCCTCGGTCATCGCCTCGGGTATGCCCTTGAACGGGATGTGCTCGACGTCGATCTTCGCCATGCTTTTCAGCAGTTCCCCGGCGAAATGGGTGCCGCTGCCGACGCCGGCCGACGAGAAATTCAGCTGCCCGGGTTTTGCGCGCGCCGCCGCCAGCAGGTCTTTAAGTGATTTGTAGCCCATCGCCGGCGCGGCCACCAGCACGTACTTGGACGATGCAGTCAGCGTGATGCCGGTGAGGTCGCGGCGCACATCGTACGGCAGCCTGTCGTAGATCGCCGGTGCCACCGCGTGCGCGGATGAGACCGACAGCAGTGTGTAGCCGTCGGGATTGGCGTTCGCCGCGATGCCGGCGGCGATGGTGCCTCCCGCGCCGGGACGGTTGTCGACGATCACCTGCTGCTTGAATTCCCGGGTCAGCTTCTGCGCGATGTAACGCGCGGTGATGTCGGGGCCGCCGCCCGGGGTGAACCCGATCAGGATGCGCACCGGCTTGACCGGAAATTCGCCTTGCGCAGCATGCAGCGGCAATGCCGCCGCCATCACCATGGCCGCCAGAACCAGTCCGCTTTTCATCGTTATCCTCCGCAAACATGTGATCGATACGCGCGGCACTATATACCAGCAGACCCTCCGCTGCAGCATGTGGAACTGCAAGTGAAAAGATGCGCCCGCAGGCGGTATTCCCCGTTATGCTTGTGCGACCGCATTGCATCACTGGAGCCACAGCATGACAGACGCTCGGGAACTCACCGGAAAAACCGCGCTGGTCACCGGCGCCGCAAAAAACATCGGCCGCGCCATCGCCCTGGAACTCGCTGCAGCCGGCGCCAGGGTCGCGATCAACACCCGAACCTCCGCCGCTGAAGCCGAAGCCGTGGCCGCCGAAATCCGGGCGACGGGCGGCAGTGCACAGGCATTCATTGCCGACATCGCCGACGCCGCGGCCGTGCAGCGAATGCACGACCAAGTGAAGGCCGCACTCGGCACGGTCGACATCCTGGTGCTCAACGCCTCGGTGCGCCGCGAAATCCCGATCACCGACATGACCTTCGAGGAATGGCGCGAAGTGATGGCGATTTCACTCGACGGCTCGTTCCACTGCGTCAAGGCGGTGCTGCCCGGCATGATCGCCGCGGGCAACGGCAACATCATCACGCTGGCCGGCGACACCGCACTCACCGGAGCCGTCGGCAAGGTGCACAGTTCATCGGCGAAAAGCGGACTCGCCGGCATGACCCGTGCGCTGGCGCGCGAACTCGGTCCGAAAAACATCCGCGTCAACTGCATCTCGCCCGGCCACTTCAACACCTCGCGACCCGCGAACCGCGCCCCGCGCCCCGCCGCCACCGGCAACATTCCGCTCGGCCGTTACGGCGACGCCGGGGAAATCGCCGCCACCGCGCGCTTCCTCTGCAGTCCCGGCGCAGGTTTCATCACCGGCCAGATCATCCACGTCAACGGCGGCCAGTGGATGTTTTGAAAAATTTAATTAATTCAAATACTTACATAAGATCACGGAGCAGACCATGGCCCAACCCCTACCCGAACGTTTCCCCGCCATCCCGCCCGGGCAATGGACAGATGAACAGAAAAAAGTCGCCGCGACGATAGCCTCGGGGCCGCGCGGCGAAGTACGCGGCCCCTTCCTCGCTCTGCTGCGCAGCCCAGGCCTCGCCCATGCCGTGCAGCAGGTCGGCGAGTACCTGCGCTTCAAATGCCCGCTCGACCGACGCATCGCCGAGATGGCGACACTGATCGCGGCGCGCCACTGGACGCAGCAGTACGAATGGCAGTCGCATTACAAGCACGCTATGAAAGCCGGGTTGAATCCCGCTGTCGCCGCAGCCATCGCCGAAGGCCGCCGACCCGACGGCATGGCACAGGACGAGGCTGCCCTGTACGACATGCTGACCGAGGTCTTGCACAATCAAAGTGTCTGCGATGTCACTTACGAGCGTGCCCGCACCGTTTTCGGCGAACAGGGCGTGATCGAACTCATCGCTGTCGCCGGTTATTACGCCATGCTGGCAATGATCCTCAATGTCGGACGCAAGGCCCTGCCTGCCGGCCAGGATCCGATGCTCCCGGCTTTTCCACATTAAGGACTGTGCGGCGGCGCACAGCGCGCCGCGCTTGCCGGACAATATTGCGCAGTGATACTAATGGCGCAAACGGCGTTTTTCGTAGGAGAACCGTGCAATGACTGTCGCAACATCCCCATCCGATACAGGGCGCACCGTCGTCAGCGGGCGCATCGGCGACCTTGAAATCGTACCGCTGCCCGGCGTCATGGGCGCGGAGATCCGCGGCCTCGACCTGCGCCGGCTGGACGATGACAGCTTCCGCATCCTGCACCAGGCCTACCTCGATCACCTGCTGCTCCTGCTGCGCGACCAGCATCTTGACGACGGTGACATGGTCGCCGTGGCGCGGCGCTTCGGCGAGTTCGAGTTGCCTCCGGTGACGGCACAGGCAGCGTCCCATCGTGATGCGCACCCGGAAATCACCGTGGTGTCAAACGTCAAGGTCGATGGCACACCGATCGGCCAGCTCGGCGACGGCGAGATCATCTGGCACAGCGACTATTCGTTCCGCGAAGTCATCGCCGGCATGCGCATGCTGCATGCGCTCGAAGTCCCGCCGGAAGGCGCGGGCGCCAACACCGAGTTCTGCAACACCTATGCGGCCTACGATGCGCTGCCCGACGCGCTGAAACGTCGCGTCCTCGGCGCCACCATCAAGCACGACACCGCGTATGACACCAACCAGAAACTGCGCCTCGGCGCGGTCGCTGTTGATGACCCTCGGCTCGGCAACGGACCGGATCATCCCATCGTTTCCACCCATCCCGACACCGGCTGCAACAGCCTGTTTCTCGGCCGCAGGCCGCGGCATTACGTCAACGGCTGCACGCTGGAGGAATCCGAAGCGCTGCTCGACGAGCTGTGGGCGCATACCACCCAGCCGCGTTTCCGGATGACGCATGTCTGGCGCCAGGGCGACGTGGTGCTGTGGGACAACCGCTGCACATTGCACCGCCGCGGCGCGTTCAACCCGTCCGCACGCCGCATCATGCACGCAACCCAGGTGAAGGGTCACAGGCCGTTCGAAGCACCGGACGCCGCGTCACGCCCGCCGCATCCGCGGGCGACAACGCAGGGCACGAATTGAAACGACGCAAACATCACGCAAGCCACTACACCCGAAAGGCCCAATGAAAGCAGCGATACTCCACGGCGGCAGTGATCTGCGCCACGAAACCGTTCCCGATCCGGTACCCGGTCCGCATGACGCGGTGGTCAAAGTGCACGCCTGTTCGATCTGCGGCTCGGATCTGCATGCCTTTCACGGCAAGCATCCGCGCCTGACATTCCCGCGCATCCTTGGCCACGAGTTCGCCGGCGAAATCGTCGCGCTTGGCAGGGAACTGAGCGGCTTCCATGTCGGCCAGCGGGTGTGCTGCGACATCGACTTCGCTTGCGGCGAGTGCGGTCCCTGCCGCGCCGGCCGCGGCAATATCTGCGAGAAGCTGCGCACCATGGGCTTCGACCGCGACGGCGCCTATGCCGAATATGCGCTGGTACCGGATTTCAAACTGCATCCGCTTCCTGAC
>JBFWOE010000160.1:0-6856 GCA_050250695.1 Burkholderiales bacterium
GGCGACCGAAGACATGCATGGCGCAGTGGAGGCCTGCCGCAAGGCGCTTGCGCTTGGCGGCGACCAGGCGCGCGTGCTGGTGATTTTGGGGGCTGCGTTGCTGGTGCTGGGGAAAACCGACGAATCCATGGCGGCGTACAGGCGCGCACTGAAGCTGGTTCCCGGGTATGCGGACGCCCAGTTTCATCTGGGATTGCTCAATCTGACACGGGGAAAATACCGCGAAGGCTGGCCGGATTTCGAGCAGCGTTTGCGCACGGAGCAGTTCAGGCGCTACCCGGCCTGCACGCCCCGCTGGAACGGCACTTCATTGCATGGACGCACGCTGCTGATACGCCGTGAACAGGGACTGGGCGACGAAATCATGTACGCGTCGTGTTTTCCGCAGGTCATCGACAGTGCGCGACATTGTTATATCGAGTGCGAACCGCGGCTCGACAGGCTGTTCACGCGTTCATTTCCCCGGGCGACATTTTTCACATCCTCCGGGATGGAGCGCGTCGTTCCCCCGTTCATTCCGGAAGCGGACATCGATGTCAAAAGCTTCGCTGCAAGCCTGCCGCGGTATCTGAGAAACTCCCAGCGTGATTTTCCCGCTCATTCCGGTTACCTGAAGGCCGCCCCCGAGCGGGTCGACTGGTGGCGGTCCCGGCTGGCCACGCTGGGGAGCGGCCTGAAAGTGGGCATATCCTGGCGCGGGGGAACGGACCGTACCGGCAAGGGACGCCGCTCGATTGCGCTGGAGGCCCTGCATCCGCTGCTCTCCGTTACCGGCGTACACTGGGTTTGCCTGCAATACGGGGAACGGGCGGCGGAAATCGCCCGCTACACGACCGCACAGGGCATCGTGATCACCGACTGGCCCGAGGCCATCGACGGTGATTATGATGAAACGGCGGCGCTGGTGTGCGGGCTGGACCTGGTCATCAGCGTGTGCTCTTCCATCGTACATCTCACGGGCGCATTGGGCAGGAATGTCTGGGTCATGACACCGTTCGTTCCGGAATGGCGTTATGGCCTGAGCGGGGAAACCATGCCCTGGTACCCGGCGGCACGATTGATCCGGCAGACTGAATATGGGAATTGGGATGCCGTGATCCAGGCAGTGACGGTTGCATTGCAGCAAAAAGTGGATGGCCATTGATGTGTCGTAAATTGTCAATTCGTGACACACAGATTCAGACGCGCCGGGTCATGGGCATATCGTGGAATTTCGCGGACCGGGCAAGTCTTACCCTGTCGTGATGAATGTCACGGCATAACGCAGATCTGCCATCAACATTCTGAAAAATATTGTTTATTATCAATTGGATACATAATATCCCCGGATCCTAGTCCCTGCGAATGCGGCGGCTGGCATGTCCTTTGCATCCCAGAGGGGCGGCGGGCGTTGTCCTGCTTATCGCTTGATCAACTTTCTGGGAGTAACTGACGATGAGAAACGTGCAAAAAGGCTTTACGCTGATCGAACTGATGATCGTGGTCGCGATCATCGGCATTCTGGCGGCGATTGCAATCCCGCAATACCAGGACTACATCACCCGCGCCAAATGGCAGGACAACATTTCCCAGGTCCAGTCCTGGAAAACCGCGGTTGCCGAGTGCCTGCAGAACAACAATGGCACCATAGGCGAATGTGATTCGCAGACTGAAGTGACTTCGGCCACCGGCGCGGCGTTTCCGACGGCCACCGGCAATGCGGCTTCGATTGCCTACGGCGCAACCGGTATTGTCGTTACGGGCACCGCGTCCGTGGGTGCTTGCGTGGTGACCGTCGCGCCGTCGGCTTCCGGCACGTCGGTGTCCTGGAACATTACCACTGGTACCACGCCGGCCACCTGCACCAAGGCAAAAACGGGTTTTGTGGTCAGCTGATTTTCGACTGGCAGTATTGCAAAAGCCCCGGCTCTGCCGGGGCTTTTGTTTGGCGGCAGCGGATAATGCTGCAACCCCCGTTTGATCGGAATTCCCGGCAAGCCGATGTTTCCCGAAGATCTGCGCAAAGCTTTCGCACCGTCGCATCCCTTGTCCTGGCTGCTGGTGGCTGTTGCCGCCTACGTTTTACTTGCCCCCAACGTGGATTTTGCGGCAGAGCGGACCTGGCATGACGGTCAGCGTCTGGGGCAGATGGTGTTGCTCGGCATGGCCGTGGTCCTGATGCTGGGGGTTCCCGGCGCTTTTGTCCGGGTACTGGCGGCATGGCTGAATTTTTCGGCCGCGATCCGCCGGGCGCTGACGGGCGCGTTTGTTTTGGGCGCCGCCTCCAGCCTGATCGCACCGTATCCGCGCTGGGCTTTGCTGGAGTGGGGGATGCTGCTGTTGCTGACGCTGCTCGCACTCGGCGTGGCCGCCGGCCGCAGGGATTCCGGGGACGGCGCAGATCGCGGGTTCGCATTGGTGGTCTACGCAACGGCATTGGCCTACACGGTCAAGACGCTGGTGGTTTACCTGGCGATGCTGGCGGTGGGCCCGCAATACGGGATGGTCTTCGATGTGCGGGAACTGTATCCCGGATTCTCCAATATCCGTTTTTTCGGGCAAATGCAGACCATGCTGCTGCCCTTCCTGGTGCTGCCGGCGATATGGTGGGGTGCGACGCCGGCAAAGCGGGTCATGCTGATGAGCATCCCCGCATTCTGGTGGATGCTGGCGATCGGATCCGGAACCCGCGGCACCTGGGTTGCCCTGGCCGTCGGCGGCATCACGGCATTCCTTTTTGGCCATCGGCCTGCAAGGCTCTGGCTGGCCTGGCAAATCAGGGCGCTGGCGTTCGGAGCGGTACTTTATGCGATTCTGATCCTGCTCGTGCCCGGGCTGTTGGCACGGCCGACGGCCTTTCTGCATCGCACGGAAGACCTGCTGTCGCTGTCACACCGGGAACTGCTGTGGACGGCCTCGATCAATTTCGGTCTTGATCATCCCTGGCTGGGCGTGGGTCCCATGCATTTTTCAAATACCTGGAATCCGATCGCGGCGCATCCGCACAATGCCATGCTGCAGCTGGCGGCCGAATGGGGGATGCCCGCAGCCCTGCTGTTCATGCTTGTCTTTGCGACGGCAGGCCTGTCATGGGCGCTGCGGGTACGCACTGTTGCAGCCGTTAGTCCTGAAACTTCCCGGTCGATATCGGCCGTGGTTCTGCTGGCTGCGCTGACCGGGGCTGCGGCCCAGGCCATGGTGGATGGCGTCATCGTGATGCCGGTGAGCCAGACACTGCTGGCGGTGCTCTGCGGCTGGGCCATGGGACACTACTATCCCGGGCCAGCTTCTGTCACGGCGCCAACCGGCCGGCTGCTGCCGGGGATCGTCGCCGTTCTGCTTGCCACAGGAGCCGTTGCCTACAGCGCCTGGCTGGATGTCCCGCGCATTGAAGATCGCGAAAACGCGTACTGGGAGGAAAGTCCGGGAGCAAACCTGATACCGCGGTTCTGGGCGCAGGGCTGGATACTGTACGATTGAGCGCGCAGGCTTTCAGTTCGGCGCCAATCCCGGATTGCCGTCGACACCGATGATCCGCGGCCGGTTGAGCACGGGCGGTTTGATGGTTTTTCTGGCGCGCAGGTAACGCGTGACCACTTCCCATACGGGTTCCCCGGCAGCACCTTCGGCCACCGGCGCCCAGCTGGCGAGTTTGTAGGTTTTCCCGGACTCCACGGGTTTTCCTTTCAGGCGCATGTCGCTGATGCGCGCGCCGATTTTCTGCGTCGGATCGCAGGCGTACTGCAGTCCGCCGACACGCACCATGTCGCCGCCCTGCTGGTAATACGGGTCGGGATTGAACAGGTTGTCGCAGATGTCCTCGAGCAGGTTTTTCAGGTTGGCACCGGTGATGTTGCTGGTGGTGACATGCGGGTAGGTGATGGCGGTCATGCTCATCACGTCCTCCAGCGTAATGGGTGCTCCCGGCAGGATGGAGGTTCCCCAGCGAAAACCCGGTGAGAAGGCGATTTCGCTGTCCTTGGCCTCGAGCAGCGCGTCGAGGATCAACTGGTCAAAGCTGCCGTTGAAATTGCCGCGGCGGTAGAGCAGTCCTTCGCTGACAGCCAGCGTTTCGCCGAGCTTTTTTTCGTACGGCGCGCGGTGCCTGCGGATCAGCGCCGTCATGTCCGGATCGGCATCGAGCAGGTTGGCGAACACCGGCAGCAGGCGGTAGTGCACCGACTTGACCGAGTTGCCGTGTACGTCAAGTTCGAGCACGCCGAGGAATTTTCCGTTGGAACCGGCATTGGTGACCATGGTGGTTCCGCCGCGGTTTTTCACGGGAACCGGGTGCGGCACGGCGTCGTGCGTATGGCCGCCCAATATGGCGTCCATGCCGGTCACGCGCGACGCCAGTTTCAGGTCGGTATCCATGCCGTTGTGCGACAGCAGGATCACCGCTTTGGCGCCCTTTTTGCGGACTTCATCGACCGTGCGCTGCAGGCGTTCCTCCTGGATGCCGAAAGTCCAGTCTGCAACCATGTGCCGCGGATTGGCGATGGGCGTGTAGGGAAAGGCCTGGCCGATGATGGCCACGGTCGTGCCGTTGATCTCGCGCAGCGTGTAAGCCTTGAATACCGGGTCGTCGAAATCGGCAGTACGGATGTTCTGGGCGAGGAATTCGACCCGTCCCTTGAAGTCCTTGGCAACGACTTCCTGCACCCTTTTCGCGCCGTAGGTGAACTCCCAGTGCCCGGTCATGATATCGACGCCCAGCAGTTTCGAGGCGTCGATCATGTCCTGGGCGCGGGTCCACAACGCGGTGGCGGAACCCTGCCAGTTATCGCCGCCGTCGAGCAGCAGCGCGCCGGGACGCTGGGCGCGGACCTGTTTTAGCAGTGTGGCGAGGTGGGCGAATCCGCCGACCTTGCCGAAGGTGCGCGCGGCGGCGGTGTAGTCGAGGTGGGTAAAGGCATGCGCTTCGCGGGTCCCGGGCTTGATGCCGAAATGTTTCAGCAGTGCTTCGCCGACGAGGTGGGGAGGCCTGCCGCGGGCATCGGCGATGCCGATGTTGACGTCCGGCTCGCGGAAGTAGACCGGCATCAGCTGCGCGTGGCAATCGGTGAAATGCATCAGCGTGACGTTGCCCCGGGCCTTGCCCAGGTCATAGAGCGTGCCGCTGCGGGACGCAGCAAACGCCTTGCCGGTTGTCAGCGGCAGGCCCTGGGCGGCGGCCACGGCAACGATCTGCAGAAATTCGCGGCGGTTCAGGTTCATGGGAGCGGATTCCGAAAAAAAGAGGCTTGGTCGCCCAAGCCTCCCCTGGCAGTGATGGCGGTCGTTACTTGTTGATCGGCGATTGCGGATCGAGCAGGTAGGCGACCATGTGTGTGATCTGCTCCGGCGTCAGGTGGCCGGTGGCGCCGAGCCGGGGCATGTTCGAGCAGGGATATACGGCCCACGCGTTGTAGATTTTTTCGTAGGTGTATTTCGCCATGGCTGCCGAATTGCCGCGCTGCTTGCCGTAGCCGGTTAGGGCGGGGCCCACGTTGCCGACGTTGATTTCCCCCGGGGCCAGCGCATGGCAGTTCTGGCACAGGGCGCCGTTTTCCTTGCGTTTTTCGACCTTGCCGTTGCGGATGCGGTCGCCGGCGCCATTGTGCGCGAGCTGGTTGCCGGTTTTCCAGTTGCCGACCAGCTTGCCCGAGGCGGGGTACTTGATCGAGGCGCGCGCGAGCTTGACCACCTCGGCCGCTTCGCTCTGGGTCAGCTTGGCGTCGCCGATCTTGCTGCAGATCTGTTGCGAGCGGTCCTGGTCCAGGCGTTTCTTGTGTGCCGGCGCATAGGCGAAGGCGTCGTACACCATTTTTTCCGCGATCTGGCGCGTGGTCGCCTCATCGGGATAACTCGCGCATCCGGCTACCGCAAGGCCTGCCGCTGCGGATACAGCCCACTTGATCCATGTCGTTTTCATGTTGTCCCCCTTAACGTTTGAACCCGGGCACTTGGATCACTGCATCGTTGCCCTGGCGGTTGAGGTACATGGTCAAAGCGATCGCGTAATCCGTGCCGAACTTGAGATCGGGGAGGCGCATCTGCCACACGCAGTCATTGAGCCGCCATTGCATGGTGCGCACGACGAAGTGCGCGCCGCGATAGGCCGGCCAGGTTGATGCGACTTCCTGCGCGCCGGCCTTGCTGGTCATGTGCACCAGGTCCTGCAGGCGTATGCGCTTGCCCGCTTCGCCATGGCACTGCACGCAGCCGAAGTCGGTCTGGCCGCTGCGGCGGAAGAACAGGTATTCGCCGGCCTTGTAGCTGTCATATTCCTTCTGGTGGTTCAGGGACACGTTGACTTTCATGCCGTTCGACTTCGAGGTGACGAACAGGGCGAGTGCCTCGATGTCCGATCCGCGGCTGCGAGGGCGGCTGATCGCGGATTTGAACAGCGTATTGCGGTCGAATCCCTGCAGGGTGGTCATGCAGGTGATCAGGCGCGATTCGAGATCCTCGACACGGTCGGTATCGGGAAAATAGCGGGGCATGCGGGCGGCGGCGCCTTCGAGCTTGCCCGGCCCGAGGCCGAAATCGCATTGTTCAAGCGAGGCGTTTTTCGGGCCGCGTTTCTTGTAGAAAATTTCCTTGCCCTGGTCGATCCATAGTTCACCGGGATTGTCCTCGACCAGCATCTTGCGGCCGACGGACAGGTCGCCTTGCGCCAGCGCCGGAGTTGCCAGCGTCAGACACAGGGCAGCGCATGCGGTAAAGCTGATGCCGCGCACTTTCGCCATGATCTCCTCCTTCTTTATTGGTATGGAATGATGCGGTTGCGTCAGGACCCCGCAGCGACCGCAACTTCGTCGGTGCGTTTGTCGCCCTTGTTGTCGGTCCAGGTGACGCTGACCTTGTCGCCGGCCTTGGCGCCCTTGATGCGCAG
>JBFWOE010000161.1:0-6845 GCA_050250695.1 Burkholderiales bacterium
GCAGTGCCATCACCACCGGTATCCGCATCTGGGAGCGGCAGTTCATGGTCGGCCACGCTGTCATGTGACGCCTGGCGCAACGCCACTGCCGTGAATTTTCAGCTCGGCAGTGTTTTCGGCAGCGCCGGTTTTGAACTGACTCTGGGTCATCCGGACAAACCCGGCTATGTCAGGTTGCGCGGCAATCCCGGAGCGGATGGCCGGCTGGTGCTGACGGGCAACGGCAGGACCGGCAGGCAGAGTCGGCGTCCGGGCACGCCGTATGAGGCGCGCTTCGATGGCCTGCTCAAGTCAGGTGTATACGAAGGGCACGGCAAACTGGGTGTGAGGCCGTGCGTGGTCCGCCTGTCCAGCCTCCGTTAGGCGGCGGTGCCGCCCGGTCCCGATTTGCATTTACGCCTTCTTGCGGTTTTTTTCCAGCCAGCCGTCGACCAGCGCCACGGTCTGGTCCAGCACCGCGGACTTCATGCCTTTCTGCGCGGCGATGGCCTGGACCAGGCGGTCGACACGCTCGATGTTGGGCGCACCCGCGGCCAGCGCGCGCGCTGCCGAAGACGGGCTGCCCAGCGACAGCGCGGCATTGGCGTATTTCTCGAACGGCACCAGGTCCTTCTCGTTGGCTCCCAGCGACACGCACAGCTTGACGACCCAGGAGTAGACCGCGCGCGAAGCCTCGATGTCGCTGTGCACCGCGTCCTTGATCGGGCGCATCGCGTCCTTCTGCACGCAGCGGTAGTTGCCCGCGATCAGCATCGCCCATTTCGCCAGCGGCACGAACACCGATTCGTGCACTTTGAGCTTGACCGGCAGTTCGATTTTTTTGCCGTCGCCCGGATCAAAGCGGACAGCCTCGATGTCGGACTCGAGCTGGCGCAGGATCGCGGTGTGCGCATCGGAATCAAAGCGCGCCGATTTGAAGTTCGTCGGCAGCCGCACCTGCAGCACGTTGACTTTTTCCTCAGGCGGACGGAAGGCCTGCGGATCGGGGCTGCACAGGGTCAGCGTCTTAGGATCGAAGCTGTCCCATACCGAGGCATCGGTATAACAGTCGCGGCAGGCATCGGCATTCAGCCCCGGGATGCGTTTCAGGTAGGTCAGGGGCGGCATGTTCATGATCGACATGCAGGGCACGCGTGATCTGGCGACCTTGTCCAGCAGTTCGCGCACGCCCGGCGAGCGGTACTGCGGTTCCTGCATGGCGAGCACGATCAGGTCGTAGTCGGAGGGGTTGGCCGAATCCGGGCCGCCGGCCGACAGTTTCCCCGGCAGCTCGCGCGAGCGGATTTCGACCAGGCCTTCGCGGCCCTTGACCGGCATGCGCACGATGGCGCCTTCGGCATTGAACAGTTCGGATTCGGCCGGCAGGCAGATCATCTTCGCCGTGTGTCCGGCCAGCAGCAGCTTGGTGGCCAGCAGCGAACCATAGGAGGCGCCAAGGATCAGAATCTTGTACGTGGGCATGCAATGCTTCCTCTTGTGAATGGGTAATGCGGCGGGAACCGGCAGGGGCAATTTGATTTTTTTTGCCGCTCCGCGGCTTGCGGCAGCATTGCAATGGTAGTCAGGAAGCCGATCCGGTGCAATGCGGCCTCACGAGGTGAAATCGCCTGCCGTGCGCGCCGCATTGCAGCAGATATGGCATGAAACGCAAAGAATCTCCAATGAGGCTGCTTGATGCGTCGCATCAATGCCGGGGGGGGGTCTGTAATCAGTCTGCAGGTAACAGGCGCCCGATGACGCGAAAATCGTTGTTGCGCGCAACGTTCACGATAACGATCTCGCCCTGCGCGACATGGACACCGGTCAGTGCGGCGATATTGACACCATGGGTGACCAGGACGAGGTTGCCGTTCAACGGCGGCTTGCCCAGTCCTTCACGCAGCTTGCGCATCTGTGATGCCCTGAGCCCCGGTGTTTCAAACGTGTTGTCGAGCGCAGGCCAGGGATCCGCCTTGCCGAAAGCCAGTCTTGCCGTATCGAGGCAGCGGCACCAGCGGCTGGATCTTACCGCGGAGACGGGAATGCCGCGCTTGCGGAACGTCGCTCCCAGCCGGCGTGCTTCCGCGCGTCCGCTGTCGTTGAGGTTTCGCTGTGTTGCGCAGTCGGCCAGAACGAATCCCGGGGGATCGCCGATGCCGGGGTCGGTGGTCGCATGGCGCACCAGGATCACGTGGCCTCCGGCCTGCAGCGTTTGCCACAGGGCATCGCTGGCCGTTGCCGGTGGCGCCAGTGCGGTTGCCAGTGCCAGCAGACCGAAACTGATTGATTTATTCGACAACACCCAGCTTGCCGCTGTGCGAACCCATGTACCACAGCCTGCCGGCGCCATCGACCACCATCTTGCGGATGCCGGTGTTTTTTGTCGGCAGGTCGATCACCTGCATTTTTTCCGTCACCGGATCGAGGCGGATCACGGTATCGAGGTTGATCTGGTTGGCCCAGACTATGCCGGCGCCGTCCACTGTGACGGCGTAGGCCCCTGCATTGCCGCCGGGCAGGGCGTAGGTCTTGACCACCTTCATGGCCACCGGATCGACTTTTGCCAGTTCACCCCTGCCGTACAGCGTGACCCACAGCAGGCCGTCGGGTGCGGTCGCCATGCGCCGGGGACGTGATCCGCTGCCCATGTCGAGTTCTCGGATGACACCGGTCTCCGGTTCGAGCCGGCCCAGCTTGTCGTCACCCATCCGGCACCACCAGACATTCCCTGCGCGGTCGAGGGCGATGCCGTAGGGCCCGCCTGCGGTGCTGTACTCGACGATCCTGCCGGTGGCGGTATCCAGGCTGCCGATCCTGTTGCCGCTTTGCATGGTGAACCACAGTGTTTCGCCGTTGTCGGTGATGACGGCGGTGTGCGGTCCACCGCCTTCCGACGGTACCGTAAATTCGACGGACATGCGCGATGCCGGATTCAGCTTGCCGATCGTGCCGTTGCCGTTGCCGGTGGTCCAGACGATGCCACGGTTGTCGACCAGCAGGCCGTGCGGGTGGTGGCCGCGCGGCATGTTCCACTCGCTGAATGTCTGCGATTTCGGATCGAAACGTGCGATCTTGTTGCCGGTCATCACCGCGATATAGATGCTGCCGTCGGGCGCCACTGCGGGATCGCGGGCAAACAGCGGGGTGGGGACCGGCCATTCCCTGACATGGCCGTCGAACTGTTGCGGTATCCCGGGGCTGACCGCGTAATTCGAGCCACCGGCCAGCGCGCCGGCGGACGGCAGAAAGAGAAGCAGTGCAAACAGCAGCGCCATGGGTTCTGGTTCAGGATCCCGACCAGGTATGTTGTGCGGGGGATTATAGCCGTGCGCTTGCGCGGTTGTGTGCTTGCCGGAGCGGAATTTCTGCTATCTTAGGACGGCCGGGAGCATTTGCGTGACAACCCGGCGGGGAGGTGCGCGCATGGCGATTTCACATGAGTCGGTATTGATGGGCGCGGCGGTCATCCTGTTGCTGGCGGCGGCCGTGCTGATGCTGGTGATGGTCACGCAACTGCGCGCGATGCGGCGGGAGGTCGAGGCTACGCGCCTGCAACTGGCGAAGATGGACTGGGGCGTGATGCTTCTGAACGGAGTCCAGCAGCTCAAACAGGCGACCGTGGCACTTGAGCAGATCGACAAGCGGTTGCAGAAGCTGGAGGCGCTGGAGAAGGTGCAGATCTCGCATATCAATCTGCGGTAGTGCACCTGGGATTCCTGTACCGACAAAAAAAGCGGCTTGCAGGCCGCTTTTTTTCGGGATTGCTTCGTTCAGGGCGCAACGATGCGGTTGCGCAGCGTCATCGCCGGATTTTCAAAGGCACATTCCACCACGTCGCCCGGCTTCAGGTACAGGGATTCGGCGTCGGCTTTGCCCACCGCGACGCCGCCCGGCGCGCCTGTGGCGAACATGTCACCCGGCTGCAGGTCGAGCAGCCGCGAGAAATGCGGGATGATGTCGGGCAGCTTCCAGATCTGGTCGCTGGTGTTGACGCGCATGCGCTGCACGCCGTTGACGCTGCAGGTGACCCAGATGTTGTAGGGATCGGGCACTTCGTCCATGGTGATGATGTAAGGCCCCAGCGGTCCGAAGGACGGTGAGTTTTTCGAAGTCCAGAAACGCGAGCCCGAGGCGACTTCCGCCTTCTGGGTATCGCGGCAGGTCAGGTCGTTGAGGATGGTGATGCCGGCGATGTAGCTCGCAGCGTCCTCGCGTTTCGCGTGGCGTGCGGCCTTGCCCAGCACGAATACCATTTCCGGTTCGTAGTCGAGGCGGTTTACCGTTTCGCGTCGCGGCACGTCGGCGCCGTGGCCGGTCAGGCAGGAATTGAGCTTGATGAAGCCGGTGGGCTCCCCCGGCATTTCCTTGATCAGGTCGTTCTTGCGCAGTTCCTCGAGGTGGGTGCGGTAGTTCTTGCCCACGCAGAGGAATTTGTCAGCATCGGGAACAGGTGGCAGGAAATGCACTCCGGTTTCCGGGGCCAGGGTCTTGTCGTCCAGTTTCGCGGTATTTTTGGCTGCATGGGCAAGCACGGCACGGGCGCGGGCAAGGCCGGCTTCGCCCAGCGCGAGCAGTCCTTTCATCGAAGCCGGAATCAAGTTTTTGCCGTCGCCCATCGCGCGTTCGCCGGCGACGAGGTCGAGCAGCTTGCCGTCGAGCTGTGCGCCGATGCGCACGGTTGCGGGGTCGGAGAGCAGGGTATAGGTGGCCAGGCGCATTGCGGAATCCTTGTGGAAATGACGGCGCGGAAAACGCGCCGCTGGCGTGTTGACGGTACAGGGCACTCTATTTTACGGCTTTGAACGCGATGTGCTCCAGTTACAAGGTTCGGATCGCCAGGTTTGCGGCTCCGTACAGTGTTCATGCGAGGCTTTCAGCCGGTGGTTTTTCGGGGTCATGCATTACGGCGGTTGCTTTTCCGGAAAACATGGATATAATCCGTTCCGTTTTTGCAGGACTGCGGTTTGTTGTCTGAGCCGCAGAATTTCCTCCAAGAGGGGAGTAGCTTCCGGCGGCCTGCGGGTCGCCAGCAGTGTGGCCGTCATTCCGGGATTCGTCCCCGGCCCACTGGCAGCCGTGTGCTCCGGCACCGGTTGTTAGCGAGACCTCGCCGCATGCGGCGGGGCTCGTCCATCCTTTCAGGATGCCGGTTCCTGTCGTGTTGTGGCGTGAGGCTTTGCTGACACGAACCGGAGATCCAACCATGGAACTGCTTTCCCCTGAGTTTTTCTCGGCGCTGGTCGCCATCATCATCATTGATCTGGTGCTTGCCGGCGACAATGCGATAGTCATTGCGCTTGCCGCACGTAGCCTGCCACCCGACCTGCGCAAGCGGGCGATCATCTGGGGCACCTTCGGTGCAATTGCCGTGCGTACGGCGATGACGCTGATTGTGGTCTGGCTGTTGAAAGTTCCGGGGTTGATGCTGCTCGGCGGTGCGTTGCTGGTATGGATCGCTTACAGGTTGCTGGCCGACAACGAAGACGGCGGGCACGAGGTCAGCGCCGCGGGCAGTTTCTGGGGCGCGATGAAAACCATCATCGTTGCCGACGCGGTGATGGGGCTCGACAACGTGCTGGCGGTGGCCGGCGCCGCGCACGGCAGCTTCCTGCTGGTGGTGATCGGTCTGCTGATCAGCATTCCGATCGTCATCTGGGGCAGCCAGATCATCCTGAAATACGTCGAGCGTTACCCCGGCATCATCTACATCGGCGGCGCGGTGCTGGCATGGACCGCGGTCAAGATGATCACCAACGAGTCGCTGGTGAAGGACTTCTTTGCGGCCTATCCCGGCCTTGCAGGACTGCTCTACATCGCGATCATTGGCGGCGTGCTGGCGGGCGGCTTCTGGGCCAACCATGCGCCTGCACGCAGGCGCGTGGCGGGCCATGTTGTCGAACCGGGCGTGCCGGCGCAGGCCACAGCCGGAGTGACGCGCGTGCTGCTGCCGGTGGATGCTTCAGCCAATTCGCTGCAGGCAGTGGAACACGTGATTAGCCGCCATGCCGCCGGAGCCGCGCTCGAGGTGCACCTGCTGCATGTGCGTGTGCCCTTCTCGCAGTATGTCGCGCGTTTCGTCAGTCGTCGCGACCACCAGATCTACCACCGCCAGGAGGCCGAGCGCGCCCTGGCGCCGGCTCGCGACCTGCTCAACCGCGTGGGCGTGCTCCATACCGATCATGTCGAATTCGGCGACAGGGCGGAGACCATTCTCAAGGTCGCGCAGCGGTTGGGCGTCAGCCAGATCGTGATGGGCACGGCCCGAAAGAACTCGCTTACCCGCGTCATCGAAGATTCGGTCACCAGCCGCGTGCTGGAAATCGTCGAGGTGCCGGTGGAGATCGTCGTCGGCCGCGCGGTTTCCCGCATCGATACTGTCGGCCTGCCGGCGGGCGTGGGTGCCGCTGCCGCCGTGCTGCTCGCCATTTCCCTGCAGTAGCCCTTCCCCCGGGCAACTCCGGCCCGCCCCTGTGGCGGGTCTTTTTTTTGCCCGCTTCAGAAGTGGGGTTTGCGTGAGGCCTGCTGGTAACCTCTGACACCGTCGAGGATTTCGCGACCTGCTTCTTCGGCGCCGACCCAGCCGAGGACCTTGACCCATTTGCCGGGTTCGAGATCCTTGTAATGCTCGAAGAAATGCGCGATCTGCGCCAGCGTTCCGGCGGGCAGGTCCTGCGGCGTGCGGATGGCTGCGTAGAGCGGGGTCAGCTTGTCGATCGGCACGGCGAGTATCTTGGTGTCGTCGCCGGCTTCGTCCTCCATTTTCAGCATCCCCACCGGGCGGCAACGCACGACCACGCCGGTGATCAGCGGCACCGGCGAGAGCACCAGTACGTCCACCGGATCGCCGTCCCCGGAGAGTGTGTGAG
>JBFWOE010000162.1:0-6845 GCA_050250695.1 Burkholderiales bacterium
CGCCGGTGCCATGCCGGCGTGGTTGGCCCCGGTCCAGGCGGTGGTGATCAATATTTCCGAGTCTCAGGCCGGGTATGCGTCACAAGTGGCCAAAACCCTGCAAAAGGCCGGTTTCCGGGCCGAGGCTGACTTGAGGAACGAGAAAATTTCCTATAAAATCCGGGAACATAGTCTGCAAAAGCTGCCTTTCCAGCTGGTGGTCGGTGACAAGGAAATGGCGGCGCAAATGGTGGCTGTGAGATCCCGTAAAGGCGAGGACCTGGGGCAGATGACCCTGGACGCCTTTTTGTCGCTTTTAAAAAGCGACATCGAGAGAAGGGGGCGCGCAGCTTGAGAGCAACGAAATAAGGGAGTTTGTCGCATAGCTCAGGAAAAAGAAGCCCGGATCAACGGTGAAATCACCGCTCCGGAAGTGCGGGTCATAGGTGCCGATGGTTCACAGGTCGGCGTGATCAGCATAGCCGCCGCCAACAGACTGGCGGAGGAGGCGGAGCTGGATCTGGTTGAAATCGCGCCGACGGCGAATCCGCCAGTCTGTCGCGTCATGGACTACGGCAAGTTCAAATACCGGGAAAGCAAGAAACAGCACGAAGCGCGTCTCAAGCAGAAGCAGATCGTCGTCAAGGAAGTGAAGTTTCGTCCTGGAACGGACGAGGGCGATTACAAGATCAAGCTGCGCAACCTGACGCGTTTCCTGGAAGAAGGCGATAAAACCAAGATCACGCTGCGTTTCAGGGGGCGCGAGATGGCGCACCAGGAGTTCGGCATACGCCTGCTGGAGAGGGTGAAGGCGGATCTGGAGGCGCACGGTGTAGTCGAGCAGTTTCCGAAAATGGAAGGACGGCAGCTGGTGATGGTGCTGGCACCGAAGAAAGTCGCGCCGAAAGCGGCGGTAAAGGGTTCACCCAAGGCGGCAGTAAAAGCCGAGGGAGCAAAGCCTGCGGAGACGCAGGCGAGAGTGGCTGCAACGGATAACGCTGCAGTCGTTGACAAGAAGTAGTGCTCGGGTTTCAAGTTCTGCGGTGACGCAGGCACCCGACGCTAGGCTAAAACAGGAGTTACCATGCCGAAAATGAAGAGCAAGAGCGGCGCGGCCAAGCGTTTCAAGAAGCTCGGCAGCGGCGCATTCAAGCGCAGCAGTGCACATCTGCGCCACATCCTTACCAAGAAGAGCACCAAGCGCAAGCGTCACCTGCGCGGTACGACCATGGTGCATGATTCAGATCAGCGCTCGGTCCGGGCGATGCTGCCGTACTGATCAGGGAGATGAATCATGCCTAGAGTCAAACGTGGTGTAATCGCCCGCAAGGCGCACAAGAAAGTCCTCAAGAAGGCCAAGGGGTTCCGCGGCCGTCGCGGCAATGTGTTCCGCATCGCCAATGAAGCGGTGATGCGCGCCGGGCAGTATGCCTATCGCGACCGTCGCACCAAGAAGCGCGAATTCCGCGCTTTGTGGATCGCTCGTATCAACGCTGCCGCCCGCGAACACGGCATGTCCTACAGCGTGTTCATGAACGGGCTGAAGAAGGCCGCAATCGAAGTGGACCGCAAGGTGCTGGCTGACATCGCCGTAGCAGACAAGCCGGCGTTTTCTCGGTTTGTGGAGCAAGCCAAGGCGAGCCTCGGCGCATAGGACAACCTAAGCGAAAAAAGGAGGCTCGATGAGCCTCCTTTTTTTTCACTGACTTCCGTTACCATTGGGTTATGCAGGAACTCGACAAGCTGGTGGCTGAGGCAACCGCGCTGTTTGCGGGGATTGCCGACGCCGACGCGCTGGAGCAGGCGAAAGCGCGCTATCTCGGCAAGGCGGGTGCGCTGACCGAACTGCTGAAGGGCCTGGGCAAGCTGTCAGCAGATGAGCGCCCGGCTGCCGGGGCACGCATCAACGCCGCCAAACAGGTCCTGGAAGAGGCGCTGCATGCACAGCGCGAAGTGATCGCCGGCCGTGCACTCGAGGCGAAACTGGCCGGAGATGTGATCGACGTCACGATGCCGGGCCGGGGCCGCGGCATGGGCGGACTGCACCCGGTCAGCCGCACCATGGAGCGCATCGAGGAACTCTTCCGCTCCATCGGTTTCGATGTTGCAGACGGTCCTGAAATCGAGACCGATTTTTACAATTTCACCGCGCTGAACCAGCCCGAGAATCATCCGGCGCGGTCGATGCACGACACTTTTTATCTGGCTGACGGCAGGCAGCTGCTGCGCACGCACACCTCGCCGATACAGATCCGTTACCTCGAGAAACATCAGCCGCCGGTGCGGGTTATTGCGCCGGGTCGCGTCTATCGCGTTGATTCAGATGCGACGCATTCACCGATGTTCCACCAGGTTGAAGGATTGTGGATCGACGAACATATCAGCTTCGCCCATCTGAAGGGCGTGCTGATCGATTTTTTCCGGCGCTTTTTCGAGAACGATGACCTGCAGCTTCGGTTCCGTCCGTCTTTCTTTCCTTTTACAGAACCGTCCGCGGAAATCGACATGAGTTTCGGCGACGGCTGGCTGGAAGTCGGCGGTTGCGGCATGGTGCATCCCAACGTCCTGCGCAACGTCAACATCGACAGCGAACGTTTCCAGGGCTTCGCCTTCGGCCTCGGGCCCGACCGTTTGACCATGCTGCGATACGGTGTCAACGATCTCCGGCTGTTCTATGAAAACGACCTGCGTTTTCTCAAGCAGTTCGTCTGACAGGCGGCCCGGCGATGAAACTTTCAGAAAACTGGCTGCGCGAACTGGTCGATCCTGCGCTCTCCACACCGGAACTGGCTGACCTGCTGACTTTCGGCGGCATCGAAGTGGAGGCGGTGGAACCTGCTGCGCCCGCTTTTGACAAGGTGGTGATCGCAGAAATACTCAGCGTCGAAAAGCATCCCCAGGCCGACCGGCTCTACGTGTGCCAGGTCAATGCCGGGTCAGGGCCGCTGACCATCGTCTGCGGCGCACCCAATGCACGCGCCGGCATGCGCGTGCCGGCGGCGTTGCCGGGGGCGCGTCTGCCGGGCATGGAGATCAAGGTCGCCAAGGTGCGCGGTGTCGAATCCCACGGCATGCTGTGCTCGGCGCTTGAGCTCGGCCTGGCCGAGGAGGCTGCGGGCCTGATGGAACTGCCATCAGATGCCGCGATCGGCCAATCGCTGCGCGAGCTCTTGGACCTTGACGATCAGGTGCTGACCACCAAGCCCACGCCGAATCGCGGCGACTGCCTGAGTGTGCTCGGACTTGCGCGCGAGGTGGCGGCCCTGGGCGGCGCCGCACTGCGCTGGCAGATGCCCTCACCGGTCGCTGCAGCCATAGATGACAGCATTGATGTCGTTGTCGAAGCGCCGGGTGATTGCCCGCGTTACTGTGCACGCATCGTGCGCGGCGTGGATGCGCGCGCGGCAACGCCGGACTGGATGGTGCGCCGGCTTCAGCGCAGCGGCTTGCGTTCGATCAGCGCCGTGGTCGATGTCACCAATTACGTAATGCTCGAGATGGGGCAGCCCTTGCATGCCTTCGATGCCGTCAAAATCGGCGGCGGCATCCGGGTGCGTCGCGCACGCCAGGGGGAGCGGCTGGTCCTGCTGAATGGCACCGATTTTGAAATGTCGGCCGGACACCTGGTGATCGCCGATGAGCGCAAGGCGCTGGCGCTGGCGGGCATCATGGGCGGTGAAGGCAGCGGGGTGACGGACTCCACGCAGGACGTGGTGCTGGAAAGCGCATTTTTCACGCCTGCTGCAATTGCCGGCAAGACGCGGGCGGCAGGATTCAGTTCGGATTCGGCCTATCGTTTCGAACGCGGCGTTGATTTTGCCGCCACACGCACGGCAATGGAGCGGGCAACGCTGCTGCTGATGCAGATTTGCGGAGGCCGCCCGGGGCCGGTGAATGAGAAGATTGGGGCACTGCCGCGCCGTGAGGCCGTTGTCCTGCGGCTGGCGCGGGCGGAGCGCGTACTCGGATTTTCCCTGGATGCGGGTGCGGCGACGTCGATTCTCGAGCGTCTGGGCTGCACACCCAAAGTGCAAGGCGGGAAGATTGCGGCAGTGCCGCCGAGTTTCCGCTTCGACATCACCATCGAGGAAGACCTGATCGAGGAATTGGCGCGGGTGCACGGCTACGCCAATATACCGGCTCTGCCGCCGCCTGCTCCGGCAGTCATGCTGCATCGTGACGAAGCCGGGCGCACGCCGGCAGCGGTGAGGCGATTGCTGGCCGACCGTGATTACCAGGAGGCCATCACCTACAGTTTTGTCGAACGTTCGTGGGAAGCGGATTTTTCCCCGGCGGCCGATCCGGTGGCGTTGGCGAATCCGATCTCCGCCCAGATGAGCGTAATGCGTACGACCCTGATCGGCGGCCTGCTCAATGCCGTCGTGTTCAATGCCAGCCGCAAGCAGAGCCGGGTCCGCCTGTTCGAAATCGGCCGCTGTTTCGTGCCTGACGGTGCTGCAATCGGGCAACCCTGGAGGGTGGGAGGCATCGCCTTCGGCGACGTGGTTCCGCTGCAGTGGGGTTCGAAGCCGCGTGGCGTCGATTTTTTCGATGTCAAAGGCGATCTTGAGGCCTTGTGCACGCCCCGGGACGTGGTTTTCCTGGCGGCGGAGCATCCGGCATTTCATCCGGGTAAATCCGCAACTGTCGTGCTTGATGGCGTCGTCGCGGGATGGCTTGGTGAATTGCACCCGCGCTGGCAGCGGAAGTATGATCTTGCGGCAGCACCGGTATTGTTCGAACTCGACCTGGCGGCCGTCTGCACCGGACGGGTGCCGGCGTTCCGGGCCTTGTCCCGGTACCCGGCAATCCGTCGCGACCTGGCTGCGGAATTCGACGAAAACACCCGATTTGCGGACGTTGCCGATGCGCTAAAACAGGGCGGTCCGCAGATTCTGAGGGACGTTACGGTGTTCGATTTGTATCGCGGGCAGGGGGTCCAAAAAGGGAAAAAAAGTCTTGCATTCAGTGTGTTATTGCAGGATACTGATAAAACCTTGACGGACGCAGAAGCCGAGAAAGCCATAACCGAACTGCGCCGGATTCTGCAAGAAAAGTTTAACGCAAAGCTTCGTTGAGAGGGGACAACATGACGTTAACCAAAGCGGAACTCGCCGACCTGCTGTTTGAAAAGGTGGGGTTCAACAAGCGCGAGGCCAAGGACATGGTGGAGTCCTTTTTTGACGAGGTCCGTACGGCGTTGGAAAACGGCAGGGGAGTGAAACTTTCAGGATTCGGCAATTTCCAGTTGCGCGACAAGCCGCAGCGTCCGGGCCGCAACCCCAAAACCGGCGAGGAAATTCCGATTTCCGCGCGCCGTGTCGTAACGTTCCACGCATCCCAAAAGCTGAAATCGATGGTGGAACAGCACTTCCATGGAAGCCAGCGGAAGCCATAAAACCCCGCTTCCGCCGATCCCGGCAAAACGTTATTTCACGATCGGTGAAGTGAGTGAGCTGTGCGGCGTCAAGCCGCACGTGCTCCGTTATTGGGAGCAGGAATTCACGCAGCTCCGTCCCGTCAAGCGGCGCGGCAACCGGCGCTACTACCAGCATCATGAAGTATTGCTGATCCGCCGCATCCGCGAATTGCTCTACGACCAGGGCTTCACCATCAGCGGCGCGCGCAACCGCCTCGATGAACTGGCCAACGAGCCCGCGCGCGTGTCGCGCAGCCATGCAGCGGTGGCGGCAAACAGGCCCGCGCTTGCCCAGTTGCGGCAGGATCTGAAAAGCGTCATCGACCAGCTGCGTACCTGAGCACAGGGTCTGCAGCGAAGGCCGCTGTTGTATAATTGCGCGCTCGGGGCGTAGCGCAGCCTGGTAGCGTACCTGCATGGGGTGCAGGTGGTCGCAGGTTCAAATCCTGCCGCCCCGACCACGAATCCCGGCACCTGAACAGACGCGCAAGGTGCCGTCTCCATGTCATAGAATCCACGATGAGTTCGTCATTCCGTGCGGCGTGCCTGCAGCTTAACAGCGGCAGCGACCTTCCCGCCAATCTCTCAATTCTGAAGCGCATGATTGCCGAAGCTGCCGCTGGCGGCGCGCAACTGGTGCTGACGCCCGAATACAGCCTGATGATGGACGGCAGCGGCAGGGTGATGCGCGAAGGCGCGCTGGACGCCGATGGCGGAACGGTATTGCAGGAACTGCAGCAACTCGCGCAGCAGAGCAGGGCGTGGCTGCTGATAGGCTCGCTGACGCTGAAGACCGGCGAAGAGCGTATCGTCAACCGCTCATTCCTGATCACTGCGAACGGCACGATAGCGGCGACTTACGACAAGATACACATGTTCGATGTCACCTTGCCCGACGGCAAGATCATCCGTGAATCGTCATCTTACCGGCCCGGCGAGAGTGCGGTAATCGCCGCTACGCCGTGGGGAAAGCTGGGCATGACCGTGTGTTATGACGTGCGTTTTCCCCAGCTCTACCGTGCGCTTGCTCAACAGGGTGCGGAATTCCTGTCGGTGCCTTCGGCGTTCCAGCGTCAGACCGGCAAGGCGCACTGGCATACCCTGCTGAAGGCGAGGGCGATCGAGAATGCCGCCTACGTTATGGCGCCGGCGATGTGCGGTGAACATCCGGGGAACCGCCAGACCTATGGCCATGCTCTGATCGTTGATCCCTGGGGCGAGGTTCTGGCTGACGGCGGGGAAGAACCGGGGATCATATATGCCGACATCGATCCGGCGCGGGTGGTAAAAATCCGCGCGATGATGCCCTCGTTGCAGCATGATCGGCCGTTCACATGAAAGTGTAAATAAAACAAATAGTTAAGGTTGTTTTGTAATGCAGTCTCAAGCATCTGTCATGATTACAGCATTGATGACGGAAGCCGCCGGGGAGGGCATGAGCGCAGCA
>JBFWOE010000163.1:0-6746 GCA_050250695.1 Burkholderiales bacterium
CGGCCCCGCCAGCTCGATCGCCACGCCCTTGTCGACCAGTTCACGGATTTCCGGCAATTGCCCTGCACCGAGCAGATTCTGCGCGGACGCTGCCACGTGGTCCATGACTTTCACGGTGTCCGGCTGCTTCACCGCCTTGCCCGCGGCAAAGCCGAGTTTTTCGAGCAGCTTCACCACGTAATTTCCGCTCGATGCAACATTGACCACCACCGCGTCAGCCGCGCCGATCGCCCGCCTGAACGACTCCACGGAAGAAAAATCGGGTGCGGCGGCGCCCTTGCGCATCGCCAGTCCCATGCGCGAACGGCCCAGGGTCACGCGCGTATCCGCCGCCACCTTACCCTGCGCGACGAATTCCTCCATCGCCGACTGCGGCACCACGGCAACGTCCACCGCTTCGCCGGCGAGCACACGCTCGCGCACCGTCGGCGCGCCGGTGAATTCCACGCTGACCCTGTGTCCGCTGTCTTTGGCGAATTGCGCGGCGATCTGCGTCACGCCGCGCTTGACCGGACCTGCGCCCAGAACCCTGAGTTCCGCCATGTCTGCCCCGTCAGTCGGCGCGCGCGCCGGAATCCTTAATGACTTTCGCCCATTTCGGAATCTCGGCCCTGATGTGCGCGGCGAATTTTTCCGCGGTGCCGCCCTGGACGATGGCGCCCTGACCGGTCAGGAACTTGTGAACCTGGGGATCCTTGAGCACGGCGTTCACTTCGGCATTGAGCTTGGTGGTGATCGCACGCGGCGTGCCGGCCACCGCGACCAGGCCGTGCCAGGTCGAGGCCTCGAATCCGGGCACGCCCGCTTCGGACACCGTAGGCAGCTGCGGCATGGTCGCCATGCGTTCCGCCGTGGTCACCGCCAGCGGCCGCAGCCGGTTGGCGTCCAGATGCGCCTTCACCGACAGCGCCGTGGCAAAAATCATCTGGCTGCGTCCCGCCAGCACGTCGGTGATCGCCGGCGCCGCGCCCTTGAACGGGATATGCACCATGTCGGTCTTGGTCATGCTCTTGAACAGTTCGCCCGCCAGGTGCGCGGCGGCGCCGCTGCCCGACGAGGCATAGTTCAGCTTGCCGGGGTTGGCCTTGAGGTGGGCGATCAGTTCCTTCACCGATTTCGCCGGCACCGAAGGATGCACCACCAGGATGTTCGGCTGCGACGCCACCCACACCACCGGCACCAGCGCGGTTGCGGGATTGAACGTCATCTTGCGGTAAAGCGAGGCGTTGGCGGCCAGCACGCTGTTGTTGGCGATCATCAGCGTATGGCCGTCGGCGGGGCTGGTGGCGACGATCTCGCCGGCGACGTTGCCGCCGGCGCCGGGACGGTTGTCGAACACGAATGACTGGCCCATGCGCTCCGACAGCTTGCCGCCGATCAGCCGCGACAGGATGTCGCTGGGCCCCCCGGGCGAAAACGCGATCACCATGCGCACGGTCTTCGTCGGATATTCGGCGGCCTGCGCCGCGGGCAGCAGTGCAGCCATCACGCCGGCCACGATCAACGCTGAGCGTTTCATTGTTTTTCCTCCTGGTTGTTGCAGGTTCATGTTGCGCTGGGCGGCTTGCGCCGCAGCGGAGCCGGGAGCTTACCGCCTGCCCCCGCGGCTGACAATCGGCCGAGAATCGGCTGAGAATCGGAACGCCGGCGGTTTCTGCCGGGTGCGGTGCGGTGTTATTCTATGCGGACTGTCGCGCGCCATCCCGCCACGCCGGATTTGCCGCGGACGATTTCCAGTTCTTCAATACCGCTTCACAGAGGACTCATCCCATGAGCAAGACGCAACGCATCAAGGGCGTGCTCGCCCCGGTGGTCACCCCATTCGACAAGGATCTCAATCCCGACGCCCCGCGTTTCATCGCGCACTGCAAATGGCTGATTTCGCAGGGCTCCGGCCTCGCCGCCTTCGGCACCAACAGCGAAGCCAACTCGCTGTCCTTCAACGAACGCACCGCGCTGCTCGACGCGCTGCTGACGGCAGGCGTCGACCCGTCGCGGATGATGCCCGGCACCGGCTGCTGCGCGCTGACCGATTCGGTGCGCCTGACCGAACACGCAGTGAAGGCCGGCTGCGCCGGCGTGCTGATGCTGCCGCCGTTCTACTACAAGGGCGTCAGCGACGAAGGCCTCTACCGCAATTATTCGGAAATCATCGAACGTGTCGGCGACGACCGGCTGCGCATCTACCTCTACCACATCCCGCCGGTCGCGGTGGTCGGCATCACGCCGAAGCTGGTCGAGCGCCTGCTGAAAAAATACCCGACGGCGATCGCCGGCATGAAGGACAGCTCCGGCGACTGGAACAACACCAAGGTGTTCCTCGACAACTTCGCCAAGAGCGGCTTCGACATGTTCGTCGGCAGCGAATCCTTCCTGCTCGCCAACATGCGTAACGGCGGCGCGGGCTGCATCTCGGCCACCGCCAACGTCAACCCGGGGCCGATCGACAAGCTCTACCGCGAATGGCAGAACGCCGATGCCGATGCGCAGCAGAAGGCGCTGGATGTCGCGCGCAACACCTTCGGCAAAAAATACCTGATGATCGCCGCGCTGAAAGCCGGCGTCGCGCTCTACAGCGGTGATGACCAGTGGTGCACCGTGCGCCCGCCGCTGCTCGAACTGACGAAGGAAGAACGCGCCTCGCTCGCCGCCGAATTGAAGGCGATCGACTTCGACATGCCCGGATTGAAGGCAGCGCAGGCGGCCATGGTTTGAGCGCAGAACAAAAATATCAATAAAAACAAATACTTATAACATATGTCCGGCAATGCACCTACGGCTGCCGCACCGCTGTGCGCCGGCCCCGACTTCCAGCCGCGCAAGCCGCGGCTGACCCTGCCCTCGTTCGCCTGCGACACGCATGCGCATGTGCTCGGTCCGGCTGCGCGCTACGCCTATTCGCCGGCACGCGTCTACACGCCGCCCGACTGCCTGATGAGCGACTACAGGCACATGCTCGACACGCTGGGCGTCAATCGCGCGGTGCTGGTGCAGCCCAGCGTCTACGGCACCGACAATTCGGCGATGCTGGCCGCGATGAAAACCGACGCGCAGCGATTGCGCGGCGTGGCGGTGGTCGATCCCGCGATCAGTGGCGCGGAATTGAAAACCCTGCACGCCGCAGGCGTGCGCGGCGTGCGCGTGAACATCGTGGACGTGAAAAACCGCAAGGCGGGATCGCTGCCCATGGACATGCTGCGGCCGCTGGCCGCACGCATCGCCGGCATGGGATGGCACATGGAATTCCTGATGCACGCCGATGAATTCCCGGACATGGACAAAACCTTCTCCGATTTCCCGGTGCCCATCGTGCTCGGCCACCTCGGTTACATGAAAACCGCCCTGGGCACGGACGCGCCCGGCTTCCAGGCGCTGCTGCGCCTGATGAAAGCCGGCAAGGCCTGGGTCAAACTGACCGGGCCCTACCGCATTTCGGGACAGCCGATGCCGCATGCCGACACCGTGCCGTTCGCACACGCGCTGCTCAAGGCCAATGACGACCAGGTGATCTGGGGCAGCGACTGGCCGCACGTGATGATGAAGGGTGCGATGCCCAACGACGGCGATCTCTGCGACCTGCTGCTGGCCTGGGTACCGGACGAGGAGCAGCGCGAGCGGGTGCTGGTGGGCAACCCCGCCCGGCTCTACGGTTTCTAGTTTATTGAACGTCCGCGGCGCCCGTTCTTCTCGGGCAACCGCATTAACTGGCAGGGAATAACCAGTGGCCCAAAAACTCACCCTCAGCCAGCTCTCCAGCCTGCTGTTCCGCGCCTGTGACGACCTGCGCGGCAACATGGATGCCTCGGAGTACAAAGAATACATCTTCGGCATGCTGTTCCTGAAACGCCTGAGTGACCTCTTCGATCAGGAAAAGGAACAGATCGCGAGCGACCTCAAGGCCAAGGGCATGGCCGACGCTGCGATCGCCACCCAGCTTGCCAACTCCGACAACTACACCTTCTTCGTGCCAGAGATCGCGCACTGGAACACCATCCGCCACGTCAAGGAAAACGTCGGCAGCACGCTGAACAAGGCACTCGAAGCCATCGAGGACGCCAACGTCGATGCGTTGCAGGACGTGCTCAAGCACATCAACTTCAACCGTAAGATCGGCCAGCGCGCGCTCGACGACGACACCCTGGTCAATTTCGTGCAGAACTTCGAAAAGATTCCGCTGCGCGACGAGAACTTCGAATTCCCTGACCTGCTCGGCGCCGCCTACGAATACCTGATCAAGTTCTTCGCCGACTCGGCGGGCAAAAAGGCTGGTGAGTTCTATACCCCGGCGGATGTGGTACGCACACTGGTCGAGATCGTCGAGCCCCAGCCCGGCATGAGCGTTTACGACCCGACCTGCGGCTCGGGCGGCATGCTGATCCAGACCCGTGACTACATCCGCGAGTGTGGCGGCGACCCGCGCGACCTCGTGCTCGCCGGACAGGAAAGCATCGGCACCACCTGGTCGATTTGCAAGATGAACATGCTGCTGCACGGTATCCCGCATGCCGACATCCGGCAGGAAGACACCATTCGACAGCCGCAGCACAAGGACGAAAACAACGAGCTGAAACGTTTCGACCGCGTGCTCGCCAATCCGCCGTTCAGTCAGAACTACATCAAGAAGGACATCAACTACCCCGGTCGCTTCCACGTGTGGATGCCGGAAAAAGGCAAAAAGGCCGACCTGATGTTCGTCCAGCACATGCTGGCCGTGCTCAAGGCTGACGGCAAGATGGCGACGGTGATGCCCCACGGCGTGCTGTTCCGCGGCGGCGAAGAAAAGGAAGCGCGCAAGCACTTCATCAAGCAGGGCTGGCTGGAAGCCGTGATCGGCCTGCCCGCCGGGCTGTTCTACGGCACCGGCATCCCGGCCTGCGTGCTGGTGCTGAACAAGAAAGACGCGGCGAACCGCAAACAAGTGTTTTTCATCAACGCCGACCGCGAATACCGCGAAGGCAAGGCGCAGAACTTCCTGCGCCCTGAAGACATCAACAAGATGGTCCACGTCTACCGCAACATGCAGGATGTTGACAGCTACGCAAAGCGCGTGCCGGTCGCCGATATCGAAGCCGAAGACTGGAACTGCAACATCCGCCGTTACGTCGACAACGCCCCACCGCCCGAGCCGCACGACGTGCGCGCCCACCTGCACGGCGGCATACCGGTCACCGAGATCGAATCACTCGGCCATTTCTGGAACAACTATCCGGGCCTGCGCGAGCGCTGCTTTGTGCCACGCCACGAGGACAACACGTACGCAGACTTCGCCCCCGTCCTCACCGATAAACGTGCCATCGCCGAGGTGGTGAAATCCGATCCCGGCATCACCAAAGCACAAGGTCAATTCCTCGACACCCTCGAAGCCTGGTGGCAAAAGAATCTGCCGCCACTCGAAGCCCTAGCCCCGAAAAACGGCGAGCGCGGTAATGTCTACGCGATGCGCAGCCTGCTGCTCGCCGACATTGCCGTCACCTTCACCAAACAGACCTTGCTCACCGAATTCCAGATCCGCGGCGCCTTCGCCCGCTACATGGAAGACCTCAAGGCCGACCTCAAATCCATCGCCGCCAGCGGCTGGGGGCCGGAACTGATCCCCGACGACGACATTCTGACCAGCCAGTTCCCGGAACTTCTGGCCGAGATGGAACAGAAGCGCCTGCGCATCGCCGAACTCGACGCGCTGTTTGTAGCTGCGGATGAGGAAGACTACGAAGACAGCGACGATACCGGCGTGCTGCCCGGCAACGAAGTGAAGGCACTGAAAGCGGAAATCAAGGAACACAAGGCGCAGCTCAAGCTGGCGAAAAAAGAAAAACGCAGCGCCGGCGATCATCCGTCCCGCGTCGAAGCCGCCGAACAAAAACTCGGCCGCCACAAGGCGCTTGAAGACGAAGCGAAGCAGCTGAAGGCCGACCTGCGCATCACCGAAAAGAAAAAAGAAGAACTGGTCACCGCCGCCCGCGCCAAAATCGGCCGCGACGAAGCGCGCCGTGTCATCCTCGACCGCCTGCACCGGCTGCTGCTGCAGACCTATGAAGGATATCTGCGCGCCGACCAGCGCGCCTGTCAGGCGGCGCTGGAGAACCTGTGGAGCAAGTACTCGATAACGGCGAAGCAGATCGAAACCCGACGTGATGCCGAGGCAGCGAAGCTGAAGGCGTTTCTGATGGAGCTAGGCTATGAGTAAATGGGCGGAAGATGATCTTGGTCGATTAGCTTCCATTGAGATAGGTGGCACGCCGTCACGTGACATCCCACGCTATTGGGTTGTGGATAGCGAGACTGGCCACCCATGGGTCTCCATTGCCGACCTCGGGCCGAGATATGTTCACGAAACGAAGGAGCAGATCACTGATCTTGGTGTTCGATTTTCAAATGCAAAGCACGTGCCGAAAGGCACACTCTTGATGAGCTTTAAACTCACGATAGGTCGCGCGAGCATTGCCAGCTGTGACCTGTTTACGAACGAAGCAATCGCAGCAATCATCCCTCATGAACGAAAAGTCGACCCAGATTTTCTGTATTACACGCTTCCACCTATTGCACGTGGCTCAGTAACGGACACCGCCATCAAAGGGGCCACGCTTAACAAGAAAAAGTTAAACAGATTAAGAATCCGATTCCCCATTAATATTAATCAGCAGCGCCGCATCGCCGAAATTCTGACCACGTTGGACGAAACGATAGAACAGACGGAAGCGCTGATCGCGAAGCATCAGCAGATCAAGGTCGGGCTGATGCACGAC
>JBFWOE010000164.1:0-6572 GCA_050250695.1 Burkholderiales bacterium
GCGACAGGCCCCCGTACCGTGACAGCTCAATCAGGTCCCAATTTTTCTCGGGCGCCCCATGCCTGCGCTGCAGGGCCGCGCCGAACTGCTTGTCCGATATCGCGGCCAGTATCCCCGACGATTCCCCGGACTGCGTGATATGAGCCCGCATCATCTGCACAAACAGCACTTCCGCCAGACGGCTCACCACCGCCTGCGATCCGGGGCGGGCGTTTTTTGTCTCATGAATCATGAAATTGATCGCCGTTTGCAGCCAGGCAAAATCCAGACCGTCAGCACCGCGAATGAGGATCAGCGGCGGCAGCGCCTGCACCAGGGGATGCGGATTGCCGCGGTCGAACTCGAAATAACCGCAAAGCACCGAGGCCGGCAGCCCGGCGCCACCATAAGTCACCGGCCCGTAGTCATCCAGATTCTGGCCTTCGATGATTTCCTCGGCGGGCCTGGTCACACCGTCCGGCGAATCCAGCAAGGCATGCGCATCACCATGGGGAAAGACCACCAGATCGCCCCCGTGCAACGGAACCGGCTCCGCCATACCCGCCATGCGCAGCCAGCAAGTGCCGCGAATGACGATATGAAATTCGGCCACCGGCGTGGGCTGGATTTCCATGCCCCAGGGCGCGGAAAACTCACAGCGGAAATAAACACCGCCGCCGAGTTTTATCGACCGCAGAATGTCGTCAAGAACATCCATTTAATCTTATTTAATTATACTTTTGGACATAAATTATCGACTTTTTATCATTTAAAGTTCCAGTTGTCGAGTCTATCTTGCACTACACCCGTATACCCAAACCAGCGGGCCAGTCATTTCATAACCAGACAAGGAGATGCGAGATGTCCAGACTCAACATCGTCACCCCGGCGAAAGCCATCGGTCCCACCCGGGCTCTTTATGACGCCCTCGTCAACGCCATCGGCATGGTTCCCAACATCTACCAGGGACTCGGCAACAGCCCTGTCGCACTGGAGGGCGCGCTGCATACCGACAGCCTGCTCAAGAAGGGACAACTGAGCGGCGCCGAGATCGAGGCGGTCAAGCTCGCGGTCAGCGAAGCCTACGGCTGCAACTATTGCCTCGCCGCACACACGCTGCTCGGGAAAAAAGCCGGTCTCAGCGAAGCCGATACGCTGGCCATCCGCCGCGGCAACGTGCATCAACCGCGCCTCGCAGCGCTGGTCAAATTCGTCAACCACGCGCTGCAGCCGAAGGCTCGCGTGTCCGATGCGGATCTCGCCGCGATCCGCAACGCCGGCTTCAACGACGCGCAAATCGCCGAGATCGTGCAAACCATCTCGCAGACGGTATTCACCAACCTGTTCAACCGTGTGCACCAGACCGCGCTGGATTTTCCGCCGGCGCCGGCACTGTAACGTCATCCACCCACCACTTAAGGACATCCGCCATGAAATCAGATTCCACAGCAGCACCCGGCCGACGCAACTTTCTCACTGCAGGCGCCGCCGCGGTCGCGGCCTCCGCTTCCGCAGCATCGACCCCGGCCATCAACCCGTACGCCGATCCGGCCAAACCGATGTTGCCCCCATCGACGATGCAGCTCGATCTCGCGCGTACCGCGCTGGTGGTCGTCGATCCGCAGATCGACTTTCTCAGCCCGAAAGGGGTGGCCTGGGGCGCGGTCGGCGCGAGCGTGCAGCAGCACGATACCGTCGACAATCTCGCGCGCCTGTTCGCAGCGGCCAAGGCCGCCGGAATCACGGTCGCAGTCTCCCCCCACCACTATTACCCGACGGACAAGGGCTGGAAGTTCGAAGGTGCGCTGGAAAAGCTGATGCACAAGATCGGCATGTTCAACCGCACCAGCCCGTACTCGATGGAAGGTTTTGAGGGATCCGGTGCGGATTTCATGCCGCAGTACTAACCGCACATCCTCGACAACAAAACCATCATCGCCTCGCCACACAAGGTTTACGGTCCCGAACAGAACGATCTCGTTCTGCAACTGCGCAAAAACCGCATCGACCAGGTTGTGCTCGCAGGAATGTCGGCAAATCTCTGTGTCGAATCGCACCTGCGCTCACTGCTCGAAGGGGGATTCGAAGTCGCCGTGGTGCGTGATGCCACTGCCGCCGCGATTCTGCCCGAAGGCGACGGCTACCTCGCGGCACTGACCAACTTCCGCTTCATGGCCAATGCCGTCTGGACCACCGCGCAAACGGTGGACCGCTTCAGCGGCAAGGCCTGACCGTCAGCCGGGGACGGCGCGGACCCGGAACGGGCCCCTGCCGTCGCCGTCACGGCCACCACCACCGAATACCGCAAAGACCATGCCATGAATATCCCGCCAACCGCCACCGATGCTCACGCCAGCTGCAGCCACGGCTGCCCCGTTCCACCCGTGCAACGAACCCTGCTTGCACACGATATCCACGGCAACGGCCCCGAAAAAGTGCTCGTCCTGCACAGCTGGATGGGTGACGCGCGCAGTTTCGACTCGCTGAAACCCTTCCTCGACACCGACAACTTCACCTATGCTTTCGCCGACCTCCGCGGTTATGGCCGCTCGCGCCAGCTGCGCGGCACGTACAGCGCCAGCGAGGCGGCGACCGATGCGCTCTACCTCGCCGGCCGGCTGGCATGGGGGCGCTTCCATGTCGTCGGCCACTCGATGAGCGGCATGATCGTGCAACGGATGATCATCAATGACTGGAAAAACAGTTACCGCCGCATCAAAAGCGCAGTAGCCATCACCCCGGTCACAGCCGACGGCTTTCCTGCCGACGACGCCACCAAAAAATTTCTCTGGGAACTGATTCACGACACCGACTTGACCGCACAGGGCATTGCCGGACTGACCGGCGGACGATTGCCGGTGCGCTGGTCCGGGCGGATGGCTCGCCACAATCTCGAGACCTCCGAAGCGGAAGCAATGCGCGGCTACTACCGCATGTGGATCGACGGTGATTTTTCCGCCGAAGCCGCCGCGGCAAAACCGGAGACACCACTGCGCGTGATCGGCGGCCGCCATGATCTGCCTGGATTCGACGAAGCGCACTACCGCAAGACCATTGGCGCCTGGTATCCCAACGCAAATTTCAAATTCATCGCCGAAGCCGGGCATTTTCCGATGCATGAAACGCCGCCGTACCTGGCCGCTCTGATCGAGTCGCACCTCACTGCGCACCGGAACTGAACCAGGCCCGCTCGACTCAACGGCCAGACCATCTCCAACCCCACAGGAAAAACCATGAACATCAATACATCCGGCACCGCCCTCATCATTGGCGGCACCAGCGGCATCGGCCTTGCCACCGCGAAACTGCTGCTGCAACAAAACATCACCACCATCATCGTCGGCCGATCGCAGGAAAAACTCGACGCTGCCCGGCGTGAACTCGCGCCGCTCGGCCCCATGGACACCCTGCAGGCCAGCCTCTACCGCCCGGGCGATGTCGATCAACTCCTGGCCTACGCCGGGAACCATGACCGCCCGATCAAATACCTGGTCAATGCCGCCGGAACCTTCAAGCCCGTACCCTTCCTCGAACATGGCTCCAGCGACTACGATACCTACATGGATCTCAACCGCGCGACGTTTTTCATCACCCAGGCCGTGGCAAAAAACATGGCCGCCAACGGCGGCGGCGCCATCGTCAATATCGGCTCGATGTGGGCACGGCAGGCAATCAAGGCCACCCCTTCATCCGCCTACTCGATGGCCAAGGCGGGCCTGCATGCGCTGACGCAGCACCTGGCGATGGAACTTGCCGACCACGGCATCCGCGTCAACGCCGTCTCGCCAGCAGTGGTGAAGACGCCGATCTACAAGACATTCATCGCAGAGGATCAGCTCGACGCGACACTGGCATCATTCAACAGCTTCCATCCGGTCGGCCGCATCGGTACCGCGGAAGACGTCGCCAACGCAACCGCTTTCCTGCTCAGCAATAAGGCGGGCTGGGTCACCGGCGCGATCTGGGATGTCGATGGCGGCGTGATGGCCGGGCGCAACTGAACCTGCAACAGACTGGAGGGATTGGTCATGTCCAAAATTGATCTGACCGGCATCCGCGCTGTCGTGTTCGACGCCTACGGCACCTTGTTTGACGTCAACAGCGCCGCAGCAGCCGAACGCGACACGCTCGGGGAGCGCTGGCAGCCACTGGCTGATCTGTGGCGGAACCGGCAGCTGCAATACACCTGGCTGCGCAGCCTTGCCGGCAACCACGCCGACTTCTGGCAGGTGACCGGCGATGCACTCGATTTTGCGATGGCCAGCCTGAACATCAACGACCCAGTTCTGCGCGGACGGCTGATGCGACTTTAACTGACGCTCAACGCCTATCCCGGGGTCGCGGACACGCTCGCACGGATGCGGGCGGCGAACCTGAAGCTCGCAATTCTGTCCAACGGTACGCCTTGCATGCTCGATGCAGCGGTCCGGCACTCCGGCCTCGCGCATCAGTTCGACTTTGTGCTGTCAGCGGAAGAGGCAGGCATCTTCAAACCCCATCCCACGGTGTACCGGCTCGCCCTGGACCGGCTGCAGATGCAAGCCGGAGAAATCTGCTCTGTCTCCGCCAACGGCTGGGATGCTTATTCCGCCAAGGCTTTCGGCATGAAAGTGCTGTGGTGCAACCGTGCAGGCCAGGTGCCCGAACACATTCCTGAGATGCCGGACGGGGAAATCAGAACCCTGGACGAATTGTCCTCAATGTTCGACTGCTGATCCGATCGGGAGACCGGGCTCAGCTGGAGCATCCGTCTACTTTTTTTCCGGCGCCCCGCTCACCATCGCCAGCAGGTGGCCGAACTTGGTGCGCTTGGTGTCGAGGTAGCGGCGGTTGGCCTCGCGCGGCGGGATGTCGACGGCGACGCGTTCGACGACCTTGAGTCCGAATTTCTCCAGCGCCGCGACCTTGTCCGGATTGTTGGTCATCAGCCGCACTTCGCGTGCGCCGAGGTCGAACAGAATATGGGCGCCCGCCCGATAATCGCGCATGTCGGCGGCAAAGCCCAGCGCGTGGTTGGCCTCCACGGTGTCGCTGCCCTGGTCCTGCAGCGCGTAGGCGCGGATCTTGTTGAGCAGGCCGATGCCGCGGCCTTCGTCGAACATGTAAACGAGTATGCCGCTGCCGGTCTGCTCGATCATGTGCATGGCGGCGTCGAGCTGTTCGCCGCAGTCGCAGCGCTCCGAACCGAACACGTCGCCGGTCAGGCATTGTGAATGCAGGCGCACCAGCGCCGGCTCGCCGGGTTTGATTTCACCCTTGACCAGTGCGACAAACACGTTGGATTCCAGGCTGTCGGCGTAGACCACCAGCCTGAATTCGCCGGCCTTGCTGGTCGGCAGCACGGTTTCCGCCTTGCGCTGGATGGTACGCTCGTTTTCGCGCCAGGTGACGAGGTCGGCGATGTCGAGGATGCGGATGCCGTGTTTCGCGGAAAATTTCTCCAGGTCGGGCCGCCGCGCCATCGTGCCATCGGGATTCATGATTTCGCAGATCACGCCGGCGGGTTTCAGGCCGGCAAGGCGCGCTAGGTCCACGGCGGCTTCGGTGTGGCCGCGCCGCGCCAGCACGCCGCCGTCCACCGCGCGCAGGGTCTGCAGGCGGCCGGGGCGGATCAGGTCGGCGGGCTTGGCGTGGTCGGCGATCGCCACCGCGATGGTGCGCGCGCGGTCGTGCGCCGACATGCCCGAGCCCACCCCCACTCTTGCATCGATCGGCGTCGCGAAGGCGGTGCCGAACTTGGTCTGGTTGCCGCTGTCGTCGGCGATCAGTGACAGGCCCAGCGCACGCAGGCGTTCCTCGGTCAGCGCCAGCGACACCAGGCCGCGGCCTTCCGCGGCCATGAAGTTGATCGCCTCGGGCGTCGCGCGTTCGGCGGCGACGAACAGGTCGCCCTCGTTTTCGCGGTCGGCGCTGTCGACGAGGATCACCATCTGCCCGCGCCGCACCTCGGGCAGGATCTGCTCGATGGAAAATTCGCTGGTACTGCGCTCGGGGGTTTTGGCGGTGGTCATGGCGCGGTCACTGACCGCAGGCGCGCGGTATATCGTAAATATTTGATTTTATTGATAATTTTGTCATCGCCCTGGATCACGTCCTAGAGGCAATCAGGCGCAGGAATTCGGCGCGGGTGACGTCCTTGTTGAATTCGCCGGTGAACGCCGAGGTCGATGCGATCGAATTCTGTTTCTGGATGCCGCGCATGATCATGCACATGTGCTGCGCCTCGATCACCACTGCGACGCCGGCGGGATCGAGTGTCTGCTGGATGCAGTCGCGGATCTGCACCGTCAGGCGCTCCTGCACCTGCAGCCGCCGTGCGTAGGCGTCGACCACGCGCGGCACCTTCGACAGGCCGACGATGCGGCCCTTGGGAATGTAGGCGACGTGGGCCTTGCCGAAAAACGGCAGCATGTGGTGTTCACACAGAGAATAGACCTCGATGTCGCGCACGATCACCATCTGCTGGTATTCCTCGGTGAACATCGCCGAGCGCAGGATTTCCGCGGGATCGAGGTCATAGCCGTGGGTCAGGTACTGCAGCGCCTTGGCGACGCGTTCCGGCGTCTTCACCAGGCCTTCACGCCGCGGATCCT
>JBFWOE010000165.1:0-6570 GCA_050250695.1 Burkholderiales bacterium
TGAAGCTCGCCGTCGAGCTGGATGGCGGGCAGCATCAAGAAACACAGCTCAAGGACGAGGCACGCACCGCGGTATTGCGTAGCCTGGGAATCACGGTCATTCGTTTCTGGAAAAACGAGGAGCTGCAACAAACCGAGGCTGTTCTGGAAAAACTTTGGAATACCATCATGGAAAAATCTCCCTCTTCCTCCCTCACCCCCAACCCCTCTCCCGGAGGGAGAGGGGAGACAACTGGTGCCGAAGCAGCGACCATTTCGATTGATGACTTTTCAAAAATCGATCTGCGGGTCGCCCGGATTACGGCAGCCGAACACGTAGAAGGCGCCGACAAGCTGCTGAAGCTGACGCTGGACGTCGGCACGCTCGGCAGCAAACAGGTGTTCGCCGGCATCAAGGCAGCCTACGACCCGGAACAGCTGAAAGGCCGGCTGACGGTGATGGTCGCCAACCTCGCGCCGCGCAAGATGAAATTCGGCATGTCCGAAGGCATGGTGCTCGCCGCCAGTGGCGAGGCGCCCGGACTCTACCTGCTGGCGCCCGATTCCGGCGCGCAGCCCGGCATGCGCATCAAATAACCCCGACGGCAACTGCCATGGGCGACCGCGGCACCCGCACCTTCATCTGCACCGTCGTCTTCATCGACATCGTCGAGTATTCGAAGAAGTCGGTGGCAGAACAGATGCGCGTCAAGCAGCAGCTCACCGACCTGCTGGCTCGGGCGCTGGCCGACGTCCCGGGCAAGGACCGCATCATCCTCGACACCGGCGACGGCGCCGCGGTGAATTTCCTCGGTGACCCCGAGGAAGGCCTGTTCCTCGGCCTCGCGCTGCGTGACGCCCTAGCCGCCGCACAGGAAGACGGACTGCGGCTGCGCACCGGCATCAACCTCGGCCCGGTGCGCCTGATCAAGGACATCAACAACCAGCCCAACATCATCGGCGACGGGATCAACGTCGCGCAGCGGGTGATGGGATTCGCCGAGATCAACCAGGTGCTGGTCTCGCGTTCGTATTACGAGGTGATTTCGACGCTGTCCGCCGATTACGCGCAGCTTTTCAGTTTCCAGGGCGCACGCACCGACAAACACGTGCGCGAGCACGAGGTTTATGCACTGGGCAATGCACCGGCGCCGCAGCGGGCACCGCGGCAGAAGGCCGTGCATGCCGCCGCCTTCGAAAAACTCGGACACACCGCGTCGACCGCGCGCATCGGCGTGATGCGCCGGCCGAAGCTGGCGACTGCGCTGGCGGTCGCGCTGATACTCGGCAGCGCGGTGGCCTTGCGGGTGAACCTGCGCAACGGGACCATCCCGCCACCGCCGCCCGCGGAGCCGGTCACCGCCGAAACCCCGCCGGAACCCGTGGCCATGCCCGCCGCCCCGGCACCGGCACTGCAGTCCGAAACAAAAACACCGCCCGCCGCGCCGGTCGCCAAGGCCGAGCCGCCGCCGCGGGCCGACTTTTTCCGCAAGACGCCCGTGGAGGCGCCTCCGCCGCCTCCGCCGCAGCCCGTGGAAGTCGCCACCGGAACAGTGCGGCTGATCATCCTGCCCTGGGGGGAAATCCACGTCGACGGCCAGCGCTACGGCGTCGCCCCGCCGCTGCGCGACATCGCGCTGCAGCCGGGACCTCACCGCATCGAGGTCCGCAATCCCGGATTTGCCTCCTACGTGCAGGTGGTCGAGGTCGAGTCGGACAAAGAGATTAGAATCCGTCACAGGTTCCGCTAGGAGGAAACATGCGACTTTTTCTGCTGATACTGCTGATCGCCCCCCTGCTCACCGGGTGCGAAACCGTGCAGAAAGGCATCAAGGACATCACCGCCGCGCTGGATCCGGATGCGCCGCGGCCGAAATCGGAAATCGTGACGCCCACGGCCGAGCAGCGCCTGGCCGCGGGCATCACCCAGTTCGAAGAGGGCAATTTCGCACAGGCCCAGCGCCTGCTGCAGTCCAGCCTCGCCGACGGCCTGGCCAAACGCAGCGACCAGGCGCGTGCCTACAAGTACCTCGCCTTCACCTACTGCGTCACCGACCGCACCGCGCAATGCCGGCAGGAATTCAGCAATGCGTTTGCCGCCGATCCGCAGTTCGCACTGACCGCCGCCGAATCCGGCCATCCGCAATGGGGACCGGTGTACCGCAGCGTGCGCGGACGCTGACCGCCGCCGCCCGATGAACCAGCCCGCCAAGCTCGGCCGTTACGACGTCGTCGCCGAAATCGGCCGCGGCGCGATGGGCGTGGTCTACCGCGCGGTCGACCCCATGCTCGAACGCACTGTCGCCATCAAGACCATCAACATGGCGCTCGATCCGGGCGAGATGGAGCATTACGAAAAACGTTTCACCATCGAGGCGCGCGCCGCCGGCGGCCTGAACCACCCCAACATCGTCACCATCTACGACATCGGGCGCAGCGGCGACCTCGCCTACATGGCGATGGAATTCCTCGAAGGCCGCGAACTGAAGGACCTGATCGCCGGCAACGAACTGACGCCGGACCGAGCGCTGGACGTCGCCGCCCAGGTCGCCGACGGTCTGGCCTACGCGCACGGGCACGATGTCGTGCACCGCGACATCAAGCCCGCCAACATCATGATCCTCGGCGACGGCCGGGTGAAAATCACCGACTTCGGCATCGCGCGCATGCGCACCGCCGACGTGCGCACCCAGACCGGCGTGGTGCTCGGCTCGCCGCGCTACCTGTCGCCGGAGCAGGTGCTGGGCAAACGCTGTGACGCGCGCGCCGACACTTTCTCGCTGGGCGTGATCATTTACGAAATGGTCACCGGCCAGTCGCCGTTCAACGGCATGGACGTCAATTCGCTGATGTTCCAGATCGTCAACTTCACGCCACCGCCGCCGAGCAGTGTCAATACAGCATTGCCGTCGATGCTCGACCTGATCATCGCCAAGGCGCTGGCCAAATCGGCGGATGACCGCTACGCGACCATCGCCGAACTGGCCGCCGACCTGCGCGCCTGCCGCCAGGGCGCCGCGGATTTGCTGATCGCCGCCGCCGCACCACCGCGCGCGGCGCCGGCACCCGACATCGACCTGTTTACCAACACCCTGCCGGCCTCGCGCGCCGGCGACCAGGCAACCACCCTGCCCAACGATACCCTGCCGGCGCGCGGCCTCGCCAAGGCCTTCGACTCCACCGCGGCCACCATGCGCCTTGCCGCGAAGACCGGGGCGATCACCGATCCCGAAGCCTTCGCCGCATCCTTCGGTGTCAGCCGCCACGCCATCGACGAAGCGGTGATGGACGCCGAGCACGCAGGCGGAGAGAACTGGAGCACGACCACCCTGGTGCAGGCGCCGCCGTGGTCGCAGCGCGATCGCAAAATGTTTGCCGGCGCAGTCGCCGGCGCCACTGTGCTCGGTGCGCTGATCGTTTTTGTCTGACATCCGTTTTCCGCGAAGGAACGCCATGCACATCACCGCCGTCGAGGCCATAGCCGTCGATATTCCGTTGAGCAGAAATTTCGGCGGCTCCACCTACAGCGTGCTCAAACGTTCGACGGTGATCACCCGCCTGCACACCGCTGACGGCCTCGTCAGCAATGTCTACAACGGCGACAACCGCACCCACGGCGCGCAGATCGCAAAGCTGGTTTCAGGTGAATTATTCAATTTAATCAATGGCTTGTCGATATTCGAGCGGGAACTCGCGTGGCAGCGCATGTTCGCGCTGACACACAGCGCGCCGGACAAAAAGCTGCTGCTCGAAGCCATCGCCTGCGTCGATTGCGCAATCTGGGACCTGACCGGAAAAGCGCTGGGAAAAAGCGTGCGTGAACTGATCGGCGGTTATGCGAACGAACTGCCGATCATTTCTATCGGCGGTTATTACATGCCGGGCAAGACCGACGCCGACATCGCACGCGAAATCGAGTCCTATCGCGACGCCGGCATGGCCGGCTGCAAGTTCAAGGTCGGCGGCCTGTCGCCCGAAGAGGACGCAAAACGCGTCGCTGTTGCGCGCAAAGCGGCCGGCGACGATTTCATCCTCTGCGTGGATGCCAACCGCGGCTGGAGCGCGGAAGACGCGATCCGTTTCGCGCGCCTGGTCGAACCACAGCACATCCGCTGGTTCGAGGAACCCTGCCACTGGTACGACGATGCCGCGCAGATGGCGCGGGTGCGGCAGGCAATCACCATCCCGGTGACCGCAGGCCAGAGCGAAATCACCAGCCATGCGATCCGCCGCCTGGTCGATGCGCGGGCCGTGGACCTGGTCAATTACGACGCATCCGAGGGCGGCGGCGTCACCGACTGGCTGCGCGCCGCGGGCCTGTGCGCCGCCGCCGGCGTCGCGATGGCGCACCATGAAGAAGCACAGATCGCCAGCCACCTGCTCGCTGCAGTTCCCCACGGCAGCTATGCCGAGTGTTTTGCCGATCCGGCCCGCGATCCCGTGTGGCAGTTGATGTGGATCAACCGACCACCGATCCGCAATGGCATCATGCAGGTCGCCGCCGGACCCGGATTCGGCATCGAACTCGACGAAAAAATGATCCGCCAGTACCGCACGAACTGATTTTGCGCATGCCAGGCGACAGGGCCCGATGATCCGTTTTCCCGCCTTCCGGCCACGGCTGCTGGAAATGTACGGCGAGTACAACGCTGCCCGCCTGCGCACCGACGTGCTCGCCGGAATCACGGTCGGCATCCTCGCGCTGCCGCTGGCCATCGCCTTCGCCATCGCCTCGGGCATGACGCCGGAATCGGGCATCTACACCGCGATCATCGCCGGCTTCATCATCTCGGCGCTGGGCGGCTCACGGGTGCAGATCGGCGGCCCGACCGGCGCCTTCATCGTCATCGTCTACGGCATCGTCGCCCAGTACGGCGTCGCCAACCTGCTGGTCTGCACGCTGATGGCGGGCGTGATGCTGCTGGCAATGGGCCTGCTGCGGCTGGGCACCTGGATACGCTTCATCCCGGTGTCGGTGATCAGCGGTTTCACCAAGGGCATTGCGGTGCTGATCCTGCTCTCGCAGGTCAAGGATTTCCTCGGCCTGTCCGCGGGCAAGCTGCCGTCGGATTTTTTCGGCCAGATTGCCGTGCTCTGGCACGCATTGCCCACCATCAACTGGGCCGCCGTCGCGCTCGGAACCGGCTGCCTGCTGCTGATCGTGTTCTGGCCGCAGCGCTGGCGTGCGGTGCCCAGCCCGATCGTAGCGCTGGTGGCCGGCACCGTTGTCGCCGCCCTGTCCGGCCTGCCGGTGGAAACCATAGGCTCCAGGTTCGGCGGCATCCCGCAAACGCTGCCGGCGTTCGCGCTGCCCGAACTGTCGATGGAAACCGTGCGTCACCTGGTGTCGCCGGCCATCGCCATCGCCCTGCTCGGCGCGATCGAGTCCCTGCTCTCGGCCACCGTCGCCGACAACATGATCGACGACCGCCACAAGCCCAACCAGGAACTGATGGCGCAGGGCATAGCCAACATCGTCGCCCCGCTGTTCGGCGGCTTCTGCGCCACCGGCGCCATCGCCCGCACCAGCACCAACGTGCGCATGGGCGCCTTCGGCCCGGTCTCCGGCATTGTGCATGCGCTGACGCTGCTGATGATAGTGCTGGTCGCCGCGCCGCTGGCGAAACACGTGCCGCTGGCCGCGCTGTCGGCGATCCTGGTCGTGGTCGCCTGGAACATGGGGGAATGGGGCGATTTCCGCGAAATGCAACGCTACACGATGAACTACCGCGCCATCCTGCTGGCGACTTTCGTGCTCACCGTGGTTTTCGACCTGACGGTCGCGGTCGAGGTCGGCATGGTGATGGCGGCGGTTTTTTTCATTACCCGCATCACTTCGCTGACCGACGTGGTGGACGAAGGCCCGGACGCGACGTGCGGCGACCGGGTGCGCACCTACGAACTGTTCGGCTCGCTGTTCTTTGGTTCGGTGAACAAGGTCGAGCCGCTGCTGGCGCGCGCCGACCCGGGAGATCCCTGCAGGGTGATCGTCCTCGACATGCAGAAAACCATCAATGTAGACACCACCGGCCTCGACATTCTCGAGACGCTGCAGCGCAAGCTGGCGAAAAACGGCAAGGCCCTGGTCATTACCGGCGCGGGCGCCCAGCCGCTGTCGCTGTTCCGCCGCTCGGAATTTTTACACCGGCTGGGCGAACACAACTTCTTCCCGCACCGCGCCGCCGGCATCGCGCACGCCCGCACCATCGCGGGCGGCGCAGCCGGGGAGCCGGTCAGCGAAGCGGATCAGGGACGCAGATAGGCGTAACCTTCGCGCTGCTGCAGGCGGGTGATTTCCGCCACGCCGGAGGGCACGAATGAAGCTTCCGGGATGAACTTGTCCTTGCCCAGCTTGCGGTTGCGCAGCGTGATCTGGCAGACGTCGAACTGCACGCCTTTGGCTTTCAGTTGCTCGACCGTGATGTTGTACGGGTTGCCGTTGGCATCCTTGGCGCCCACAAACAGGAAATCGACCCCCCCGGCATGGGTCACCACGACGATTTTCGCCTTGGGATTCACTTCCAGGTGGTTGCCGATGTTGCGCAGCGCTCCCACCGCCTGGGCTTTGCTGTTGTTGACGTGGTACACCACC
>JBFWOE010000166.1:0-6541 GCA_050250695.1 Burkholderiales bacterium
GGAAAAATTATGCAAGCATGGATTTTTCTGCATTCATGAAATTCTTTGTCTTTTAAGACTTCTGATGTTGTGTTCTGCGTAAGTTGCTGACATTGGGCGTATGCGCTAGATTCCAGTTTCATCGCCGCAGCGGTGCGAAGTCATCACGTTTCACAAGCAGGAGTTCACATGGTCCAGAAAATCCGTTTGGTGGTTCCCGAGGCGCCGTCGCCGCAGGCGGTCGCTGAAACCAAGACCCGCGCGGTGGCCAAGGGCGGCATCCGCCTTGGCATACTCGACAACAGCAAGGGCAATGCCGACCACCTGCTGAAGTTCATCGTCGACGGCGTCAAGGCGCTGGTGCCGGTGGCTTCGGTGGTGATGACGCGCAAGGACAGCGTCAGCCTGCCCGCACCCGACGCGATCCTCGATCAGCTCGCCGCGGAATCGGATTACGTCCTCACCGCGATGGCCGATTGAGGGTCGTGCACGTCGTGGAGTGTCCACGACATGGCGAACCTCCAGAAACGCGGCCTGACGACCGCGGTGATCTGTTCGGGGCCCTTCCTCAAGCTGGGGCAGGCGCAGGCGCGCACCTTCGGGGTGCCGGACCTGCCGCTGCTGGAGATCAAGCATCCGCTCGGCGGCCAGTCGATTGAAGAAGTCAAGGCGCGCGCCGACCACGCGGTACCGCTGTTCGTGAAACTGCTGAAGGAGACTTCGCAATGAGCGCGCTCGCACAACTGCTGGACGCGCCGGGCGCGGCGGTCGAGGCCGAGGATGATTTCGACGCCATCAACGCGCTGATGCGGGAGAAGGGCTGGAGCGACGGCCTGCCGATCGTGCCGCCGACCGAAGCGCGCGTTACCGCGATGCTGCAGTACTGCGACCGGCCGTGGAACGAGCCGATCGCGAAAATCGCGCCGCGCTGGGGCGAGGCGACGCCGCTGCGGCTGGCGGCGAACGCGGTGATGGCGGGCTGCCGGCCGGAATATTTTCCGCTGCTGATGCTCGCCATCGAGGCGATGTGCGAGGAGCCGCTGAACCTCTACGGCGTGCAGGCCACCACCCATCTCTGCGCGCCGCTGGTGATCGTCAACGGCCCGGTGGTGCAGGAGCTCGACATCAACTGCGGGCACAACGCCTTCGGCCCCGGTCACCAGGCCAATGCCACCATCGGCCGCGCGATCCGCCTCGCACTGGTCAACATCGGTGGCGCGATACCGGCGCTGGGCGACATGTCGACCTTCGGTTCGCCGGCGAAATACACCTACCTCGCCGCGGAGAACGAGGCCGAGAGCCCGTGGCAGCCGCTGCATGTCGAGCGCGGAGTGCCGAAGGGGGCGAGCGCGGTGACGGTGATCGGCGCCGAATGCCTGCACAACGTCAACGACCATGAAAGCCTCAGCGCCGAAGGCATCCTGATGACCATCGCCGGCACGATGGCGACCACCGGCAACAACGACGTCTATTACGCCGCGCAGCCGCTGGTGATCATGTCGCCCGAACACGCGAAGACAGTGGCGGGCGGTTTCAGCAAGGCCGAAGCCAAACGCTTCCTGCAGCAGCACGCGACGCTGCCGATGAACAAGTTCTCGCGCGAGAACATCGAGCGCCGGCTGAAGGTCACCTACAAGGATCTGTACGCCAACGCCGCGCCCGACGCGCCGGTGCATGTGCTGCAGAATGCGGAAGACCTGCTGATCGCGGTGATCGGCGGTGCGGGCAAACATTCGGCGGTGGTGCCGACCTTCGGTGCGACCAAGGCGGTGACGCGCGCGCTGAAAACCGCCGACGGGCGGCTGGCGAAATCGGTCGCGGAGTTCCGCAAGGCCTGAGTACGGTGATGTGATGACGGCCGCGCAGGGTATCAGCAAATACGGATTCCGCAGCTGGTACGAGCGCGAGCTGATCATCTGCCACAGCTACCTGGTGACGGGCCTGCTCAGTTTCGTGCTGGTGATGATGCTGCTCGAGCAGCTCGACTGGCGCGGACCGTGGCTGATGACGCTGCTGATGCTGTCGGCGGTCGCCGGCGCCACCGTGCTCGGCGGTGCGGCGTTCCATCGTTATGCACACATCCTCGGCGGCGTGGTGGCACTCGCCGACAAATGCGTGTGCGCGCAATGCCGCACCTACGGCATCGTTGAAGTGGTGGCGAGCGGGCACACCGGGCAGGGTGCAGAGCCGCGCTGGCTGCGCCTGCAGTGCCGCAAGTGTGCGCACCAGTGGCAGGTGGTTTCGCGCCTGCCATGAAAATTCAATAAAAACAAATAGTTACGATTATCGCCCGCGGCCGGCTGTTTTCCGCCGCGAAGGTTGCCTTGACAAGGCACGGGCTGCGGCGTTTTCATGGGCACATCCGCAGCACTCCCGCCCCTTCCGGGCTCCTTCACGATGTCAAATTTTCAGCGCGTCAGGCGAGGTGTCTTCATCACTCTGCTGCTGGTGTCAGCGGCGGCTCCGCTGCATGCGCAGGCGGCCGAGCCGCTGACCATGTATTTGCTGAAGATGCTGCGCGACCAGATGGTTTCGTCGGCGATTGAATCGGCGGTGAGCGGCGCGCAGTCCGCCGCGCCCGCGCTGCCGCCAGCCGTGAAAGGGGTTTACGGCATCAGCGAAGAACAACTGCGCGGCCTGATCGATGCCGGCTTTGTGCACCTGAACACGGGGCAGCGCGCGGAAATCTACGCCAGCCTGGGCAAGATGCTGGCCGATCCCAAAAACGCCGCGGCGCGGCCGCTGATCATCGAGGAGCTCGCACTGAAGGCCGCCGCGGTGCGCGGCGCGCTGGAGCGCCTGGCGGCGCTGACGGACGCCGAGAAACGCGCGATAGCCGCGGATGCGCGCAGCGAGTACGAACGGTTGCCGGAAGAAGAACGCAGCCAGATGGTGCGCCTGCTGCAGGCGCGCGTGGCGCCGATTCCGCACGACCTGAATGACCTGATCCTCGCCGAATTCGCCGGCGTGCCGCAGGCGGCGGCGCCGGCGCCCTGACCGTTTCAGTCCGCGAGGCCTGCGGATTTCAGCAATGACGGCGTGCTGCGCGCCGTCGTCCGGGTTTCCAGCCGCGCGACGTCGCCGCTGATTTCCGCGCCTTCCTCGATCTTGATCTTGCCGTAGCGGATTTTCCCGGAAACGCGTCCGGTGGCATGGATGATCAGCTGCTCGCGCGCCGTCAGTTCACCTTCGAAGCGGCCGCGGATCTCGGCGATGTCGATGCTGACCGTGCCGGTGAACACACCCTGTTCGGCGATCTGCACGACGCGGCTGTCCATCGAGGCTTCCACCGTGCCTTCGACCACCAGGGTGTCGCAATCTGTGATTTCCACGCCCTTCAGCTTGATGGCCGGACCGACGATCAGGCGGCTGCCGCTGTTGCTGCTGCCGCCGCTCTCGGATCTGGCGCGTTCGATCGGCAGTTGCGCGGTTTCAGGCCGCGGCGCCTGCGTTGCGGCTTTGGTAACGGGGTCGGGGGCCGGCTGTCCGAGCGGGCCCAGGGCGGGCGTGACATTGACGCTGCGGCGGGCGGGATCTTCGCGTTTTTTGAAAAATGTATCTCGGTTCAGCATGAAATCTCCTGGTTGTTCGGGCGCCCGGTGCGGGTCGTCATTGATAACTGCGTGGATTGCAGCGGCCAAGTGCACTAGCAACATCGGGGCCAGAATAAAATATCAATAAAAACAACTACTTATAATTATCTCCTAGGGAATGAATCAAAAACAGCGCGTAAATGCGTCGCCACAGGCCGACGCTGATCGCTGAAAACAGCCTAACTTCCTGTTTTTGTGGAGTTTCCCGGGTCGTTGCAGGGCGACGCCGCTATTCCGGCACGTGCTGCTGGCGTGCAGCGAAGTTCGGGTGCAAATAAAAAAAACGCGACGGTTTTGCCGTCGCGTTCAGTCGGCGCAGCCGCAGCGGCTGCGCCTGGACCCGGGCGGAGGAGGAGGGGCCGCCGGATCGTTACCGTTACCCTTGCGGGTGGCTTAGTGCTTGATGCCCGGCTTCAGGAACAGCATGGCGCCCAGCTGTTCGACCTTGCGGGTGACCCACATGATGGCGTCAACGATCGCGTCCGCGTCGTGCATCGCCTTGATCGCGGTCTGGCGCTCGCTTTCGCTCAAACGCATGGCGTTGATTTTGCCGTAAATGACTGAGCCAAATTTGACTTCGAGTTCCTTGTTCATGCTTTTTACCTTAACCTTTCCAGTAGTTCGCCGTCCCGGCGTTGTAGCCTCATTGCCATGTAAGTCAATGAGTTCGGACTGAAGTATAGACCTGGTCAGGCCCCTTTTGTTGCACTGCAGCGCATGATAGTTTGTCATTAATCGATTAAGTTATGCTAAGCTGAACGCCGTAAAACCGTTATATATGTCACAACGACTGCCACCCCTGAACGCTTTAAAGGCCTTTGAGGCCGCTGCCCGCCATTTGAGCGTCAAAAAGGCGGCCGTGGAGCTCAATGTGACTCCGGCCGCGGTCAGCCACCAGATCCGCACGCTGGAAGAATATTTGAACGTCCAGCTGTTCCACCGCTACAACCGTGCCCTCGAACTGACCGATTCGGCGCGTGCCTGCCTGCCCAAGCTGCGCGAAGGCTTCGATTGCCTGGCACAGGCGGTGGAGCGCCTGCGCACGCATACCAGCGGCGGCATGCTCACCGTCAGCGCCGCACCCTCGTTTGCCGCGCGCTGGCTGATGCCGCGGCTGCACCGCTTCATCGCCGCGCACCACGAGATCGACGTGCGCGTCTCGGCGCGCATGCGCCGCGTCAGCGTCGACGGCAAGGTGGATGTCGCCGAGCGCGCCACCATCGAGAACTGGCTCGACGATTCCGACGTGGCGATCCTCTACGGCCACGGCCATTACCCCGGCCTCGACGTGCACAAGCTGCTGGCGCTGACAGTGACGCCGATCTGCAGCCCGCAGATCATGAACGGCGAGCATCCGCTGAAGACACCGGAAGACCTGAAGCACCACATGCTGCTGCATGACGATACCGGCGAGATGTACGACGGCGAATCGTTCTGGGAGGTGTGGTTGAATGCTGCCGGCGTCAGGGGCATAGACGCCAAGCGCGGCGCGCGTTTCAGCCACGCGGTACTGGCCTTCGAAGCGGCGATGGATGCCGTGGGTGTCGTCGCGTCGATGCCGGCGCTGGCGGCAGAGGACATCGCCGCCGGCCGGCTGATCATGCCCTTCGACCTGAAGGTGCCGCTGACTTCGGCGTATTACATGGTTTGCGAGGAACACGCGGTGACGCGCCCCGCAGTGGCGGCCTTCCGCAACTGGCTGATTGCCGAAGCCGCCAAGGACAGCGCCTGACTCACGACTTCAGGGTCAGGCAGTTCCGGGCGCGGTGCGGGTGATCTGGCGGTCGTCTATCGGCAGGTTGAGCAGGGCGGCAACGAGGCCCATGCCGATGGTCAGCACCCACATGATGGTGTACGAACCGGTGGCGTCGAACACGTAACCGCCGATCCAAACGCCGGCGAAGCTGCCGACCTGGTGAAAAAAGAACGCGATGCCGGTCAGCGTCGACATGTACCTGACGCCGAACACGTGGGCGATCAGGCCGCCGGTCAGCGGCACCGTTCCCAGCCACAGGAAGCCGATGGTCGCCGAAAACAGGTAGACCGTCAGCGGCGTCACCGGCAGCAGGATGAATATGGTGATCGCCACCGAACGCGTGAAGTAGAGCAGCGACAGCAGGTATTTCTTGGTGTAGCGCCCGCCCAGCCAGCCCCACAGGTAGCTGCCGATCATGTTGAAGAAGCCGATCAGCGCGAGGCCGATCATGCCGGTTTCCGGCGTCATCCGCTGGTCGATGAGGTAGGCGGGGAAGTGCACGGCGATGAACAGCAGCTGGAAACCGCACACCGTGTAGGCGGTGCACAGCAGCAGGAAGCCGCGGTGCGCGAAGGCTTCGCGCAGCGCTTCGCCGGCGGATTGTTTGAAGAGGATCGCTTCCTGCCTGTTCTTGTCTTCGACCAGTGCGGTCGACAGCGGGATGATCACCAGCACGGTCAGCGCGAGGATCACCAGCGCCTGCATCCAGCCGACCTGGTTGATCAGCCACTGGCCGTAGGGCAGCATCGCGAACTGGCCGAACGAGCCAGCGGCGCCGGCAATGCCCAGCGCGACGCTGCGTTTTTCCGGCGGGAAGGCGCGGCCGATGACGCCGAACACGATCGAAAAGCCGCTGCAGCCGAGCGAGGCGCCGATCAGCAGGCCGGCGCTCAGCGTGAGTTCCATGCCGGTGGTGGACACCGACATCAGGTAGAGGCCCAGCGCGTAACACAGCGCGCCGCCGATCAGCACGCGCGCGGTGCCGAACTTGTCGGCGATCAGCCCGGTGATCGGCTGCGAGACGCCGTAGAGCAGGTTCTGGATGGCGATCGCGAAGGCGAAGGCCTCGCGGCCGATGCCGAGGTCGGCGGTCATCGGCTGCAGGTAGAGGCCGAAGTTGTGGCGCACGCCGAGCGCGACGGTGAGGATCATGCCGCCGCAGAACAGCACCATGGCGGGGGAACGCCAGCGAGCGAGGGTCATTTGGGCCTCA
>JBFWOE010000167.1:0-6420 GCA_050250695.1 Burkholderiales bacterium
ATCTGGCGGTCGAGGCGGTCGGTTTCCCAGAAGCTCCATTGCCAGGCCAGCGCCTCGTTTTTCGGATCCGCGGGATACAGCGGGCTCTTGTGCTTCTTGGCGAGGTAGAGGTTGATCGCCATCGATTCCGAGAGGATGAAACCGTCGTCGTCTATGGTCGGCACCCGCGCGTTCGGATTGACTTCGCGGTAATTGGCGGTCTGGGTCTCGGGCGAGCGCGGCAGCCAGTCCTTGTGTTCGTACTGCAGGCCGAGTTCACCGGCCATCCACAGGGTGCGCAGGGCGCGGGAGTTGGCGGAGCCGTAGATCGTGAGCATGGGATTCCCCGGAGTCGATTGGAATGCGCAGTGTAAGCGAGGCGGCGCGGATTCCGGCATGAAGCTACACTATGTGAACCCGCCGGGCCTGCTGATCCGGGGATATTCCGGGGTAAGCCTGAAGCGGACGGACATTCGGCATCATGCGTGCCGGAACGGGGGAAACATGGGGCTTTGCAACAGGCTTGCGCGGTGGCTGCCGGTCGCCGCGATCGTATTGGTCTCGGGCTGTGCGACCAATACCATCACCGGCCGCAGCCAGTTCATGCTGGTTTCGGAAGACACCGCGGTAAAGGGCGCAGTGTCGGCCTATTCGAACATGATTGGCGAGTTCAGCAAGAAGAACAAAGTCGAAACCGGCACGCCGCGTGTTGCGCGCGTCAGGGAAATCACCAACCGCCTGATCGCCGAGGCCGTGCGCTTCCGCCCCGATTCGGCCAACTGGCAATGGGAGGTGCAGGTCATCGACGAGCCCAAGGTGGTCAACGCCTTCTGCATGGCGGGCGGCAAGATGGGCATCTATACCGGTTTCTGGGACAAGTTCAAGGCGTCGGATGACGAAATCGCCAACGTGATGGGGCACGAGATCGGCCACGCGCTGGCGAGCCACACCCGCGAGAAGATGTCGATGGCGATGACCGTGGGCGTGGGCACCGCGTTGCTTGCGGCCGTGGCGTCGTCGCGCAACTCGAGCGATCCGTACGCCTTCCAGCGCACCCAGGACACCGCCGCACTGGCCGCAGCGCTGGCGATCACGCTGCCCAACAGCCGCGACGCCGAAACCGAAGCCGACCAGATCGGCATCGAGCTCGCGGCGCGGGCGGGATTCGATCCGCGCGCCGCCGTGACCTTGTGGGAAAAAATGGCGCAGGAGGGCGGCACGCCCGCGGAATTTTTCTCGACCCATCCCTCGCCGGAAAACCGCGCGCAGCGCCTGCAGGCGCTGGTGACCCGCGTGGATCCTCTGTACCGGCAGGCGCTGGAACGCAAAAATGCGGGTGCCGTCCCCGATTTCATCGACCAGCCGGTCAACGAACGCGCGGTGGGCGGCATGACGCGCGAGGACTACGCGAAAAAAATCGCCGCCGAGCCGCAGGTGATGACCTTCGTGGCCGAAGAGTTCGAGAAATTCAGGAAGGGCGAAGTCGTGCTGGAGTGCGGCCTGGAGTGCGTGTTCGGTTACGGCTTCCAGCGCGGCACATGGAAGGAACTGCATGCAAACGGCCGGTGGCGCGACCTTGCCGTCGCCGTGATGAGGGTCGGCTACCTGAACGACCTGTCCTACTTCCTGCTCGGCGAAGCGGCGGCGGGCCTGGGCTTCGGGGACGCGGCGAAAATCTATTACGCGCGGGCGCAGGCGGCGCGCAAGGCGGACAAGAGCTGCGACGGCGCCTTCAATACCTGCGAGGGGTTCGAGGTTGCGAAACTCGTGGATGCGGCGCTGGCGGCGCCGGCACCCCGGCCGGTGGGCGGCGTCGTTGAAAAATAAGGAATGACAATTGGCTACGTTTTCGTTTTTGAACGCCGCGTTGCACGCCGGGCTGGCGGTTTTTCCGGTTTGGGCGTTTTGGCGGGCAGCGTGGTGACGAAGGAGGCGCAGCGCTCAATCCACGGGGCAAGGCTGCCGTCGTCAGTGATCGCCGCCGCCGCGATGTAGAGATAACCCTTCATCGGCCGGCCGGTGAAATCCATAGGGCGCACCTGCGGCTGTTTCAGCGCATCCGCGTAATCGGCGGCGCTGACGCGTGCGACCAGTTCGTCCTTGAGCACGCCGCAGCACATCCTGCCCTCGAGCATGAACGCGATGCCGCCGAACATCCTGCGTTCTTCGTAGCCAGACCTGCCGATCAGCAGCGATCGCACGCGTTGTGCGAGTGTTTCGTCAAAGGCCATGTGCGGGCTCCTGGAAAAACAGGGCGCGCAGGGAGCATAACACCTCGGGGATGGCGGGTTACAGCGGCCACGCGATCAGCAGCATCGGGATGCCGACGGCCACGGCGAGGATTTCCAGCGGCAGTCCCAGCGGCCAGTAATCGCCGAAACGGAATCCGCCGGGGCCGAGGATCAGCGTGTTGTTCTGGTGGCCGATCGGCGTGAGGAATGAACAAGAGGCGCCGATGGCCACCGCCATCAGGAACGGGTCGGCGCTGGCGCCCAGCTGGTTTGCCGTGCCGATGGCGATCGGGCACATCACCGCCGCGGTGGCGGCGTTGTTCATCAGGTCCGACAGCGTCATGGTGACGATCATGATCACCGCCAGTCCGATGATGGCGTTGCCGCCGGCGACATGGTCGAGCAGGGCGCGTGCGATGAGGTCGGCGGCGCCCGTCGATTCGATGATGCCCGCCACCGGGATCAGTGCACCGAGCAGCACGATGACCGGCCAGTCCACGGCTTCGTAGGCGGCGCGCGGCGGCACGATGCGCAGCGCCATGGCCGCCAGTACGCCTCCGGCAAACGAGATCGCCGCGGGCAGCAGCCCGAACGCCGCGCCGCCCACCGCGACAGCCATGATGCCGCCTGCAGTCAGTGCCTTGCGCGTGTCGGGAATGCGCAGTTCGCGTTCTGCCAGCGGCACGCATCCCGCGTTTGATGCGAATTCGGCGATGGCCTCGGGCGGTCCCTGCATCAACAGCAGGTCGCCGGCAGCAAGCCGCATCGAACGCAGCCGGGTCATCAAGCGCTGTCCCTGGCGCGATACCGCGAGCAGGTTGATGCTGTAATGTGTGCGCAGCTGGATGTCGCTGGCCGAGCGGTCGACCAGCATGGCGCCGGGCAGCACTGCGAGTTCCATCAGCGCGATTTCATCCGACGCCGGGGCCTCTTCGTCAGCCCCGGGTTTTTCGTCGCCTGTCGTGGCGGATTCCTGTGTTGTTTCGTCCGCGGATTTCCCGGCGTCTTCGTCCTGGTGCGCTTCGACCAGCTTCAGCCCGAGGCCGGACAACGCCCCGGCGAGCGCTTCGGCCTCTGCTTCGATGACCAGGATGTCGCCGGCGCGGACGATGCGACCGGGGCCGGGCGCGGTCACGCGCACGTCGTTGCGCACCATGCCGATGACCTGGGCATCGGCTTTTTCCAGTTCGTTCTCGATCTCGCGCAGCGTCTTGCCGGCCGCTGCGCTGCCTTCCGGTACCAGCGCTTCGGTCATGTAGGCGCCGGTGTCGAAGCCTTCGGCGCCGGACTGTTTGCGCGCCGGCACCAGCCGCCAGCCGACCAGCGCGACGAACAACACGCCGGCACCGGCGATGGCGACCCCCACCGGCGAAAAATCGAACATCGTGAATGTGCCGGAGCCGGTCTGCTCGCGGAAGCCCGATACGATCAGGTTGGGCGGGGTGCCGATCAGCGTGGTCATGCCGCCAAGGATGGATCCGAAGGCGAGCGGCATCAGGACCTTGCCCGGCGGCAAATCCTGTTTTGCCGCGACCTGCAGCGCCACCGGCATCAGCAGCGCCAGCGCGCCGACGTTGTTCATGAATGCGGAGAGCACGGCGGCAAAAGCGGTCAGCGCGGCGATGGTCAGCGTGGGACCGGCCGCGGCGGGCATGATCAGCCGGGTGGCGGCGTCGACGGCGCCCGAACTCTGCAGTCCGCGGCTGAGGATCAGCACGCAGGCGACGGTGACCACCGCCGGATGGCCGAATCCGGTAAATGCCTCCGCGGCCGGCAGCAGCCCGGAGAGCACGCAGGCCAGCAGCGCGGCGACGGCGACCATGTCGTGGCGCCAGCGATTCCACAGGAACATCGTGGTGGTGGCGAGCAGGATGACGAGAATGAGGATTTGTCCATGGTCCATGCCGAATTATCGACTGCCGGCGTGGCCGGGCACAAACGCGGCGGCTCTTGCGTGCTACGCTGGCACTGACGGAGGAGATGCGATGAAGTTCAAGAAAATCGGTTTGATGACGCCCGGCGACATGGGCCAGGGCGTTGCCATGCAGATCCAGGCGCGCGGGTTCGAGGTGTGCACGGCGCTTGACGGGCGCAGCGAACGCAGCCGCACCCTGGCGCGTGAAGCGGGAATTGCCGATGTCGGTTCGATCGCGCGGTTGGTCACCGAATGCGACATGGTGCTGTCGATCATGAATCCCGGCGCCGCGCTGGAGTTCGGCCGGCAGGCGGCAGTTGCGATGCGGGCGGGCGGATGCAGGACGCTGGTCGTCGATTGCAATGCGATTGCACCGGGCACGGCGGCGGAGATCGCAGCGATGGTCGAACAGGCGGGCGGACGTTTTCTCGATGCCTGCATCGTCGGTCCGCCGCCGCGCGGCGCCGCAAAAATCAATCTCTACGTGTCGGGTCCGGCAGCATCTGAACTGGATCAGATCGGCGGGCCGCAACTGACGGTGATCAAGGTCAGCGATCGCATCGGCGACGCCAGTGCCCTGAAGATGTGCTCAGGGGCCCTGAACAAGGGCACGCAGTTGCTGTGGCTTGAAGTGCTGCTTGCGGCGCGTCGGCTCGGCGTGCATGAACTGCTCGAGCGTGAGGTACTGGATGGCCCGCGTGCAGGAATACACCAGTGGGTGATGGCGCAGTTGCCGGTGATGCCGCCCAAAGCCTATCGCTGGGTGCCGGAAATGCGGGAAGTGTCTAAAACAATGGCGGACTCGGGCATCACGCCACAGGTGTTTGCGGGCATTGCCGACATCTGCGATTTCGTCGGAAATACCGCGCTGGGTCGGGAGACGCCGGAGCAGGGCCGGGCGCAGGGACGCAGCGGCGCCGGGGTCGTGCGTTTGCTGGCGCGGAACGATGGAGGGTCGGGGGTCGCGAAACGCGAGCCTTGAAGCGCCCGGTCCCGTGGCGGGACCGGGTGATGCCGGTTTATTCGTGTACTGCGGTTTTGGCGGGCGGTTGCGCCTTCGCCTTGCGGCCGGGCGCGGCGGGGGGGATGTAGCCGGAAATGCGACAGAGCACGGCTTCGATTTCCTTGCCGTCCTTGTAGCGGATCGAGCGGCACACCATCACCGCACCCTTGGCGTGAAGGTCCGACACGCGCGAACGCACACTGGCGAGCGACAGGCCGGTGGCTGCGGCGATTTCCGAATCAAGACGTTCACCGCTGTTTTGCAGATAGTCGAGGATTTCTTGCATTTCAGAAGCCTTTCAATGCGGTCAATCGGATCGCGGCCCGGGGCTTGCGGCCGTCGATTCAGGGGGGCGAATGATACAGCAGATCAGCGCCGGATTCCGAATGGCGCCGGAGTCGTGGCGGGCGGGGGATTACGGGCCCGGAGTCATCGCGGCATTCGGAGCCGGATTATAACACATTGATTGGAAAGCACAAATAGCCATCCCCCGGGTGGGGTTCAGGCTTTTGCGGGTTCGGCGGCCGGTTCCTCAGGCAGCAGCATCACGATCGCCGCCTTGATGGCGGCAATGCCGGCCATGATCCACAGCGCATCGGAAAAGCCGATGGCCTTGACCAGCGGACCGAGCATCCACACCGCGAGCGAGCTGAAACCGAAGGCCACCGTCAGCCGCATGCCCGCCACGCGCGAACGCAGCCGGTCATCAACGTAACGCACGATCATCGCGTCGGTGAACGGGATCGCGCCGAAGACGAACACCATCACCGCAAGCAGTGCGATGAACAGCCCCCAGTCCTGGCTGTGCGCCGCCCAGATCAGCAGCGGGATCTGGATGATCGAGATCCACACCTGCAGCGGCTTGAACGCCACCTGGTCGATCAGCCGTCCGACGACGATCTGCGCGAACGAAGCGATGGTGTAGATGATTGCAAGCAGGGTGCCGATCACCGCGGGATCCTCGATCACGCCCTTGAAGCCGGCGGTGAGCAGCTGCGAGTTGCCGTTGGTGGTGAAGTTGAAGAGTATGGTGCTGACGGCGGCGGCGGAGGTCATTACCGCGAAAGCGCGCACCAGCATCTGCGGGGTCAGCGCGACCTTGGCCTTGCCGCCCTTGCGTTTAGACGGCGCCTCGGTCTCCTTCGGGCAGGCGAGCGCGAAAATGATGCCGCAGCCGATCGAGATCAGGCCGGGCACAATGAACGCGGCGCGCCAGCCTATCCATTTGACGAGGAAGCCGGTGACCAGTGCGGCCACCGCGATGCCGAGGTTGCCGGCGAGGCCGTTGAGCC
>JBFWOE010000168.1:0-6373 GCA_050250695.1 Burkholderiales bacterium
CCCCATTTCCATCTGCTGTGGGTCCTCGGCGTGCCGGACATGGATGCCGCCATGGAGAAACTCAAGCGTTACACGCTTGCGGGTGTTGCGGAGAAGATCACCTGCCCGTTTCTGGTGGTGCACGGCGAGAACGATACGATCGTACCGGTCGATTACGCGCGGCGCCTTTACGCCGCGGTCGGCAGCAAGAACAAGACGATCAGGGTGTTCACACCGGACGAAGGCGGGTCGGAGCATTGCCAGGGCGACAACCGCGTGCTCGGCGCGAGCTATGTCGCCGACTGGCTGGCGGACAATCTCTGACGGCCAGGGAACCTTGGGGGGCAGACCCCTACGGAACTTCTGATGTACCGTCGTTCAAGTCGTCGCTGGTCGGGTCTGCAGCAAACGTGCCGCTGACCGGCAGCAAGTACCGCGCGCAGGATATCGAGCCTGAACTGATTCGATGCCATCGAGAAAGTGTTTAACGAGGAATTCGGCGTCGAGTTGTTGCCTGCGGTGTACTAAGTGGTCAATCAGCGCTATTTGTACTTCCGCACCAACCCCGCCACCACGCCATAGATCTCGGTGTCTTCCTTCGGCCTTCCCCCAAGGGGATTTCCTTCGGGGCGGATGACCGGGTATCCCTGTTGGCGCTTGCCGAGTTTGCCAACTTGAGGTCACAATTTGCGACCTCAAGATTGCAAGATATTGATTTTATTTATAAAAATGACAACCGGTCACAATTTGTGACCGGTTCCCGCCATGACAAACATACCTGATACGGCATGGCGGTAAATGGGGTCGTCCTCATTCATTCGGATTTGAGCCTGCCCAGGTATTCTGCTCTGTCGATCCGCGCATCGAACAGCCATAACCACTGGTCGAGATGGAAACGGATCACCGGTTCGATCACCGTGTCCAGCCTCGCAACATTCTCCAGGACGTCGGCTTCGCGGTCGCTGCTGCTCACGAGATCAACGGGCGGCATGAAGGTGACGCGAAAACGCGCGCCTCCGAGGCGGGTACAGTAAGCGGGGATGATGACCGCGCCGGTCAGTGCCGCCAGCCGGGCCGCATAGGCGATATTGCCTTCTGCCTTGACCGGCCGTCCCAGGAACGGCGCGTAGAGGTGCTCATTCACCAGTTCATCGATATACATCAGCAGCACGTCGTGTGTGTCCGCAAGCGCGCGGTAGGCAATTCGGCCGCCACCGCGCCGGCCCGGGATCAGTGTCCCGCCGAAGCGACGCCGAATGGCGATGGACAGGCGGTGATCGAATCGATTGGGTGGCGGTTGATAAACTGCAGCGACGGAATAACCAAGGCCGACCAGGGTCGGCCAGATAACCTCCCAGTTGGCAAGATGCAGGCCGGCGATAAGCGTCGGTCGCATTGCTGCCTTGGCTGCGCTGACGTGTTCCGCTCCCACCACGGAAATGCGGCCGGCAGGCCACAGCTTTTCAAGAATCGGCATTTCCGCGAAGGTGCGCATGGTTTGCCGGAATGCGGCGTTTACCGAAGCGGCGGCCTTTGCTGCGTCGTCCTCCGGCCGCAGGATTGCCCAGTTTTCCCGGGCACGCGCCTCGTGGCCGCGATGCTTGCGCGGCGCACCAAGGTCGAAATTGATGTGTCGCCGGGCGAAATCACCCGCCCAGTCGCCGGCCACCGAACAGGTATCTATCGCAGCGTTCCGGAAGACCAGGTAGTACAGGGTATAGAGCAGCCCCAGCACCACGTCGTGGACCCAGTAACGCCAGGCGATATGACGTCGCGCGCTGCTGAAAAACCAGCGCAGCGGCGGCGCAGCTATGGGTTTATCCATGATCGACCGGGCACGCCGGTGCTGTGGGTCCGGATTCTGCGGCCGGCCCGGACGTTGAGGCTTCGCGGCGGTGCAACTGCATGGGCAGGTGATCCCCCGGACGCAATGTGAGGCGGCACTGGGCCATGACTTCGTGGCCTGGCTTGAGGCGAAGCCTGAATTTCTGCGCCAGCGTCGCGATGCAAAGAACGGCTTCGGTCAGTCCGAACCGCATGCCGGGGCAGATGCGCGGACCGGTACTGAACGCAATATAGGAAAATTTTGACGCCGGGGTCTCGCCGCCGGGGAGAAAACGTTCCGGTATGAAGTGGTCGGGTCTGTCCCACAGCTTTTTTTTCCGGTGCAGCAGCCATGGCATGACAAAAATGATCGAACGTTTCGGAATGGATCGACCATTGAAAGTCTCGTCGACCGTGGTTTCACGCGACAGCAGCGGGACCGGCGGATAAAGCCGGATGGTCTCTTCGAATACCGCACGGGTGTAGACGAGCTTCGGGACGTCGTCCAGGGTCGGCGGCCTGTCGCCCAGCACCTGGTCAATCTCGGCATGGAGGCGGGCCTCGACTTCGGGCGCCTGGGAAAGCAGGAACCATGTCCAGGCGAGTGCATTGGCAGTGGTCTCGTGGCCGGCCATGAATAGCACGGCGGCTTCATTGCGCAAGGCGCGCGCATCAAGCGTCATTCCGGTGTCATGGTCACACGCCCCGGACATCTGCGCGAACATGGATGCATGCTCCTTGTCGCGCTGCGCGCGTGAACCCTCGATGATGCGGTCAAGAACGGCATGGATTTTGGCCGCGGCGCGACGCACCCGCGGCGGGTACCAGTGCGGCACCCAATCCGGAAGGCCGAGCGAGGAGATCAGGTCGACCTTCATGATATGCCGTTGATATTCGCTGAAGTTACGCACCACCTCCGCGGCATCATCGCGGCCGAGCTGCCTGCCGAAGATGGTCCGGCAGATGATTTCCGCGGTCAGTTGTGCCATTTCAGCGAGGGCGTCAATTTCGGCGCCGTGCGGCAATCCGCTCCAGCGCGCCCGCGTTTCCAGCGCAGTCTCCAGCATGACCGGCGCATAACCGGCAAGCCGCGATGCGTGCAGGATGGGTGCCACTACACGCCGCCGTTTGCGCCAGAGTTCGCCGTCACTGACAAACAATCCGTCACCGAGCAGGGGGATCAGGGAATGCCGGTGCTGGGGCGACTTGCGTCCAAAACTGTCGTTGTGGCTGCTCAACGCGAACTGCACGGATTCCGGGCTGTTGCACAGGAATATCCTGCGATTGAGGAACTTTACGGAAACGAAATCACATTCGAAGGCTGATTCCTCCCAGCAGGCAAGCATGTCTTTTCGCCACAGCTTGTACCTTTGCCAAATCGTCAGATCAGTGGAAGGCCGGAATGGATAGGGAGGAACATAACCGCTCAAAACACGCTCCTGAATAAGGACATCCCGGGAAGCTCCGCAAAAAACCGGGCTTTCGCACGGCATGCACCCGATTGGGAATTTCAAACGTTATTTTCTGCCGGGACGGATTTGGGATCGTTCCGGCGTCACTTTTTTGAAGCGCGAACGGGGATTGCAGTCCCCTGTTTCGACCCACCGGCACTCTATCGCCCGCCAGCAGACCGGTCAAACGCATCACCGTGAACATCCACTGTTGGTTGCGGCCGTTGGCTGTGGCCGGGCGGGCATGCCAGGCCGCACGCGGCAGCGGCGGGTTTCCGGATGCGACGGCGTTCAGCCGCGTTTCAGCTCCTGCACCGATTTCACCAGAGCCCCGTCCGCCCGTTTCAGCGCCCGCGTCGCCGCGCGCGTGATGCCGAAGGTCGGCACGTATTGTGAATGCTTGCCCGCGCCGCCGGCGACGATGACGATCAGGTCGTCGGGTTTCTGCCACATGTGCACGGGCGCATCGAGCGGGGCGTTGGCGTACTGCTCGGCGTTGCGGCGGCGGAAGCGTCGCGCGATGTTTTCTTCCGAAAACCGCGACAGCGGGATCACCGCGTCGTCGTACAGCCACTGTTTGACCTGTGCCTTGGTCATGCCGCGGCTGGCGACCGTGGCTGCGTGTTCGGGGCCGAAGGCCAGCACCGGCTGTCCCGCGTAGTAGGCGTTGTTCGATCCGGTGGTCGCCATCGTGCCCGACACCATGCGCAGGATGCCTTCCGGGGTCAGGCTTTCGTGGTCGTTGACGTTGTGCGGGCCTTCGGCGGCGACGACGGTGACAGTGCTGGCGTCCGCCGGGTAGCCCAGCTCCACGTGCAGCGGTTCCCACGGGTTGGCGGCTTCGTTTTCGGCGACGCAGAAGGTGAACTTGGCCGGGGTGCCGGCAGTGGCCATGTCGCCGGTGCCGGGGATGGCGGCGCCGATGTTGACCAGCGCGAGCCGCACCGCGCGCCCGATCGCGGCATTGGCGCGGTGGTAGTTGCCCATCACGTTGTGGCCGGAGTTGAGGCCGACTTCGCGCGCCACCGGGCCGTTGAAGATCAGCATCGGCGTGCACGGGTGGGTGGTCGCCTGCGTGCCGTAGAGGTTGTACTGCTCTTCGGCCAGCGCCTCCAGCGCGAGCAGCACCAGCGGAAAATATTCAGGCTTGCAGCCGGCCATCACCGCGTTGGCGGCGACACGCACCGGGGTCGCTGCGCCGAAGCGCGGCGGGATGCGGATCACCGGCTGGTCGATATCGCGGTCGCAGTACGCGAGCATGCGTTCGACGCGCTCGGGTGTGGGCGGGATCACCGGCAGGCCGTCGCTCCAGCCCCTGGCGCACAGCAGTTCGTACACCGCTTCCGGGTCATCGTCGCATTCGATCAGCGCGCCGGGTTTCTGCTGCAGGGTGGTGGCGAAGGCGCTCATGCCTGTGTCTCCGGCGTTTTGTCGCGCGAGGTTCTGATGAATTTGAACAGTTGCGGCAGCGCGGTGGCGGCGCGTTCACGCACTTTTTCCATGTCGAGCCCGCCCAGCGGGTGCCTGATCTCGAGCAGCGGCAGGTCGGGCACGCCGAACACCTTGGCCTGCGCGGTGCCCAGTTTCATGAACGAATCCGAGCACACCACGGCGGCGAGTACGCCGCGCTTGGTCAGTTGTGCCATGTCGTGGACACTCCACGACGTGCACGAGCCTCAATCGGCCATTGCGCTGACGACGAGGTCCGCCTCCCTGGTCAGCTGGTCGAGTATGGCGTCGGTGGCCGGCTTGCTGGAGTAAGGCTTGCGCGTCATCACCACCGAATCGACCCTGAATTCCTTTTTGACTCCCTCGATGATCAGGTTCAGCAGGTGATCGGCGTTGCCCTTGCTGTTGTCGAGCACGCCGAGGCGGATGCCCTTGTCACTGAGCGTGCGTTCGGATTTGAGTTGCGCCACGTCTTCCGCCGGTGCGTCCGGTACCACCAGAAAGATCTTGCCCATGCCTGCTCCTTGTATTGCTCGTGGATTGAATGCTTAGAACGCGTAACAAAATGATATGCCATGGACGTTCCAAATCCCCTCACCCTCGGTCCCTCTCCCGGAGGGAGAGGGAAGACAAGCCCTTCTCCCTCCGGGAGAAGGGTGGGGATGAGGGAAGATTTTCATTTTGTTACGCGTTCTTAGTTGTTGACCTTGATGCCCGCCGCCTTGAACACCGGCGGCCACTTTTTCATTTCCTTTTTGACATGTTCGGTGAACTGTTCCGGCGTGTAGCTCACCGGATCGAAGCCGCGCGCTTCCATCTGCCTGTTGACGTCCGGCAGCTTGATGATGCGGTCGAGTTCGGCATGGAGCTTGTCGATGATGGGCTTCGGCGTTTTTGCCGGTGCGAGCACGCCGTAAAAACCGTCGACCTCGTAGCCCGGCAGCGCGGCCTCGGCCATGGTCGGCACATCCGGCAGCGCCTTGACGCGTTTGCCCGAGCCCACGGCCAGCGCGCGCAGGCGCCCGGCCTTGATGAAGGGGATGGCCGCGCCCGGCGCGGTCATCAGCATCGGCACTTCGCCGCTGACCACGGCGGTGGTGGAGGCGCCCGCGCCCTTGTACGGGATGTGGTTCATCTTCAGGCCGGCCATGTATTTCATCAACTCGATCGACAGGTGGCCGCCGGTGCCGGCGCCCGACGAACCGTAGTTCATTTCGTTGGGGCGCGCCTTGGTGAAGGCGATCAGTTCCTTCACCGATTTCACCGGCAGCGAGGGGTGCACCACCAGCACGTTGGGTGAAAACGCCAGCAGGTTCACGCGCGCGAAATCGTTGATGGTGTCGTAGGGCAGTTTTGCGTAGAGGCTGGGATTCAGGCCGTAGCCGGTGGCGACGATCATGATGGTGTGGCCGTCGGGCGGCGATTTGACGAGGATCTCCGAGCCGAGGATGCCGGCTGCGCCCGGGCGCAGGTCGACCAGCACCTGCTGGCCCCAGCTTTCGGTCAACCTGGCGCCGAACAGCCGCGCAACGTAGTCATTGCCGCCGCCGGCCGACGACGGCACGATCCAGCGTATGGGTTTGGAGGGGTAGTTCTGCTGCGCGGCGGCGCCGGTGGCGAGCGACAGTGCGACGAGCGCGGTGGCGAAGGTGGCGAGTGTTTTCATCTGC
>JBFWOE010000169.1:0-6357 GCA_050250695.1 Burkholderiales bacterium
TCGCTGATGATGTCGCAGGGGGACCTGTCGATACTGGTATCGAGGCCGATGTCCGCGGGAATGCTGGTTTTGACGGTAATATTGCTGTTCCTGCCCTTGTTCCGCAAAGTGAATGTCTGGCGCATCAAGGCTATCGAAGAAAATGGTTGAACGGAAATTCAATTCCAAGAGGAGGGTTGCAAAATGAAGTTACGAACATCAATCGTGGTGGCGGCCTGCGCGGCAGCGCTTGCGGCGGCTCCGGCCTGGGCGCAGTTCAAGCCGACCAAGCCGGTCGAATTCATCGTCCACACCGGTCCCGGCGGCGGCGCCGACGTGCTGGCGCGGTTCATGGCCCAGGTCATCGAGAAGGAAAATCTCGCGCCGGTGCGTTTCCAGGTCAACAACAAGTCCGGCGGCGGCGGCCTGACGGCGATGGCCTATGTCGTCGAGAAGAAGGGCGACACCCATGCGGTCGCGGTCTTCACCGGCAACTGGATGACCAATCCGCTGGTGCGCAAGGAGGCCAAATACACCATCAAGGACATGAGCGCGGTTTCGCGCCTGGTGCTGGAGCCGGCGCTGATCGCGGTCAAGGCCGATTCGAAATTCAAGACGCTGAAGGACCTGATCGACGAGGCGAAGAAAAATCCCAAGACGCTGAAGCAGTCCGGCGGTTCTCTTACCAGCCGCGACAACGTGGTGCGCCAGCTGCTGATGAAGGCCACCGGTGCCGACTGGGCCTACGTGTCGTTCAAGGGCGGCGGCGAGCGCATCGCCGCGCTGCTCGGCGGCCACGTCAACCTGATGGTGGTCGAGCCGCAGGAAGCGGGCGAACACATCAAGGGCGGCAACATGCGGGTGATCGCGACGGTGGCGGAAAAACGCCTGGGCGGTTTCCCCAACGTGCCGACCCTCAAGGAAGCCGGTTATGACGTGCCGATCGTGCCGCAGGTGCGCGGCATCGTGATGCCGCCGGGTGTGGCTCCCGACGTCGTCGCCTATTACGAGGACCTCTTCGGGCGCCTGACCAAAACGGCTTCCTGGAAAAAATACCTCGAGGACCAGCAGTTCGAGGACGGCTACATGAAGGCGGCCGAACTGTCGAAGTTCATCGACGTCTTCAGCACCCAGATGCGCGGCATCCTCAAGGAAGCCGGCGTCAAGGTCATCCGCTGAGCGTCGCAGGCAATTCCCCCCGGTCTGCCGGGGGGTGATGATTCCGGCGGGGGTGTGCATCACCCCCGCTTTTATTTGAAATCGATGACACCATGACCGCCAAACTGCCCGAAATCGCCATAGCCGAACGCCTCGCCGACCAGGCGGCGGCGCTGACTGCCGACCAATTGCCGCAGGCCGTGCGCGCGCGTGCCGAAGAGCTGCTGGTGGACGTGATCGGACTGTGCGTGGCTGCGCGCAACACCGATTACGTGCGTGCAATTGTTGCCGGCGTCGATGCCGGCGGACCGTGCACCGCCATCGGCCACGGCCAGACCTATTCCGCGGAAATCGCGGCCACCATCAACGGCACCGCCACCCACGGCGAGGATTTTGACGACACCTTCGAGGGCGGGCCGGTGCATTCGAGCACCGTCATCGCACCGGCGGTGCTCGCCGCCGCGGAACGTTTCGGCTGCGACGGCCACGACATGCTGGCCGGGTTTGCGGTGGGTGTGGAAACACTGTGCCGGCTGTCGATGGTGATACCCAAGGCGATCCACAAGTCCGGCTTCCACCCCACCGGCGTGCTTGGCGCGATGGCGGCAACGCTGGCGGTGGCACGGACGCTGAAACTGAACAGGAAACAGACGGTGGATGCGCTGGGCATCGCCGGCAGCATGACCGGTGGCATCATCGAATATCTCGCCGAAGGCGCCTGGACCAAGCGCCTGCATCCCGGATGGGCGGCACATGCCGCGATCCAGGCGGCGCGTTTCGGACAGCAGGGCTTCCTCGGGCCGCGTACCGTGTTCGAAGGCACGCATGGCCTGTTCTACGCTTTTGCACGCAGCCTGGAAGGCAATTATGACGTGCTGTTCCGCGATTTCGGCAGGGACTGGTACACCTCGCGCATTACCTTCAAGCCTTATGCGACGGGCACCATGAACCAGCCTTACGTCGATTGCGCGCTGCGCCTGGCGAAAAAGGGCTTTGCCGCCGAAGACGTCGCCGCGGTGCTGTGTGAGACGGCGGAAGGTTATGTGCACAGACTGTGGGATCCGCTGCCGGCGAAACAGCGGCCTGCCAATGATTATGCGGCGAAATTCAGCGCACCCTTCAACATCGCGGTCGCCTTCGTCACCGGCGGCGCCGGGCTCGCGGCGTTTACCGAGGAGACCGTGCGCGACGAACGCATACTCGCGCTGGCCTCGAAAGTGCAATACGTGGTCGATCCGGACAATCCGTACCCGAAGGCCTATACCGGACACGTGAAAATGACGTTAAAGGACGGTCGGGTATTCGAGGAGCGCCAGCCGCACATCCGCGGCGGCGCGCAGGAGCCGCTGAGCCGCGAGGAAATCGATGACAAGTTTCGCCGCAATTGCGCCTTCGGCGGCTGGACGCCGCAGCAGTGCGACGCAGCTTTGCGCGCCGTGCCGGGCCTGTTTTCAGGCAAAATCGATCTCGCGTCCTTGCGCGGCTGAACCCGAAACAAAAATTGTATTAAAAACAGATACTTAAGTTAAAAACCGGATCTATCTGTCCACACCAACGGAGACCTCATGACACAGCGCGTCAGCATCGATATCGTTTCCGACGTGGTTTGACCCTGGTGCTTCATCGGCAAGCGCAAGCTGGAAATCGCGCTGCGGCAGTTTGCGGAACTGCACCCCGATGAAGAACCGCCAGTCGTGCGCTGGCTGCCATTCCAGTTGAACCCCGACCTGCCGGAGTCCGGCATCCCGCGCCTCGACTATATCCAGCGCAAGTTCGGCGGCGGCGGTCACGGCCGCTACCAGCGCGTGGCCGATGTCGGCAGGACCGTGGGCCTCGACATGCAGTTCGAAAAAATCAGCGTGCAGCCGAATACCGTCAAGGCGCACCGGCTGCTGCATCATGCCGGCGAACTCGGCAAACAGGACGCCGTGGCCGAAGCGCTGTTCCGCGCCTATTTCATCGAAGGCGCGAACCTGACCGACAGCGCCGTGCTCGCCGGATATGCAGCCGAGGCCGGTCTGGACCGCGAAATGACGCTGAAGTACCTGGAGAGCGGCGCCGATGTGGATGTGATCCGCGCCGCCGACGAGGAGGCGCGCCAGGTCGGCATCGGCGGCGTGCCGTTCTTCATCTTCGGCCGCACCATCGGGCTGTCAGGCGCGCAGGATCCGGAAGTGCTGCTGCAGGCGATGCAGCAGGCGCGCGCGGGCGATCCAAGCTAAGGGTTAACCGGAGCGGTGTCGCGCCCATGAGCGAAGCGACTGTTTACCGCAACGCGCTGGAGCTCGATTCTACGCTGCAGGAGTACCGCCTGACCGCGGTGCTCGGCGCCGGCGGATTCGGCATGACTTACCTTGCCTGGGACAGCAACCTCGAAAAGAAGGTCGCAATCAAGGAATACCTGCCCGGCGATCTCGCGCTGCGCGCGCTCGACGGCAGCGTGGTGCCGGTATCCACCGATCACCAGCATGATTACAGCTGGGGGCTCGAGCGTTTCATCCAGGAAGCGCGAACACTGGCGCGTTTCAGCCATCCGCACATCGTCCGGGTCAGCCGTTATTTCGAGGCAAACGGCACCGGCTACATGGTGATGGATTACGAGGACGGCGAGCCGCTGAACCAGCTGCTGAAGCGCATGCCGCGGCCCGACGAGGCCGAACTGCGGCGCATCGTGCTGCCGCTGCTCGACGGCCTGGCCGCAGTGCATGCCGAAAAATTCCTGCATCGCGACATCAAGCCGGGCAACATCTTCATGCGCGCCAACGGGACGCCGGTACTGCTCGATTTCGGCGCGGCGCGGGCTGCCGGCGGCGCCACCCGCAGCCTGACCGCGGTGCTGACTCCGGGGTTTGCACCGCTCGAGCAGTATGCAACCGACGGCAAGCAGGGGCCGTGGACCGACATCTACGCGATGGGCGGCGTGCTCTATCGCGCGGTCACCGACAAAAATCCGCCTGATGCCGTCAGCCGCCTGCAGGGCGACACGCTGAAAGAGGGGCTTGCCGCCGCCGCCGGCCGTTATGGTGCGCCGTTGCTGCGCGCCATCGAATGGGCGATGGCGATCAAGCCCGAGATGCGGCCGCAGTCCGTCGCCGAATGGAAGGCGGCGCTGGAGGCAGGTCCTGCGGCAGCAGTGCCGCGATCCGGAACTCTTGTCGCAGGTACGCAAGCCGCAACGCAGCGCAATCCGGCGACGCTGCGGACCGTGCCCGTGAAGCCGGATCACGGCGCAGCCTGGAAGCGCGTCGGCTGGACCGCGGTCATGCTGATCACCGCTGTCGCTGCCGTGGGCTGGTATCGACGGCAGCCGGATCCGCCGCCACCGCAGCCGGCAGCAGCACCGCCGGTGCGGGAACGTCCGCCGGTGCAGGTCGAAGTCATTCCCGTGCAGCCGCCGTCGCTGCAGCCCGGAAGCCCCGCAGTAGAGGCGGACATGGCGATGGTGAAGCCCGGGGACAAACGGCCCGCGCGCGAGCGTTACGAACGTCCGGATGCGGGTTTGCGCGGACCCGTGCCGTCACGCGATCGAGTGTTCGAGGAATTCCGCGGCGCGGACCGCAACAATGACGGCTATCTGTCGCCGCTGGAAGTCGAAGGACGTTTTCCCGTCATCGCGCGCGATTTCGCCGGCGTGGACCGCGACGGTGACCGGCGTGTTTCCCTCGATGAATTCGCGGACCTGCGGCAACGCCAGCTGGAAAACCGTCGTCCGCTGCCGCGCCGGTAGCGCGGATCAGCCGGTATTGCGCCGCCGCGCCAGGCGCTCGGCGAGCCGCGTGGCGTAATCGTCGGCGACCCTCAGGCTGCGCGCGTTGCGCCCGGCGTTGCCGCGCATCAGCAGCCAGTGCATGCGCGAGAGCAGGGTGCCGCGTTCCTCGCCCGTCCGGGCCTGCAGCAGCAGGGCCTCGATGTCGCGCACTTCAGCGCAGTGCGCGATCTCCGGTGGCAGGTAGCCGGCATTTTTCAGCAGGCGGTAGCCGGCGCGCAACTCTTCCGGCACCAGCGCGTCGTCCTCGAGCTTCAGTGGTTCGCCCCAGCCGGGCAGGTCCTCGAATTCACCGCGCGCCTGCGCTTCGCTGATTTTGCGTTCCGCCATTGCATCAAGCAGTGGCAGCGTGCGCTGGGAACGGCCGGCCGGTTTCATCGCGGGGCAGATTTCCGGAAAAACGTGAAAATGTTGGCATCAGGATTATATTGTTTTCACGGCCGGTTTCCAGCGGCGCGTATACTGTTGCGACTGTCGACAAGCGGGGGGCATGATGGGACTGAGGCTGAAATTCAATCTGGTGCTGCTGGTGGTGTTTTTGCTCGGGCTGGGGGTCACCGGTTATGTTTCGTACGACCTGCTGCACCGGAATGCGCGCGACGAGGTGCTGCGCAATGCGGGCGTGATGATGGAGGCGGCGCTGTCGATGCGCGGTTATACGAACACGCAGATCAGGCCGCTGATTCCCTACAGTGAAACTGTGTTCCATCCGCAAAGCGTTCCGGCCTATTCGGCAACGGAGATCATGACCGCGCTGCGCAAGAAATATGCCGATTATTCCTACAAGGAGGCGGCGCTGAACCCGACCAATCCGCGGGACCTGGCGGTGGAGTGGGAGGCCGACATCGTCAATGCCTTCCGCGCCCAGCCGGATCGCGGCGAGATCAGCGGCGTGCGCAACACCCCGACCGGACCGTCACTTTATCTGGCGCGGCCGTTCCAGATCAAGGACAAGGCCTGCCTCGCCTGCCATACCACGGCCGCTGAAGCGCCGCCGGCAATGGTGAAAATCTACGGGCCGAACAACGGTTTCGGCTGGAAGCACATGGAAGTCATCGGCGCGCAGATCGTGTCGGTGCCGATGGACCTGCCGATCCGCAACGCCAACCGCGCTTTTTACACCTTCATGATTTCACTGTCGGCGGTTTTCGTGGCGCTGTTCGTCATCCTCAACATCATGATGAGCCTGCTGATCGTGCGGCCGATCACCCGGATGTCCGGTGCCGCCGACAGGATCAGCACCGGTGACATGGAAATTCCGGAATTCGACGAGACCGGCAGGGACGAAGTGTCGCTGCTCGCCAAATCGTTCAACCGCATGCGGCGCAGCCTGGAAAAGGCAATCGAACTGATAGAGCAGAAGTAACATGTCCGAATCCGTCCTGGCGCTGCCCAAAGGCCACCCCCTGCTCGAGTACCGGATCGAATCGGTGCTCGGCGTGGGCGGATTCGGC
>JBFWOE010000170.1:0-6298 GCA_050250695.1 Burkholderiales bacterium
AGCGCAAGGCGCGCGGCTATGGCAACTTCTCCACCATCCGCACCGTCGTCTTCCTTCTCGCCGGCAAGCTCGATTTCAGCAAGATCAATCCTCATGCCGCTTAACCCACTCGTTTTTCAAAAGAGCCTGATTTTAAGGCAGCAGGCCCGTGGCTGTCCGCTGCGGTGCCGCGTGGTGGACGCGCCGGGGCGGTCAGGCGCTCTTCAGGATATGCCGTGCAATCACCAGCTGCTGGATCTGGCTGGTGCCTTCGAACAATCTGAACAGGCGCACGTCGCGGTAGAGCCGCTCCACCGCCGAGGCCTGCATGTAACCCGCGCCACCGTGGATCTGCACCGCGCGGTCGGCGACGCGGCCGACCATCTCCGCGCAGAACAGTTTTGCGCAGGAGGCTTCGAGCGTGATGTTGACACCCGTGTCTTTTTTGCGCGCGGCTTCGAGCACCATGCTGCGCCCGGCGTAGATGTCGGCCTTGGAGTCCGCAAGCATGGCCTGGATCAGCTGGAATTCGGCGATGGGTTTGCCGAACTGCTGACGCTGTTTCGCGTAATTCAGCGCCTCGTCGAGCAGGCGTTCGGCGGCGCCGACGCAGACCGCGGCGATGTTGAGCCGCGCCTTGTCGAGCACTTTCATCGCGGTCTTGAAGCCCATGCCTTCCTCGCCGCCGATGATGCTGGTCGCGGGCACCCTGACGTTGTCGAAGATCACGTCGGCGGTATGCGAACCGCGCTGGCCCATCTTGACGTCGTACGGGCCGACAGTCAGGCCCGGCGTGTCGCGGTCGACGATGAAGGCCGACACGCCCTTCGCGTCCTTCGATTTGAGGTCGGTGCGCGCCATTACCGTGAATACGTTCGCCTCGGGTGCGTTGGTGATGTAGCGCTTGGAGCCGTTGATGACATAGTGGTCGCCGTCGCGCCTGGCCGTGGTGCGCAGCGAGCCGGCGTCCGATCCGGACTCGGGTTCGGTCAGCGCGAAGGACCCGGTGATCTCGCCGGCAGCCAGCCGCGGCAGGTATTTCCTTTTCTGCTCCGGCGTGCCGTCGATGACGATGCCCTGCGAGCCGATGCCGGTGTTGGTGCCTATGCGCGAACGGAACACCGGCGAGGCGTAACACAGCGCCATCGAGGTCAGCACCTCCTCCTCGGTGGTGAAGCCGAGTCCGCCGTATTCCTCGGGTATGGTCAGGCCGAACAGCCCCATCGTGCGCATCTGCGCGACGATGTCGGCGGGGATTTCGTCGCTGTCGGTGACTTCGGCTTCGCGCGGGATCAGCGTTTCGCGGACGAAGCGGCTGACGGTGTCAAGCAGGATGCCGAAGGATTCGGGGTCGCGGATCATGGAAAACCTGTCATGGGTAACTGGTAACCGGTAACCGGTTAAACCAGAAACACCCACACATCACTCCTCACTAATTACCATTTGCCAGTTACTGCAGTTCGACCTTGGCGTCCCTGATCACCTTCGCCCACTTGGCGATTTCGGATTTGATCAACGCCGCGAATTCCGCGGACGTGTTGCCCACCGGTTCGCCGCCCAGTTCGGAGATGCGTTTGTTGACGTCCGGCAGCCTGACGATGCGCGCGGTTTCCGCCGACAACTGGTCGACGATGGCCTTGGGCGTGCCCGCGGTGGCCAGCAGCCCGAACCAGGCGCCGGAATCGTAGCCGGGCACACCCGCCTCGGCGATGGTCGGCAGGTTGGGCACCGCCGCGACCCGTTTGGCAGGGCTGACGGCGAGGGCGCGGATCTTGCCCGCCTGCACCTGCGGCAGGTACGGCGGCATGTTGTCGATGGTCACCGCGATCTGCCCGCCCATGACATCGCCCAGCACGCCGGCGCTGCCCTTGTACGGGATGTGAACGAGGCTGGTGCCGGTCATGCTCTTGAACAATTCCATCGACAAGTGTGCGGTGCTGCCGTTGCCGGGCGATCCGTAGGACAGCTTGCCCGGATTGGCTTTGGCGTAGGCAATGAATTCCCTGACGTTTTTGACCGGCAGCGCATTGTTGACGACCATGATGTTGGGCACCATCGCCACCAGGCTCACCGGAGCAAAACTTTTCTGCGGATGCCAGTTGAGCTTGCGGTAGAGGCTGACGTTGATGCCGTGGGTGCCGGCGGTGCCCATGATCAGCGTATGGCCGTCCGGGGTTGCGCGTGCGGCGACTTCAGTGCCGATGTTGCCGGCGGCGCCGCCGCGGTTGTCGACGATCACCGGCTGCCCCCAGGTCTCGGTCATTTTCTGGCCGACCAGGCGCGCGAGGATATCGGTGGCGCCTCCCGGCGGATAGGCGACGATGATGCGTATCGGTTTGGCCGGATACGCCGCCAGCGCCGCTGGTGCGGCCGCTGCAAAGGCAAACAAACACGCAATCAGCACCCCGGCTTTTTTCATCATGTTCATGACGCTCCTCCCTGTGGATGTTTTGCGGCCAGCCTAGCACAAGGTCGCATGCAACCCTGATGCAAACGTGGCGCCGGCCGGAAACCGGGGGCGCCACGGGCATAACTACAAGTATTTGTTTTTATTGTGTTTTTTATCGCCGTGCCGCAGCCCGGCTTTTAGCCTTCCTTTTGGCCGCCGGCTTCGGGCCGAAGCCTTTTTCGTAGTGCGGGCCGGTCATGGTGCCGTCGATCGCCATGCCGATGATGCCCTGCGACAGGTCCTTGATCGCGAGGAAAATCACGTCCTTGTCCTTGGGCGAGGCGACCAGGTTGTGCGGCGCCTTCGCCGGGATGTAGATCAGCGTGCCGGCCGGCGCGACGACTTTCTTGCCGTTGACCGAACCCACCAGCGTGCCGCGCAGCACATAGTTCAGTTGCTCGTTGTTGTGGCTGTGCATGCGCGAGCCGGTGCCGCGCGGCTTGTGGATGTAGCCGACGAGGATGCGCGCACCCTCGACCACGCCGCCGTGCGACGTCGAATACCCGGTGCCCGCGGGCACCTTCTTCAGCTTGTCCATGCGGAAATGGTACTTGCCGTTGCCGGCACGGACCGCGCCCGCGGTCTTGGTTTTCTTCGATGCTTTTTTTGCAGCTGCCATGTCAAACCTCCAGTGGTGCGTTCGCTGTTGCGTTTCGGAATTACAGATAGTCGATCTTCTTCCAGTCTTTCGGCGTGACGCTGACCACGTTTTTGTCGTGGCCGGGACGGCGGTCGGCGTAGATGCGGCCTTCCTTCATCACCAGCTGGATGTTCTTCTTGTCCTGGAACACGCGGATGTTCTTCAGCGGGTCGCCCTTGACCGCGATGATGTCGGCGAATTTGCCGGCCTCGACGGTGCCGAGATCCCTGTCCATCTTGATCGCGCGCGCGGCATTGCTGGTCGCGCTCATGATCGCCTCCATCGGCTTCATGCCCAGATTGACGTAAACCTCCATCTCGCGGGCATTGGTGCCCATCTCCGGATCGAAGCCCATGTCGGTGCCGAGCGCGATGTTGACCCCGGCCTTGTGCATTTTCTGGAAGGTCTCGTAGCAGTACGGCTGGAGGGCTTTCATCTTGTTGAGCACGAACTGCGAGGTGCCCTGGTCCTTGCGCGTCTCGATCGCGTGATCGGTGCGGTGCAGCAGCGTCGGCGTCATCCATACCCCGGACTCGGCCAGCATGTCGATCACCTCGTCGTCATGGAACACCATGTGTTCGATGGTGTCGGCCCCGGCCTCCAGCGCCATGCGCTGGCCGCCTGGCGTGAAGCAGTGCACCGCGGCAATCTTGTGGAAAGCATGGGCTTCGTCGATGATGGCGTTGATTTCCTCCTGCGTCATGTTGCGGATGTCCGGCTCTTCCTTGTCGGTGCCGCCGCCGCCGGTGGCACAGGTCTTGACGATGTCGCAACCCGCCAGCAGGTTGGTGCGCGCGAGTTTCCTCAGCTCCCACGGGCCGTCGGCGGTCTGGAAACCGTAACGTTGTGCCGCGCGCGGCTGGATCAGGTCGAGGTGCGAACCGGTGATGGTTGTAAAGCCGCCGATCAGCATGCGCGGCCCTTCGATGACGCCGGCATTGATCGAATCGCGGATCGCGCACAGGTGCGCGGTGAGCAGCCCGCGGCCGGAATTCAGGCCGAGGTCGCGCAGCGTGGTGAAGCCCATGTCGAAACACAGCTGGGCGTGGAACAGGCCGTACATCTGCTGCAGCTCCGGCGTGATTTCCCACTGCGCGACGCGGTAGTTGTGGAAGGTCAGGCAGTTGAACATCATGGTGTGCAGATGGATGTCCATCAGCCCCGGCATCAGCGTCGCGCTGCCGCAGTCGATGACTTCGGCTTTCGCCGGGATTTTGACCTTGCCCTTGGTGCCGACCTGCTTGATGCGGCGGCCTTCGAGCAGGATCACCGGATCCTTGACCGGTTTGCCGCCGTTGCCGTCGATCAGCAGGCCGCCCTTGAGTACGCGAACCGGGCCCTTGGCCTCGGCGGGTTTGAAATCAAACATCTGGGAAACTCCTCCGTATTGCGATGCACTGCGGCGCGGTGCCGCCATTGCAGCGTTGATACTGCAAGATTTGCAGAATGCAAGCGTTTGCAGCCTAGGCCGAAGCTAAATAATCACCCTCTGAATGTCAAGACAATCGGCCGGCAATGAGCTGTATGAGTGCGGCGGAAACTCAATGCACCTTGGTCATCGCCGCGACGAAGCGCGCATAGGCCTGGGGATCCGGCACCGGCACGCTGCCGCCTGCAGGCAATGTGGACTTCCATCGCAGCACGTCGAGCGTCGCGGCAAGCGCGGCGCGGTCCATGTCGCGCGCAATGAACACCAGCCGCGAGCGGCGGTCGGCATCGGGCCACGCCGCCAGCGTCACCGGTTCGTGGATCAGCGTCTGCACCGCATGCACCGCGACCGGCAGGCCGTCGACGTTGAGCAGGCCCTTGACCCGCAGCAGTTCGGCGCCGCGCAACGACGCCAGTGCGGTCAGCCAGGCCGTCAGGCCGGCGGTGGTGACCGGCTCGTCGATGGTGATGCTGTATGACTGGATGCGCGCGTCATGCGCGCCGCGGCGGACCCCCGCACCGCGCAGCGTCTGTTGCTGCTTCTCGAGGCGCACATAGTTGTCGGCGCGCAGCCAGCGCGCGAGATCTGCGGCGCGGGCATCGGCGTCGATGGCTGCGCCGAACAGCGTCGCCGGCGCCACTGCGCCGTGCGCCACGGCAATGATTTCAGCGCCGGGATTGAGCGCCGCCAGCCGCGCGGTCAATGCCTGCACGGCAGCAGGGGCGGCAAGGTCGGTCTTGCTCACCAGCAGGCGGTCGGCGATCGCCGCCTGTTTCACCGACTCCGGCTGGTCATCGAGCTGCGCGCTGCCGTTCACGGCATCGACCAGGGTCACCACGCTGTCGAGCGCGTACTGCGGCGCCAGTTTTTCATCGGTGACCACGGTCTGGGCGATGGGCACCGGGTCGGCGAGCCCGGTGGTTTCGATCAGCACCCGGTCAAACGGTGGCAGATCGCCCTGACGGCGTTGTTTGTCGAGGCCGCGCAGCGTGTTGACCAGATCACCCTGCACCGTGCAGCAGATGCAGCCGTTCGCCAGCAGCACGGTGTTTTCATTGGGCGTGGCGATCAGCAGATGGTCGAGCCCGATCTCGCCGAACTCATTGATGATCACCGCGGCGCCGGCCATCGCCGGGTCCTGCAGCAGCCGGTTGAGCAGCGTGGTTTTGCCGCTGCCCAGAAACCCGGTAATGATGGAAACGGGGAGCCGGGTCAATGGAGCAAGCGCTAACTTAACTTTATGTTGTTGTTTTTATTGATGTTTTACGCGGCTTTGGCCTGGCGCTCGAGTTCGGCGGAATAGCGACCTTCGCTGGCCAAACCATTCATCCGCGAGCGATGGGCCAGCGCCGCCTGTGCCGCAGCGACGTTGCCCGCCGCACCTTTCCAGGCTTTCAGCGCCGGCTGCTGCAACGCACGGCCGTAGGAGAACGACAGCGGCCACGGCAGGTTGCCCTTGAACTGCACGTTCATCGAATTGAGGTGGGCGGTTGCGAGTTCATCGCTCTGGCCGCCGGAGAGGAACACGATGCCGGCCACCGCGGCAGGCACGCTGCGCTTGAGCACGCGCACCGTGCGCGCGGCGACTTCGTCGACCGGCGCCTGCTTCGAGCATTTCTTGCCGGAAATCACCATCGAGGGCTTGAGCACTGAATGCTCCAGCACCACCCGGTTCATATAAAGCGCTTCGTAAACGGCGTTCAGCGTCCACTCGGTGACTTCCTCGCAGCGTTCGATCGTGTGGTCGCCGTCCATCAGCACTTCCGGTTCGACAATGGGCACCAGACCGGCTTCCTGGCAG
>JBFWOE010000171.1:0-6216 GCA_050250695.1 Burkholderiales bacterium
GAACGGCGCCGGCGTGTTTTTCCAGCAGGATTCTGCAGGTGGCGATGATATTGCGCGCTTTGGTCCGGTAGAGGCCGATGCGCCTGATATGGGTCTCCAGTCCCGCAACGCCCAGCTTGAGCAGCGCACGCGGGGTGTTGGCGTGGCGATAGAGTTCGCGGGTGGCCAGGTTGACGCTTTTGTCGGTCGCCTGGGCGGACAGGATGACCGCGACCAGCAGTTCGAATGGTGTCGAGAACTCGAGTTCACCGCGCGGATCGGGGTTCGCATCGCGGAAACGTTCGAATATGACGCGGCGTTTTGCCGGATTCATGTGGGGTGTCCGGTGGGTGTTCCTGCAATGCCAAGTGATTATAATGGCGCAGGTGCATTTGCGGAGTGAGCCATGACGTCGTCGGCTGCAATGTCCAGGATTTCTTCGCGGTTGTGCCGCTGCATGCGGGTGCTCTGCCTTTTTGCCGCCATTGCGGCGGCAGCGCATGCCGAACCGGTGACGCTGGAGCGAGACAGCGAGTTGCGCGCCGAGCCGCGGCTGGGCGCCCCGGTGACCGGGAAGCTGGCGAGCGGTGCCAGCGGCGATGCGCAGGCGCGGCAGGGGGTCTGGGTGCAGGTCAAATCCGGGGAAACCAGCGGCTGGCTGTATTCCTTCAATGTCCGCTTCGGCTCGCCGGCTGCATCCGGCGGGGCTTCCGGCGGCGGCTCGGTCCTGGGACGGGTGTTCGGTCCGCGCCAGAGGGTGAATGTCACGGCCACCATAGGCATCCGCGGGCTGGAAGAAGAAGACCTGAAGCAGGCACAGTTCGACGGCGGCCAGCTGCAGCAACTGGACGGTTTTGCCGCATCGCGCGAACAGGCGGAAGCGCATGCCACGGAACACGGACTGGCGGCCACCCGGGTTGAATACCTGGAACCGGTGCGGGATACCGGCAGCGGCAGTACCGTTGGCGATGGCGGGAGTCCGCCATGAAGATCAACCGGAAAATCCATGCCCTGGCGCTTGGCCTTGCCCTGGCTGCAGCGGCGCCGGTGCCTGCGCAGAACATTGATCTCAATCGCATATTCAGCATCGGCCGTGATGCGGTCACTGCGGTGTCCGGCGTCAGCGAGCAGGAAGAAACGGCTATGGGTCGCGAAATTGCCGGGCGCATGCTTGGCGCTGCACCGCTGGTTGACGATGCGGAGATGCAGGCCTACGTGAACCGGGTCGGGCGCTGGGTAGCGGTGCAGAGCGAACGCCCGGACCTGCCGTGGCGGTTTGCGGTGATCGACACGGCATCGATCAATGCCTTTGCCGCGCCGGGCGGTTACGTGATGCTGACCCGCGGCCTTTACGAAATCCTCGACAACGAAGCGCAGCTGGCCGGTGTGCTGGCCCACGAGATCGCGCACATTGTGCGCCGGCATCATGTCACGGTGCTGCAGAAGAGTGCGGCGCTGTCTGCAGGCGCGCAGTTGGCGCAGCGAGACAACCGTTCGGCGCTGCTTAACAACATGATAGGCACCGGTGCCGAAGTATTCGCGCGCGGCCTCGACAAGAGTGCCGAGCACGAAGCCGATGCGATCGGTGTGGTGCTGGCGGCGCGAGCCGGCTACAACCCGTTCGGCCTGCTCGACGTACTGCACAAACTCGCTGCGCGCGGCGCCGACGACGGTTCACTGGCGCTGCTGTTCAAGACCCACCCGCTGCCGGGCGAGCGCCTCAACGAACTGGGGACGCTTTTGACCCCGCATCTGGCGCGGCTGCCGACCGGCCGCGAACTGGACATTCGTCGTGTGGCCGCCGGTGCGGGTTCGATTCGTGCCGCGCAGCCGCTGCCCGCCGATGGCGCGCGCGGGCTTGCGGCACAGCCGCAGCAGGAGCAACCCCGGCCGCAGCCGAAGGGCGGCGGCATCGGCATCGATCCGGGGCAGTTGCTGCGCGGGCTGTTCGGGCGCTGAATTTCAGGAAATGCCTGATCAGCGTTTGCCGCCTGCCAGGCGGGCGCGGGCGCGAATGACGGCACGGGCAACGGTCTCGCGTTTGCGCGCGATGGCATCAGCAGCCGCGCGTTGCGCCCGTTTTATTTCCTGGCGTTCCCGCAGGCGTTGCAGATGCGATTCATGGCGTTTTTTCAGGTGCAATGACGCGTTGCGCTGCGCTGCGCGATCTCTTGGTGCACCGGTCGGTTCCAGTGTGATGCAGTCGACCGGACAGGGCGGAAGGCACAGCGCGCATCCCGTGCATTCCGCGGCGATGACCGTGTGCATTCTCCTGCGTGCGCCGACGATGGCATCGACAGGGCAGGCGGTGATGCACAGCGCGCAGCCTATGCATGCGGCTTCATTGATGAAGGCCGCGGCCGGCGGCATGGTTGTGCCGCATGCGGTATCCAGCGGTAGTGCCGCGATTCCGAGCAGCGTCGCAATTTCGGCGATCAGTTCATCCCCGCCCGGCGGGCATCGGTTGATGGCGGCGGTGCCACCGGCAATAGCTTCGGCGTAAGGCCTGCAGCCGTGATGGCCGCATAATCCGCATTGCGTCTGCGGCAGCAGGGCATCGACGGCATCGGCATCCGGGTTCATGGCCGGATCAGACCGGGCGTCGTCCCGCAACGGAGTTGATGCATTGTTGCACCAGCCCTGGCCCCGCGTAAACCAGGCCGGTATAGAGCTGGATCAGGCTGGCGCCGGCGGTCATGCGCGCCGCTGCATCTTCGCCATTCATGATGCCGCCGACGCCGATTATCGGTACTGCGCCGGCGAGTCTGGCCCCCAGCTGCGTGGTGACCGCCTGTGCCCGGGCGGTCAGCGGTGAGCCGCTGAGACCACCCGCCTCGGCGCCATGGGGCAGGTGAGCGACGGCATCTTTTGCCAGAGTGGTATTGGTGGCAATGACCGCATCGATGCCGTTTTCGACCAGCAGGTCCGCGATGACGGCGATCTGGGTTGTATCGAGATCAGGGGCGATTTTCAGTGCAAGCGGCACACGCCGGCCGTGCTGGTCGGCGAGCCTGGTGCGTTCGTTCTTCAGCGCGGCCAGCAGCAGCGCGAGTTCATCCGACTGCTGCAGCTGGCGCAGGTTTTTGGTGTTCGGCGAGGAAATGTTGACAGTGACATAACTGGCGCTGGTGTAGACCTTGCGCAGGCAGGCCAGGTAATCGTCGGCGGCGCGCTCTATCGGCGTGTCGAAATTCTTGCCAATGTTAATGCCGAGTACTCCGCGATAACGCATGCGCCGCACGTTGGCGATCAGGGCATCGACGCCGCGGTTGTTGAAACCCATGCGATTGATTACGGCGGATGCTGCCGGCAGGCGGAACATGCGCGGCCGCGGATTGCCCGGCTGTGGTCGCGGCGTCACGGTGCCGATTTCGATGAAGCCGAAACCCAGCGTGGCCAGCGCGTCGATGTAATCGCCGTTCTTGTCGAGGCCGGCGGCCAGTCCGACCGGGTTGGGAAAATCCAGGCCCATCACCGTGGACGGCACTTCTGCCGCTTGCGATGCGCAGGCACCGGCCAATCCCGCGCACGCCGCGACCTTCAGGGATTCCAGCGTCAGGTGATGGGCGGATTCTGCGTCAAGTGCGAACAGCAGCGGACGGAGCAGAGTGTACATGCCGTTATTGTACCGGCACGGGCCTGGAGTGGTTTTGCCGCAATCAGTCCGCCAGGAGTTGCCAGCGGCCGTCGATCATGCCTTCCATCGGCTGGAAGCGGATCTTGTAGGCCATTTTCCGGCTTTGCGCGATCCAGTAGCCGAGGTAGAGGTAACGCAGGTCGAGCCTGCGGCAGAGTTCGATCTGCCACAGGATGTTGTAGGTGCCGTAGCTGGCGCCGGACACGTCTGGATCGAAGAAGGTGTACACCGACGATATCCCGTCCTGCAGCCTGTCGAGGATGCTGACCATGCGCAATATGCCGTTTTCCCTGAATTCGACCAGTTGCGATTCGACATTGCTCTGCAGCAGGAAATGCCGGTACTGTTCGCGGCTGTCCTGGTCCATGCCTCCGCCGGCATGCCGCCGGGCCTGGTAGCGCAGGTACAGCGCATAATGTTCAGGGTTGTACTTCAGTTCTAGCATGCGCGATTCGAGCGCGGCATGGCGGTTCCAGGTGCGGCGCTGGGTGCGGCTGTGCTGAAATTCCTCGGCGATCACACGTACCGGCACGCAGGCCCGGCAATGATCGCAGTGCGGCCGGTAGGTGAATGCACCACTGCGGCGGAAGCCCGCGCGCACCAGTTCGCCGTAGATCGGGCCGTCGATCAGATGGCTGGGGGTGGCGACCTGGGAGCGTGCCATGCGTTCCGGCAGGTAGCTGCACGGGTAAGGGGCGGTGGCATAGAACTGCAGCACCGAAAGCGGGGAGTCCGAAAGGTAGGTCACCGCTGCATGCCCATGTGGTCAGGTCGCAAGATCGTCGTCAAAGCGCCAGTGTCCGGCTGATGAGGCACAGTTTACCAATTTCGACAGATGTTGCGAGAACTCGCTGCGCGGGATCTCACGCGCGCCGAAGCGGGCAAGATGCGCTGTTTTCATCTGGCAGTCGATCACCCCGTATTGCCACCGCCGGAGTTGCCGGACCAGGCATACCAGCGCGATCTTCGATGCGTCCGGGGCGCGCGCGAACATCGATTCGCCATAGAAAACGCGACCCAGGGCGATGCCGTAAAGCCCGCCTGCCAGCGTGCCGTCGATCCAGGTTTCGACCGAGTGCGCGTGGCCGCGGCGGTGTAATTCGCAGTAGGCGGAGATCATTTCCGCGGTGATCCAGGTTCCGGCGCCGTCTTCGCGCGGCGCCGCACAGGCGTGGATGACTGCAGCAAACGCGCTGTCGACGCGGATTTCGAAATCGCGGCGACGCAGGCGCTTCGCCAGCGATCGCGGCACGCGCAATTCGGCGGGAAACAGCACCATGCGCGGATCCGGACTCCACCACAGCAGGGGATCGTCGCGGCCGTACCACGGAAATATGCCGCGGCTGTAGGCGGCCAGCAGCCGCTGCGGCGACAAGTCGCCGCCGGCGGCCAGCAAGCCGTTGGGTTCGGCGAGCGCGTGTTCCAGGGGCGGGAAGTCGTCGCCCTGTTCCAGCCAGGGAATCATTGCCGTCATTTTAAAAGGACAACCCTGCAAACGTGCAGGGTATTTGATATGGGTCAAAACGCGTTCCTGCGCAGTCACCGACAATCGGCGTGCATTGATCAATCAATCACTGGGAGAGTGTCATGAAGCGCTGGATAGTAGTATCGCTGTTGCTGGCGGGTATGCTGGGCGGAACGGTTCATGCTGCACAGGGTGACTGGCTGGGACGGGCAAGGGTGATCAACATCAATCCCGATGCCAGTTCGTCGGCGTTGAATCTGGATGTCGACACGCAGACGACGCTGGAACTTGATTTCAGCTATTTCCTGACCAATAACCTGGCGCTGGAGCTGATACTGGCCACGAAGAAGCACGAAGTGACCGCGGGCGGGGTTCCTGTGGGTACGGTAAAACACCTGCCGCCGACGCTGACGCTGCAGTACCATTTTTCGCCGCAGGCTTCGGTCAGGCCTTATGTCGGAGCCGGCATCAACTACACCCGTTTCTATGACGTGAATCTCGGCGGCGGGACGCTGGACGTGGACAACAGCAGCTGGGGCGGCGCATTGCAGGCCGGTGTCGATATTCCGATCAACAAGAATTTTTTCCTCAATATTGACGTGAAAAAAATCTGGATCGATACCGACGTGAAGGTCGCGGCAACGGGTGCGACGGCCGCCAACCTGAAAATCAACCCCGTGATCATCGGCGTGGGCGTTGGCATGAAGTTCTGATGACGGGTTCTGCGTAATGCGGCCGGCGGATCCGGCTTCCGGGACACGCTCCGCGGCGGAACGCGCCGGGGGGTGTTTCCATTGCGGCCTGCCGCTGGACAGGGAAACCCATCCGGTGCGCATCGAGGGCCGGATGCACGATACCTGCTGCCGCGGCTGCCAGGCGGTGGCGCAGACCATCGTCGACAACGGCCTCGGCGCGTACTACCGGAACCGCACTGCGCCGGCGCCGGCCGCGCGTGATGCCGAAGGCCGGGACCAGGCGCTGGCGGATCTCGGCCTGTACGACCTGCCCGAAGTGCAGCGCGCGTTTGTGCGTGATGCCGGGCCGGATAACGCCGTGAAGGAAGCTGCGCTGTTGATCGACGGCGTGACCTGCGCCGCCTGTGTCTGGCTGATCGAGCAGCGGCTGGCGCGGTTGT
>JBFWOE010000172.1:0-5997 GCA_050250695.1 Burkholderiales bacterium
CGACAGCCAGACCGGTGCGAAACCGAAGGCCGTGCCCAGGCTGCCGAAAATAAGCGGAATCACGAAATGCGTGAAGTTGTTGACCGTCACGCGCAGGCCAGCAGCCTCCGAAGCGCGCCCCTTGGGCGCGAGCGCGTAGATCAGCGACATCGACATCGGCTGGCCGACGCCGACGCCCAGTCCGAGCAGGAACGCCACCGCACACAGCGCATAGGGATCCTCGAACAGCGGAAACAGCATGAAGGTCAGCGCCGCTGAAAAAATCGCATACATCAGAACCTGCGCTTCACTGGTGTGTTTGATCAGCAGCGGCAGCACCGCGCGTATCACGAAGGTGGCCAGCGCAAAGGCACCGAGAATGACGCCGATCGACGAGGCGGAAAGTCCGATGCCGTGGCCGTAAACCGGCATGTAGAAATTGAACAGGTCCCAGCCGGCGGAAATGAAACCGCTGGCGATGAAGGTGTTGCGCAAGCGCGGTGCCCGCCACAGGTCCATCACGCTGCCCGTCGCCGCACTGCCCGGCATCTGCGCGGCAGCAGGCAGGAACCCTCCGCGCAACCACAGCATCAGCAGCGGCACGATGGTGCAGGCTGCCAGTATCAGGAAAGCCTTCATGTAGCCGAGATGATCGATGGCGAAGCCGGCGACCAGCGGACCGACGAAGCCGGCACCGGAAAACCCCATGCTGACCAGGGCATAGTTCCGTGACCGGTGCTCCGCCCCGCCTATGCCACCGGCAATGCCGGTGACGGTGACGAAGAAAAAATGGAAAGATGTGCCTAACAATGTTGCAGAAACGTACAGCGTGACCAGCGACGGCCAGGCCACCGGCAGGCACAGCGCAATGCCGACGCCGGCGGTGCCCAGCAGCATCGGCAGCCGCGGGCCGACGCGATCAGCCAGGCGGCCGATGGCTATCGCGAACAGCATCGGACACAGGGCGTAGAGCGCCATCAGGATGCCGACCTGAGCCTGGTTCGCCCCTGACTCCAGCGCATACAGGGACAGCGCGACCCGGCTGCCGCCGAAAGCGGTGTGGTTGAGGACGATCAGTATCAGGGTGAGATAAATGGCCATCGGCAGGCGTGCGAAAAGGACTGGTGCAGCGCCGGAAAATGCGTTGCACGGCAGCGACGATGGTAGCATCGACGACCACGCTCCTCCCTGAAATTCCATATTGCGTCAACCGGGTTTGCAAATTTCCTCCGGGACATCTTGACCTCCGGCTGCGAAACAGCCTGAAACTTCCGTAACGTGGAGCCGGGTCAGGCGCGCAGCAGATGCACGGAAAAACGCCGACCGGCATCCACCCAGACCTGCTCCGGGTTGAATCCCGCCGCCCGTGCCAGCGCGCGGAAACCTTCTTCGGAATACTTGTAGGAATTCTCTGTATGCATCCGCTCTCCGGCACCGAACGCAAAACCGCGGCCGCTGACGGTGACCATCTGCGCCCTCAGGCTCTCCAGGTGCATCTCGATGCGCCCGGCCTCGCCGTTGTAAAAGGCGACATGGCGGAACTGCTCGAGGTCGAAGTCCGCAGCAAGTTCGCGGTTGATGCGGCGCAGGAGATTGAGATTGAACTCGGCGGTCACGCCCTGCGCATCGTTGTACGCCGCGTGCAGCACTGCAGGATCCTTTTTCAGGTCCACGCCCACCACCATGGCTCCGTCGTCGCCGGCGAGCGCCCGCGCACGGACGAGAAAGGATTGCGCTTCTTCGGGTGTCAGGTTGCCGATGGTCGAGCCGGGAAAATAAATGATGCGCCGGTACCCGGCATAAGGCGACAGTTCCGCCACCTGCAACGGCCGCATGTAGTCGGCGCAGACCGCGATGATCGGCAGTTGTGGAAATTCAGTGCCGAGGCGGGCCGTCGATCCATGCAATGCCTCGGCGGCGATATCCACTGGCACGTAGGCCGCCGGCTGCAGCGCCCGCAACATGGTGACGGTCTTGACGCCAGCACCGCTGCCGAACTCGATCAGCAGCCCGCCGGTTCCGAACTGCGCGGCAATTTCGCCGGCGCAATCCTCCATCAACGCCATCTCTGTGCGCGTCGGATAATACTCGGGCAGTTCGCAGATCGCCTCGAACAGCTCGCAGCCGCGGGCATCATAAAAATACTTGGGCAACAGGGCCTTGGGATTGCCGGCAAGCCCGGTCAGCACGTCGTCCAGAAAACTGCCGGATTCCGGGTGCAGATCGACAAAGGTTCTGGGGGATGCCGGGGGCGGCATCATGCAACGCGTCTGGTCACGCCGGATCAGCCAGGGGAATGCGCCGTGTAGCGGCTTTCCATCCACCGCTTGATGCGATTGGCATCACCGATGCGGGTCAACCTGCCCCAGGAATCGAGCAGTACGATGATCACCGGTTTGCCGGCGATCATCGCCTGCATCACCAGGCAACGCCCGGCCTCTGAAATGTACCCGGTCTTGGACAGGCCGATGTGCCACTCGGAACTGCTCACCAACTGGTTCGAATTTCCGTAATTCATCGCCTGACCGTTGGCAAGATGCACGGTCGCCCGCCTTTCCGTCGTGAACTCGCGGATCAGCTGATACTGGTGGGCGGCGGCAACCATTTTGGTCAGATCCTGGGCTGTCGACACGTTACCGCTGGACAGGCCGGTGCCATCGACGAAGCGGGTCCGCCACATGCCCAGTTCAACCGCCTTCTGGTTCATGGCCGCAACAAAAGCGCCGGTGCCGCCCGGGTACACCCGCGTCAGCGCCTCGGCCGCACGGTTCTCGGAAGCCATCAGCGCCAGCTGCAACAGCTCCCTGCGGGTCAATGCCGTGCCTATGCTCAGCCGCGACTGGGTGCCCTTGATCAGATCCCTGTCGTCCCTCGTAATGACAATCTGATCGTCCAGGGGCAGTGCCGCATCGAGCACCACCATCGCCGTCATCAGCTTGGTGATGGAGGCAATGGGCCTCACGTTGTCGACATTCTTTGCGTAGAGCGCATGCCCCTCCAATTGGTCGATGACCAGGGCAGAGGAAGACTTGAGGTCCGGACCGTTGCTGACGACCGCGGATTTGACTGAACGAACCGTGCGCTCGGCCGCCAGGCTCCATGTCGGCAAGGCCACCATGGCGGCCGTCAGGATCAGCACAAGACCACGCATTGTTATGCCAGCTCCCCGCTTATTTTTGGTTAAAAACCCTTGCAAAATACAGTGTTACGCAATTATTTTCAACTTATTGGAGCAGAGGACGCCCGCAAAAAAACGGGCATCAAAGGTAAAAAAAACTCCGCACGGGACGGTGTGGGTTGTCCGGGCGGAGCTTAAAGAGGCCTTACAATGACCCGCTCAGCACAGGTCCTTGCAATAAGCAGGCCTCCGAGGAGGAAAAACGCTTTAAACCACAGGGGTTGCAACCTGCCCTGTAAGCACCTTGGAACGATAGCGATGCTGGCTTACGTCAAACTTACGGGGCAGCTGTTTCGTGATCCGGACCCGCTGGCCCCGCCCCTGCGCGGCGTACCGTCCACCAGTATCATGTTCCTGATGCCGCGCTGCTCGCGGCCCATCACCGGATAATTCACGCATGCGCCTGTTGATTGTTGAGGACCATCCGATACTCGCCGACGGGTTGATCAATGCCCTGAAAGGCGCCGATTACGCGGTCGATCATGCGGCCACCGGCGAGCAGGCCGATCACATGCTGGCCACCCAAAACTACGATGCGGTAATCCTCGATATAGGATTGCCCAAGCTCGACGGCTACGAAGTGCTGAGACGCATGCGGCGCAAAGGCTCCAAGACACCGGTGCTGATGCTGACTGCGCGCGACGCGCTTGAGGATCGCGTCAAGGGTCTGGATCTCGGCGCCGACGACTACCTGACCAAACCCTACGACCTGCCTGAACTGGAGGCACGCGTCCGCGCGCTGATCCGCCGCGGCCAGTCGGGTGGCGGCGCCAATCTGGTCCACGGCGACCTGACGCTGGATACCGCGGGGCGCCGCGCAACGATCAAGGGCGCACCCCTGGACCTGTCGGCCCGCGAACTCGGGGTGCTGGAAGTGCTGATGCTGCGCACCGGAAGAGTAGTCAGCAAGGAACAGCTGGCCGAACAGCTATACGGCTGGGGTGAGGAAGTGGGCGCAAACGCGATCGAGGTATACGTCCATCGCCTGCGCAAGAAACTGGAGGCTGCAGGGGTCACCGTGCGCACCATCCGCGGCCTCGGTTACCTGCTCGAGAGACCCGTGCATGAATAAGCTGCGCACCTTGCGCAGCCGGCTGCTGTTGTGGGTCAGCGCACCCCTGCTGACCCTGTGGATCATCAGCACGCTGGTCGACCACGAGGTCGCCAAGGGTTTCGTCAACCTGAACTACGACCGCGCGCTGCTCGATACCGCTCTGGATCTCGGACGCAACGTACGCGAATCGAACGCGCAACTCTACCTGGATCTGCCGCAGCCTGTGATCGAAATGCTGATCTCCGGTGAGCAGGGCCGTTTTTTCTATCGCGCCAACGGTCCGCGGGGCGAGTACATCTCCGGCGATCCCGACCTGCCCGACCCGCCGCCCGGCTCACGCACCGACCGCGTCGTCTACTACGACTCCACTTACCGCGGCAGGCCGGTGCGCGCCGTTGCGGTACGCGTGCCCGTGCGCCCCGGCTCCGGCAAAGGAGCGCTGCTGATCCAGGTTGCCGAACGCGCCAACATCCGCAGTGAATCCGCGCGCCAGATCATGTTTCGGATGATGATTCCGCAGGGCATCCTGGTGCTGCTCGCCACCCTCGCCGTATGGTTCGGCGTCGGTATCGGCCTGCGTGCGCTGACCTCGGTGCGCCGCGAAATCGCCAGCCGCTCCCATGTCGACCTGAGTCCGATCGACGAAAAGGGCGTGCCCAGCGAGTTACAGCCGCTGATCAGCGCGATGAACGACCTGTTGTCGCGTCTCAGCGCCGCCCTCGCCGCACAACAGCGTTTCATCGCCGATGCCGCACACCAGTTGCGCACCCCGGTCGCGGCGATCAAGGCCCAGACCGAGCTTGCCTCGCGCCAGGTGCGGGACGATGAGGCACGCGCTGCATTGCAACACCTGCATACCGCCGCTGACCATGCGGCCCGCCTGGTTTCCCAACTGCTGACCATGGCTCGCGCCGAACCGGGCTCGCATCGCAGCGTGCTCCGTGAACCGGTGGAACTCAGCGAGCTTGCCCGCCAGACGACCCGCGAATGGGTGCCGCGCGCATTGACCGGCAGTGTGGATCTTGGATTCGACGATCAGTCGGTTGCAGCAACCGTCAGCGCCGATCCTTTCCTGATCCGCGAACTGCTCAACAACCTGGTCGACAACGCGATCTGCCACACGCCTGCCGGCGGCCATGTCACCGTAAGGGTCGAAATCGACGATCACTCAGCGATACTGGAAGTGGAGGACAACGGCCGGGGCATACCGGAAAACGAACGCGAAAAGGTGTTCGAGCGCTTCTACCGGATCCCCGGCGGCTCACCGGAAGGCTGCGGCCTGGGCCTGGCGATCGTGCGCGAAATTGCGCAAGGGCACGGCGCCACGACCGTGATTTCCGCGGGTGCGGGCGGACACGGCACCCGGGTTACCGTCAGCTTTCCGCTACCCCGGTAGGCAGCGTCGTCGCAGCGGTTGCGGCGCCGAGCCGCCTGGCATCCTCCTGCTGTTGCAACGCCCACATCTGCGCATAGCTGCTGCCCCTCGCCAGCAACTCGCCGTGCCGGCCGCGTTCGATGATGCGGCCCTGGTCCAGCACGATGATCTCGTCGGCATCCATCACCGTCGACAGCCGGTGCGCGATAACCAGCGTGGTGCGCCCCTGTGCTATGCCGTTGAGTTCCTTCTGGATCGCCTGCTCGGTGCGCGAGTCCAGCGCCGAGGTTGCCTCGTCGAAAATCATGATGCGCGGGTTTTTCAGGATCGCGCGCGCAATCGCCACCCGCTGCTTCTCTCCCCCGGACAGCTTCAAGCCGCGTTCGCCGACCATCGACTCGTAACCGTCTG
>JBFWOE010000173.1:0-5946 GCA_050250695.1 Burkholderiales bacterium
TGTTCATGTCTCTCCCCATCAAATGCGCCGGATTGCAGATTATGGCCAGTATTTTCCTGACAGCAAGATACGCCTAGGCATTGGGAGCAACAATGGGCACTATCAACCCTGCCGGATAGTAGGTTTGTCATGCCCGCCGCCTTCGCGTCCATTTGATGGCATTCCACTACACCTGGTGCAGGGCGGTCACAACCGTGAACCCTGCTTTTTCGCTGAAGAAGATTACCCGAGTGACCTGCACTGGCTGGGCGAGGCGCCGGCGGAATCCAAATTCGAGCTGCATGCGTATGAGCCGATGACCAATCATGTGCATCTGCTATTGATGCCGAAACGCACTGTCGTCCGGCGAAGATGTGCACTTGTCCGGAGGTGCACCAATTTGATATCATGATATCTTTCTCCCTTCTCGAGGGAGCCGGATCATGGCCCAGTTCGTAGTCCGCCATCTTGAAGATGAGGTCAAAGTTCGCCTGAAGCGCCGCGCCGAGCGCCACGGCCGCAGCATGGAGGAGGAGCTGCGCCAGATCCTGCGAAATGCGGCGAAAGAATCCAATCGTCCGCAGCCGAAGCTGGGTTCGCGCATCGCAGCTCGGTTCAGCAAAACCGGCCTTGCAGGTGATTTGCCCGAGTTGCGCGGCGAGGCTGCACGATCGGCTGATTTCGGCCGGTGATCATTCTAGACACCAATGTCCTGTCGGCGCTGATGCGCGCGGTACCGGACGTCCCGGTCATCGACTGGCTCGACCGCCAGCCGCCGGAGTCGGTGTGGATTACCAGCGTGACCCTGTTTGAGTTGCGTTACGGCCTGAACCTGTTGCCGAAGGGACGCAGGCGGCAGGAGCTGGAGTCCGCGTTCGAGCGCCTGCTGTCTGATGATCTGGAGAACCGGGTGCTAGACTTCGATAGCGCCGCGGCCTCTGCGGCGGCAGTATTGACGGCGACGCGGCAAAGGGCCGAGCGCCCGGTGGATGTGCGCGACACCCAGATTGCCGGCATTGCGCTGGCACGGCGTGCCACGCTGGCGACACGCAATGTGCAGCATTTCCGCGATTTGAAGGTTCCGTTGGTCAATCCCTGGCTGGATTGAGCGCGTGTTCATGTCTGCCACCATTGACCGCCCCAACCTGCGCTTCGTCTATCGCCATCCGGCGCATTTCATCGCCTTCGGCGGCGGCATCGGCCTGATTCCGTTTGCGCCAGGCACTTTCGGTACGCTGCTGGCGCTGCCGCTTTTCCATGTGCTTGCGCCGCGGCTCGATGCCTGGAGCTACCTGCTGTTCGTGGTCGCGCTGTTCTGGCTCGGCGTGTGGGCCTGCGCGGTCACCGGGCGCGCATTGGGCGCGGCGGACCACGGCGGCATGGTGTGGGATGAAACGGTGGCTTTCCTGCTGGTGCTGTTTTTCGTGCCTGCGACCGGTTACTGGCAGGCCTTCGCGTTCCTGATTTTCCGCCTGTTTGACATATTGAAGCCGCCGCCCATTCGTTATTATGACCGCGTGCTGAAGAACGGCTTCGGCGTGATGTTCGATGATCTGGTTGCGGCCGGTTACACGCTGCTGATACTGGCCGCGGCGCATGCAGTACTGAATTGATGCGGGGTGAACATGCCGGACAAGACATTGTATGAACTGGCGGCGCGGGTGGGCGAGGCGCTGAAGGCGCAGGGGCTGATGCTGGCCACTGCCGAATCCTGCACCGGAGGCTGGGTGGCGCAGGCGGTGACGGCGGTGCCCGGCAGCTCGCAGTGGTTCGAGCGCGGCTTCGTCAGCTATACCTATATTTCCAAGCGCGAGATGCTCGGCGTCAGCCAGAACACGCTGGGCGCGCACGGCGCGGTGTCGGAGCAGACCGTGCGCGAAATGGTGGTCGGCGCATTGGCCAACAGCCACGCCCAGGTCGCGGTGGCGATCAGCGGCACCGCGGGGCCCGACGGCGGCACGCCGCAGAAGCCGGTGGGGACTGTTTGTTTTGCGTGGGCGGTGAAAAACGGCGAACCGAAAAGCGCCACGCTGCTTCTCGCCGGCGATCGCGAAGAAGTGCGCCGTGCTGCGGTAAAAGCCGCGCTGGAAGGGGTTCAGGGTTTGCTGCCCGCTGTGATAAATGTTTAGTTAAACTATTGTTTTTATTGTTAATTTATATCATTTACTGACAATTTAACCACTACTGTATAAATATTCACCTTTTTCCGGAAACTGTGTAATAATGCGAACCGTCAGCAGCACTGGAACACGAATCGGAATCTAGCGAACGCAGAGGACATCATGGACGAAAACAAGAGCAAGGCACTGGCGGCGGCGCTGTCGCAAATCGAAAAGCAGTTCGGCAAGGGCTCGGTGATGCGCATGGGCGAGTCGGACATCGCGAAAGACATCCAGGCGGTATCGACGGGTTCGCTGGGGCTCGACATCGGGCTCGGCATCGGCGGCCTGCCGCGCGGCCGGGTGGTCGAAATCTACGGACCGGAGTCCTCGGGCAAGACCACGCTGACGCTGTCGGTGATCGCGCAGATGCAGAAGCTCGGTGGCTCGGCGGCCTTCATCGATGCCGAACATGCGCTCGACCCGCAGTATGCCGCCAAGCTTGGCGTCAAGGTCGACGAACTGATCATTTCCCAGCCCGACAACGGCGAGCAGGCGCTGGAAATCGCCGACATGCTGGTGCGTTCGGGTTCGGTCGACGTGGTGGTGATCGACTCGGTGGCGGCGCTGGTGCCGCGCGCCGAGATCGAGGGCGAGATGGGCGAGCCGCAGATGGGCCTGCAGGCGCGGCTGATGTCGCAGGCGCTGCGCAAGCTTACCGCCAACATCAAGCGTTCGAACACGCTGGTGATTTTCATCAACCAGATCCGCATGAAGATCGGCGTGATGTTCGGCAACCCCGAAACCACCACCGGCGGCAATGCGCTCAAGTTCTACGCCTCGGTGCGCATCGACATCCGCCGCATCGGTTCGATCAAGAAGGGCGAGGAGGTCATCGGTTCCGAGACCCGCGCCAAGATCGTCAAGAACAAGGTGGCGCCGCCGTTCCGCCAGGCCGAGTTCGACATCCTCTACGGCGAGGGTATTTCGCGCGAAGGCGAGATCATCGAGCTCGGCGTGGTGCACAACATCATCGAGAAGTCCGGCGCCTGGTATTCCTACGGCAAGGACCGCATCGGTCAGGGCAAGGACAATACCCGCGAGTACCTGAAGGAAAATCCACAGATCGCCAACGAGATCGAAGCCAAGATCCGCGCCGTGCTCGGCATCAACGGCGGGCCGGCGGTGAAGAAGGAGAAGGCGGCGCTGGAAGTGGTCGAGTCCGATCCGGCGGCGCGCAAGAAGGCGTCGGGGCAATAAGCCGGACGGGCATCCCGGCAGTCCGGAACTCATCCTGAATGGATACGCGCGCGATGAGTTCCAAGGCAGAACCCAGTCTCAGGGCCCGTGCACTTAGGCACTTGGCGCGGCGCGAGCATACCCGTCACGAACTGACGCAGAAACTCGCGCCGCACGCCGGGTCGCCGCAGGAAATCGAGCAGGTCCTGGACGATTTCGCGCAGCGCGGCTGGTTGTCGGAGACGCGTGCCGCGGAACAGATGGTGCATGCGCGGCGCGGGCGTTACGGTCCGGCGCGCATCCGCCGCGATCTCGAAGCGAAGGGCGTGCCGGCAGAGGTTGTGAGCAAGGCCGTCACTGCGCTGAAGGGCGATGAAATCGAGGCCGCACGCGCGGTATGGAAGCGCAAGTTCCGCGCGCCGCCGGCCAATGCTGCGGATCGCGCGAAACAAGCGCGTTTCCTGCTGGGTCGGGGATTCAGCAGCGAGGCGGTGAACCACTTGTTGCGCGCCCTTGGGTGTGATGGAAAGGAAGAGGTTTGAAATGGAGAAATTGAATAAAAACAATGATCTGCTGGTTTTCTGGACTGCACTGCTTATTGCCGTGCTGCTGCTGGCAGGCTGTGATGCGCTGGGTCTGGGCGTGATCCCGATCAAGGAAGTCACCACGGCACCGGCGAATTTCGAGGGCAAGGAAATCAGGCTGAAGGGCCGGGTGACCCAAATCACCAAGGTGCCGTTGCTTGATCTGAAGTCGTACACGCTGCGAGACGACAGCGGCGAGATCACGGTGACGACGCAGGGCGAATTGCCAGCGGTCAACGCTGCCGTCGGCGTCAGCGGCACCGTCAAAAGCGCGGCCATCATCGGTGGCCAGTCGCTGGGACTGCGCGTTGAGGAAGTCAGGCGGTTCTGAACCCGACGTAAATGTAGTTTAAAATCTGCGCCTTACGTAACTTACCCGGCGCAGGCGCATGAAATCAGCAGAAATCCGCGACAAGTTCCTCAAATATTTCGAGTCCAAAGGCCACAGCATCGTGGCCTCCAGTCCGCTGGTTCCCGGCAACGATCCGACGCTGCTGTTCACCAACTCGGGCATGGTGCAGTTCAAGGACGTGTTCCTCGGCCAGGAGAGCCGTCCCTACAAACGCGCCACCACTTCGCAGCGCAGCCTGCGCGCGGGCGGGAAGCACAACGACCTCGAAAACGTCGGCTATACCGCGCGCCACCACACCTTCTTCGAGATGCTGGGCAATTTCTCGTTCGGCGACTATTTCAAGAAGGATGCGATTGCCTATGCCTGGGAACTGCTGACGGGAATCTACAAGCTGCCGAAAGACAGGTTGTGGGTGACGGTGTACCACACCGATGACGAAGCCTACGAGATCTGGGCGAAGGACATCGGCGTTCCGAAGGAGCGAATCGTGCGCATCGGCGACAAGCCGGGCGGTGGTTCCGACAATTTCTGGCAGATGGCCGACACCGGTCCATGCGGTCCGTGCAGCGAGATTTTCTACGATCACGGCGAGGGTGTCGAAGGCGGGCCGCCGGGATCCAAGGACGCCGACGGGGACCGCTACATCGAAATATGGAACCTGGTGTTCATGCAGTTCAACCGCGACGACAAGGGCCAGTTGCATCCGCTGCCCAAGCCCTCGGTGGACACCGGCATGGGGCTTGAACGCATTGCCGCGGTGCTCCAGGGCGTACATTCCAATTACGAAATCGACCTGTTCCAGACGCTGATCAAGGCCGCCGCGCGCGAGACCGGGGCAAAGGATTTGGCGAACAATTCGCTGAAGGTGATCGCCGACCATATCCGAGCCTGCGCCTTCCTGATCGTCGATGGAGTGATTCCCGGCAACGAAGGACGCGGCTACGTGCTGCGGCGGATCATCCGCCGCGCGATCCGCCACGGCTACAAGCTGGGTCAGACCAGGCCGTTCTTCCACAAGGTAGTACCCGACCTGTCGCAGGCGATGGGTGCGGCCTATCCCGAACTGCCCAGGGTGCAGGACCGGGTGATGCAGGTGCTGAAGCAGGAAGAGGAGCGCTTTGCCGAGACCCTGGAAAACGGCATGAAAGTGCTGGAAGTCGCACTGACCCGCGAAGACAAGATGCTCGACGGCGAGACCGTGTTCCAGCTCTACGACACCTACGGTTTCCCGGTCGACCTGACGGCGGACATCGCACGCGAGCGGAATGTGCGCATGGATTACGCCGGTTTCGAGGCGGCGATGGAGCAGCAGCGCGAGCGCGCCCGCGCGGCATCAAAATTCCAGATGGGGGTCGCTGTGGAATACAGCGGTGCCAAGACCGAATTCCGCGGATATGACACGCTGGTCGTCGAGGACGCGCATGTAATCGCGATTTACCGCGAAGGCAGCGCTGTGCAGTCCATCAACCATGGTGAATCCGCCGTGGTGGTGCTGGACCGTACGCCGTTTTATGCTGAATCCGGCGGGCAGGTCGGTGATCGCGGTGAGCTGGTGGCTTCGGGCGGCACGTTCATCGTTACCGATACGCAGAAAATCCAGACCGATGTATTCGGTCATCATGGGGAACTGAAGACCGGGGCGCTGAAAGTCGGCGACAAGGTCGAGGCACGCGTTGACATGGAATTGCGCCGG
>JBFWOE010000174.1:0-5906 GCA_050250695.1 Burkholderiales bacterium
GGAGAGCAACATGGCAAACGTAGGGATGGTGGGACTGGACTGGCAGGAACGGATCAACTGGGACCGGCTGCGCAAATACCGGCTCGAGCGCGCGCGCGAACGCATGAAGGCCCACGGCCTGGGCGCGATGCTGCTGATGTACGACGAGAACGTGCGCTACGTGACCAGCACCCTCACTCCAGGCTGGAACCGCCTGAAGCCCGGCCTGCGTTATGCCCTGCTTTGCGGCGACGATGCCCCGGTGCTCTACGAACAGGGCGACATCGGCGTGCACATCGCCAAACACTCGCCGTGGATCCCCAAGGACCACATCAAGTATTCCTATGCGTGGATCAAGGGCGCTGCCGGCCCCGCGTCGCTGGCGCAGGTGACCAAGTTCACCAACAGCATCAAGAAGGAAATGAAGCGCGCCGGCGTTGACGGCCAGAAACTGGGCGTCGACTTCATCGACATCAACATGATCCAGATTTTCAAGGACCAGAAGATCGACTGGACCGACGGCATGACGCCGATGATGGAAGCCCGCGCCGTCAAGAACCAGGACGAGCACGAGTGCATGCGCCAGGTCGGCGCCATCGGCGACGCCGCGCACTGGGAATTCATGAAATTCCTCAAGCCCGGCCTCACCGAGAACCAGTTGACCGCGCACATCATGGAGTTCCTCTACAACGTTCCCGGCATGGAAGACGTCGAGGACGTGATCGTGTCCTCGGGCCTCAACACCTGGCCGAACTGGCGCAATTTCTCCGACCGCATCATCAAGCCGGGCGACATGGTGTTCATGGATCTCGCCGCGCTGACCTGGAACGGCTACAAGTCCTGCTACTACCGCACCTACATGGTCGGCCGCGAGCCGAACCAGGAGCAGAAGGACGTCTACGCGCAGGCGCTGGGCTGGCTCTATGACTCGATCAAGGCGGTCAAGGTCGGCGCCACCACCCGCGACATCGCCTCGAAATGGCCCTCCGCGCAGGAAACCTGGGGCTACGAAGAAGAAGACCAGGCGGCCGCCAACCTGTGGGGCCACGGCCTCGGCCTCGCGCAGTACGACCAGCCGGTGATTTCACGCATCTGGTCGCTGGATCATCCTATCGAAATCAAGGAAGGCATGGTCTTCGCGCTGGAAACCCAGCATGGCAAGGTCCACCAGTGGGGCGTGCGCATCGAGGAAATGCTGATCGTGCACAAGGACAGCGTCGAGATCGTGTCCAACTTCCCGGTCGAGCAGATCACGGTGGTCGATCCGATGCCGGGCTACTGCAACTTCGGCAAACTGCCCGGAAGGTAAGCGGGCGATGCAACATACGGCCGGCGGGCGCGCGCGTCCCCGGCCGCTTTTATTTCAGGCGGCGGTTTTATCGCAGCCCTTTCGCATGATCCGGTTTTTCATCCATACATCATGGCCTCCGCAATGAGAACCGCGGCGCTCGCCGCGCCGCGCCGCTTCGGCATCGTGTCGCGTCCACTGCCGGCGCCCGGGCCCGGTGAAGTGCTGGTTCGCACGGCTGCGACCGCGGTCTGCCACACCGACCTCGGCATCTATACCGGCGAACACCCCGGCGTGAAGTATCCGGTGGTGCTCGGCCATGAATCCACAGGCACGGTCGAAACCGCCGGCGAAGGCGTCAGCGGCTTTGCGCCGGGCCAGCCGGTGATCATCAATCCGATCATTTCCTGCGGCCATTGTGATTCCTGCAAACGCGGCGCGCAGCACCTGTGCCGCAACGCGGGGCTGTTCGGTCGCGAGGTCGACGGCTCGCTGAGTGAATTTGTCTGCCTGCCTTCCCGTTACCTGCATCCGCTGCCGCCGCGTCTGCCGCTGGCGGATGCCACGCTGATTGAAACGCTGGCGACCGTGCGCCACGCCCAGCAGCGCCTGAACATCGTCGCCGGCGATTCTGTGGTGGTGCTCGGCATGGGCACCACCGGTCTGCTCCATGCGCAGCTGGCCGCGCTGGCCGGCGCGACTCCGGTGATCGTGGTGTCACGGTCGCAGTGGAAACTCGACATGGCGATGCGCAGCGGCGCCACCGATGCCATTGCTGTCGGCGCCGAACAGGCGGTCGCCGAAGTGTTGCGCCTGACCGGTGGCGACGGTGCTGCGGTGGTCATAGACACCGTCGGCGGCGACGCCACGCTGAAGGCCGGGATCGACATGCTGCGTCCCGGTGGCAGGTTTTCCCCATATGCGGTCAGCCACGCCTGCTGTCCGACGTTCAGCACGTTTCCGCTGTATTACAAGGAAATCAGCATCATCGGTTCACGCGCACTGATGCCCGAAGACATGGAGCCGTCGATATCGCTGGCGGCGTCGGGTAACATCGACATCAGCGGCTTCGTCTCCGCCACCTACCCGCTTTCGCGCACCGCGGAAGCCTTTGAAGAATACGAACGCAATCCCGGCCGCGTGCTGCGCATCGTCATCGACGGCCGGGAAGGCTGAACACGAACATGGACTCACTGGTCATACCGATTACCGCTCCGGCCGCGAAAAACAAGGACCGTTTCGGTCCCAAAGGCGCCAATCTCGCCGCGCTGACCCAGGCCGGTCTGCCGACGCCCGGCGGTTTCTGCGTCGACGCCGAAGCCTATCGCCACCAGGTTCGCGTGCTTGGCCTGGAAGAGTCCGCTCGCGGCGTTTTCAATACCGAAGACGGGCCGCAGGCGCGGCGACATGCGCTGAACATGAAACTCGGCCTGATGGACAAACCCATTGCGCCGGAAACAGAAGTCCAACTGCTCGCTGCGTGGCGACAACTGGTAACGGAATCCGGCACGCCCATCGTCGTGCGTTCCTCGGCACTGGTTGAAGACCGCTACGGCTCCAGTTTCGCCGGCCAGTTTGAAAGCTTTCTCGACCTCGAAACCGAAACCGATTTCCTCACTGCCGTGCGCTCGTGCTGGGCCGCGCTGTGGATGACCCGCGCGCTGCGCTACATGGCAACCCATGACATCGACCCCGCTGAAACCGCGATGGGCCTGATCATCCAGCCACTGGTCAAGGCGCGTGCCGCCGGCGGTGCGTTGAGCCAGACCGCGGGCGGCGACCTGCTGATCAATGCCACGCCCGGGCTGGGCGCGGCCATCGCGCAGGGCGAAGTCACGCCGGATCGGTATGTGCTGGACCGCAACGCGAAATTGAAGGAAACCGTGGCCGCACCCACCCAGTACCATGCACTGAGCTGCGCCCACCGCCCCGCCCTGGCGCCGCGCACACGCAAGGTGGCTGATCCCTGCATGACCCCGGAACAGGCGGAAGAACTCGGCCGGCATGTGCTGAGCATTGAAAAACTGATGGGCATGGCCGTGGAAATCGAGTGGGCCATGGACGACAAAGGCATCAAGCTGCTGCAGTCGCGGCCGCTTCATCTCGAACCCGAAGAGACGCATGCCTCCGATGAAGCCTGGCAGGGCCAGCCGCATCTGCGCGGCCAGCCCGCAGGTGCGGGCTGGACCTCCGGCCTTGCCTGCGTCATCAACTGCGAATGCGAGCTGACGCGTGTGGCGCCGGGATCGATACTCGTGACCAAGATGGCGGGCCCGGCGCTGTCGCAGATCCTGCAGCGCGTGGCCGGTGTCGTTGCCGAACTCGGCGGCAGTACCTCACACCTCGCCTCGCTGGCCCGTGAGCGCGGCATACCGATGGTGCTGGGGGCAGACAACGCCACGCAGCGCATACCCGAGGGTTCCATGGTTTCGGTCAACGGGGTATCCGGCGTCGTACGCTGGATGCCGAACGATGTAATTTCACCCCAGCACGTGAGGATGACATGACCCAGCGACTGCGCGGCATCACCGACGAGGAAGCTGTCGGCCCGGCGAAAGACCTGTTTGAAGCCTCGAACAAGATGCTCGGCCGCACTGCCAACCTGATGCGCATCCTGTCGCACAGTCCGTACGTGGCGCGCTGGATACTGCCGTTCATCGCCGCGGTGCGCCAGCCCAATGCAGGCGCGGTGTCCGCGGTCAGATTGCGCAACCTCGCAGTGCTGAAAACCTCGACCATCAACGACTGCCATTACTGAACGGAACACAACTATGTGCTTGGTCAAGCACTGGGACTGAAGGACGAGGAGTTCGATGCGCTGAAAGGCGACTACCAGGCGAGCCCGCTGTTCAACGCAAAGGAAAAAGCGGCGATTGCCTGGTCCGAAGCCATGACGCTGAACACCGCCAAACGCGACAACAAGGTGTGGGATGCGTTGCGCCGCGAATTCAGTGATGCCGAAATCGTCGAAATCTCGCTGGCCTGCGCCATGTTCAACATGATCAACCGCCTCAACGATTCCTTCCGCACCGAGCTCGAAAGTGCCGAGTACAACCGCCGCCAGCACGGCGCGGTCGGCGTGACCCGTGAAACGCTGGAAAACTACGCCTGCACCATCTGCAACAGCGGAAAATAAAGAATCTGCCCTCCATGCCCCTGCCCCGCATCCATATCACCCAGCCCGTTGCCCAGGGCGCCATCGACCGCCTGAAAGCGGTGGCCGACGTGCGCTGGAATCCCGATCCGCTGCACATCATGACCCGGCAGGAACTGGTCGCGGCAGCCCGGGCGAGCGACATCCTGTTCTGTCTGCTCCACGATCATGTCGATGCCGAAGTGATCAACGCCAATCCGCAGCTGAAAGCCGTGGCATCGATGACCATCACGCCGGCCGACATCGACATCGCCGCGGCCACAGCGCGCAAAATCCCGGTGACGGTGATCCCGGCGCTGCTGCTCGATGATGCGACCGCAGACCTCGCCTGGGCCCTGCTGCTGTCGCTGGTGCGCCGAGTGACCGAAGGTGATCGCCTGCTGCGCTCGGGCACCTTTCCCGGCTCGCAGTCCTGTTACATGGAAGGCGGCGGCCTCACCGGCAAGACGCTGGGTATCGTCGGCATGGGTGGCGTCGGACGTGCCGCGGCGGCGCGCGCGCATGCTTTCAAGCTGAAGGTGATCTACCACGATCCGCAGCGGCTGGCGCCTGCCGATGAACAGGCGCTGAAATTGACCTGGGTGCCTTTCGAACAATTGCTCGCGGAATCCGACTTCGTTTCGATCCATGCCAGGCTGACGCCGCAGACTCGTCATCTGTTCAACGATGCGGTGTTTTCGCAGATGAAGCCGTCGGCCTGCCTGGTCAATACCGCGCGCGGCCCCATCGTCGACGAAGAAGCGCTGGTGCGGGCGTTGATCGACAAACGTATTGCCGGTGCCGGGCTCGATGTATATGAAAACGAGCCGCGACCGCATCCCGAGCTGCTGCGGATGCAGAACGTGGTGATGACGCCGCACACCGGCAGCGCGATCACCGAACTGCGCGCGGCGATGGCCAATGTCGTGGTCGACAACATCCTCGCCCTGCTCGACGGCAAACAGCCGCCGAACTGCTGGAATCCGGAGATCTACGGTAAATCATAAGTATTTGATTTTATTCAATAATTTGTCACACACGGAGCAAGCCTCATGGCCGCGAAAAACAAAGTCGTACTGACCGATTACGTGTGGGAATCGGTGGACATGGAACGCCAGATCCTCGGCGCCGACGTCAGCCTGGTGCCGCTGCAGACCTAGAAGCCCGATGAGTTCATTGCCGAGGCTGCGGACTGCGTCGCCCTGCTCAACACCTACGCCGGCCCGATCACCGCCGAGGTGATGGCGAAAATGCCCCAGTGCAAAATCATCGCCCGCTACGGCATCGGCGTGGACACCATAGACCTCGAAGCGGCGACCACTGCCGGCATCATCGTCACCAACAATCCGACCTACTGCATCGACGAAGTCGCCGAACACACCATGGCACTGCTGCTGTCGGCGGCGCGCAAGATCACCTTCTATGACCGCCAGGTGCGCGCCGGCAAGTGGGCGGTGCCGCCGGGCAAGCCGATCCAGCGTGTCAACGGCAGCACCATCGGCCTCG
>JBFWOE010000175.1:0-5792 GCA_050250695.1 Burkholderiales bacterium
GTCGATGGTCTGCAGCTCGGAGGCGATGCGCTTGCGCATCACGTGCACCCATTCCGAGTAGTGCACGATTTCCTCGGGGATCACCAGCTTGCCGTCGACCAGGCGGCCCAGCTTGCCGAGGATCTTGCGCACTTTCTCGCGCAGCTGCGGCGACTCGATCAGGTACTTGCGCACTTCCTTGTAGTTGCCGTACGAAGTGCCGCAATGCACCAGCGGAAAGAAATGGCCGGGCTCATGGCCGTGGTTCTTGCCCGACACGTAGGCCTGGTGGAAATTGCGCAGGAACACCGCTGCCAGCGATTCCAGGTTGCCGATGCCCGAGCCGTGATAGTTCCAGGCCGTGCACGAGGTCTGGTCGGTCTCGTCGAGATAATCCCTGCCCGGCACCATGCCCAGCTTGTTCATGGTCCACAGCAGCGCAGTGGGATAACCGGGGATGTTGCCGCACTGGCCGCAGGACTTGTGGTGCCACAGCTGCGAAGTCGGTATTTTCTTGTTCCAGCCGAACAGCGTCTGCACGTCGACCGGTTTGTGGGCATCCGACACGCGGTGGACGATGATCTCGCCCTCCTTCTCCAGCTGCCACATGTGGTCGCGCACATCGTCCATGCGCTCGGACAAGTCCATCGTGCGGCGGTCGACGTGTTTCTCGACCCAGGCCGTCGCCTTGGCCGCGTCTTCCGGCGACAGGTTGGTCGGCTGGAAAAATGCGCCGTGCCCGGCAATGCCGGTGCCGTCGCTGGGATGTTGTTCGGTGCTCATGATTTCTACCTCCTCAGGTGGCGGCGACGGCATGAAACAACGTCATGACCAGCCGGTTGATGCACGCCGCGAAACTTTTAATCCTCGTCCTTGGCGTCTTCCAGCATTTCTTCGTATTCCTCGCGCTTCTCGTCGATGAAATCCTGGATGACATCAAAAAGATTCTCATCCATGGTTTCCAGCGATTCGAGCACGCCGGTCATTTCCCAGATGGTGTACATCTCGACCGAGGTCTTCAGCGACACTTCCCACGCCGTGTCGGTGGTCTGCAGCGTACGCACCGGGATCGCCTTGCGCAGCGTCTTCAGGTTGCCCTTGACCTTCTGGATGTTGGGGCCCCAGTCTGGAAAATGATCGGGCTGGATCATGTCCGGGGACAGCTGGTTGCCGGTGGTGATCAGCTTCAGCATCACCCGCCCGAACGGCCGCAGCACGTCCTTTGCCGACTGGAAGCCGTGCTTGATGGCGACTTCGCGCATGATCGCCACCAGCCCGCCGGGGGAATTCTTGAACGGGCAGCGCGCAGCACAGGTCATGCACTGGGCGCAGGCCCAGATCTTTTCCTGCATCGCGTCGTAGATCTGCTCGACGTTTTCGGTCCACAGCAATTGCACGATTTCGCGCGGGCTGTAGTCGTAGAAATGGGCGGAAGGGCAGGTTGCGGTGCAGATGCCGCAGTTCAGGCAGCCGTTCAGCTCATGGTCATAGCGGATATCGCTCTTGATATCCTCGAACACTTCGCGCATTTCCGCATAGGTCGCCATGGCCGGTCGGGTTCCGCTGCCTATTTCTTCTTCATGAAAAAGGTGAATTCCTTGTTTGCCGCATCCGACGACAGCAGTTCATTGCCGGTCTGCTTGGCAAAAGCCTGGAAATCCTTGACCGAACCGGGGTCGGTCGCCATGATTTTCAGCACCTGGCCGGTGGTCATGTCGGTCAATGCCTTTTTGGTGCGCAGGATCGGCAGCGGGCAATTCAGGCCGCGCGCATCCAGTTCCTTGTCAAACTGCATTTGGTGCCTCTCTTTATTTGAATTAGTGTAACAGCAAATCCTAATATATGATGATCTCCACGCAAGGGCAATGCCTGCGCTGCCGATGTTTGATGACAAAGGCTTGCTGATTATAGACCGCTGACTTCCCCGGGATGTGTTTCTGCCCCATGGCCACTTCCGAATTATTTTATTTTTTAATCAACTGGTTAACGGAAATGCCGGTGTCACAGCCGGTGATAATCCGTCGCCACGCACTTACGGGATCCGCTGATGGACAAAAATGACTTCAAGGCCGACACCCGCTACACCATCACCTGGCAGCAGCCCAAAGGCCGCGTCAGGCCCGCAAACATCTACGTGCATCGGGTATACGACGGCTTCATGGTGGCGCGCGTCGCCGGCGAGGAAAGCCGGCTGCGCAAGATCGCCTATCCCGAAGTCCTGAAGCTGGTCGCGGCGGAAACCGTGGCATCCGCGGCGCAGCGACCGGTCCCGGCCGCGCTGCTCGACGAAAAAACCTGGAAAACCCGCGACGAAATGGAGCACTACTCATCTTCTCCGCGGCTGGGCAAATGACAAACCCGCGAGCCCACGGAGCCCATTAAAAAACGCTGATATTCCGTTCCGCCAGCAATTGCGACAGGCGCAGGTTGGCCGTGGCCAGTCTATCCACCAGCAACTCCAGGAATGCGCCGTTGAAATGATGACGGCACAGTTCCGAGGCCTGGGGCAGGGTTTCGGCACGGATCTCGATGGTCACGATTTCCGTGGTCGCCACCACGCTGGCGGAACGCTGGAATTTCTGCTTGCCGAGATAGGCCATCTCGCCGAAACATTCGCCCGCCCCGAGGGTGTTCAGCAGCCGCCCCTGCTTGCGCACCTCGACTTCGCCCCCCGCCAATACGTAGAACGAGGAACCGATGTCGCCTTCCTGGATCAGCACCGATCCGCCCGGCAGGCGGTGCCACTTCGCCAGCCTCAGCACCTCCCATAGTTCAACATCGCTGAAGGACCGGAAAAAATTCAGCTTGCGCAGGGTGTCGAATTTTTCCGCCTCGGGCATGCCGTCGCGCACTTTCGCACGCGAGCCGCCCAGTGCATCAACCAGGTCGCCGGCAAGGTCGCTCCAGGTAAGGTAACGATCCGCGGTGTTTTTCTTGAGCATGTGCAGCACGATGGCGTCGACCTGCGGCTGAACATCGGCGCGGAGGCGGCTGGGAGGCGCGGGCTCGGCGTTGATGATCTGGTAAATGATGCTGTAATTGTTGGTGCCGATGAACGGCAGCCGCCCCGTCAGCAGCTGGTAGAACACCACGCCGAGGGAAAATATGTCCGTCTGGTAGGTCAGCGACTGTTCCCTGACCTGTTCGGGCGACATGTAGGCCGGCGACCCTATGCCGGTGATCTGCGTGGAGTCGCTGGCGGCATTCAGCGCAGCCCCGAAATCCGAAATCTTGATGTCGGCCTCGCCGGAAAGCAGGATGTTGGCCGGCTTGATGTCGCGATGGATCACGCCTTCGCGGGCGGCATAATCCAGCGCCCGCACGCATTTGTAGACGATTTCCAGCACCCGCGTCATCGGCAGCAGATGATCGACCCGCGAATATTGTTCCAGCGTCGTGCCATCGACGTATTCCATGACGATGTAACTCGCTTCATCGTCGGCAACGGCATCGTAGATCGCAACGATATGCGGATGCGCGAGTTTTCCCGCCAGAGAGGCCTCGGTCACGAACACCTTGCGATATCGCCTGCCGTGTTCGGCGTCGCCCAGGGCTTCCGGAAAAACCACCTTGATCGCGACCTCGCGATCCTGGAATGGATCGTAGGCCTTGTAGACCACGCTGGTTGCGCCGCGGCCCAGCTCCTTGATGATTTCGTATTTGCCGATTCTCCGCGTTTCCGGCGGTTGCGGAATCGTATCGGTACCGACAGCGTCACTCATATTGCGAAAGTATCACTAACAGCGTTCCCGGTAAGTGACGAAAGCCCGCCCGGGATAACCGTCCGCCCTGCAGGATAAATAATTAAGTATTTGATTTTAATCTATTTTTAGATTATGTGCCGGTTGCTCCGGGGAAATCAGTTTCTGCGCTTGCGGTCTTGTTCGGCCTGCAGCCGGCGCAATTCGCGGAGCCGCGCCTCGATTGCCGACAACTGGTAGAAATCTCCCTCGCCGGTTTTCAGGGCAATCTGCATCTGCTCCATCGCCGCACCGAGTTCGCCTGTTCTGACGTAGGCCTCGCCCTGCGCACGATGCTGCTGGAGGCGGTTGCCAAGCGCGGCATAAGCCTGGGCCTGCTGCCGGTACAGCCGGGGGTCTTCCGGCTGAGAACGCAAACGCGTATCGATCAGTTGCAGCGCCTCTGCGGCGCGCCGTGACTGCACCAACAGGACGACATGTCCGTCGAACAATGCGCGATAACCGGGATAGGCGCGGCGAGCACGCTGATAACAGTCCAGCGCCCTGTCCGTTTCGCCCGCGGCATCGGCCAGCCGGCACTCCAGGGTGGAGATGATCGGACTCTCCGTCTTTACGAGAGCAGGCATTTCACTGCGCGCCCGCCCGAAATCCCGGGCGCGGATCAGGCTGGCAACAAGGCCGTAACGGCTGGCAGCCTCGGAAAGGAATTTGCGCTCTTTCAGGCTGTTCTCGAAAAATGCCACGGCATCGCTCGCGGCGCCGCTTTCGGCCCGCAGCTTTGCACGGATCAGATGGAAATCGAGGCTGTCCGCGACCTGGCGATAGGGTTTCCGTTCGAGCCGGTTCTGGATGTCGCCGATGCGCTCGAAGGTCAGCGGATGCGTTCGCAGGTACGAAGGTGCGCCCCCTTCGTAGAGGCGCGTCGCGCGCTGCAGGCGCTCGAAAAATCCGGCCATGCCGCGCGGGTCAAACCCGGCCCCATCCAGCATTTGCAGGCCGACACGATCCGCCTCGCGTTCGTTTTCCCGGGTGAAGTTGAGCTGGCTCTGGATCACGCCGGCCTGGCCGAAGGCCATTGCCGCCTCGCCCACCTGTGAGTCGGAACGTGCCGCGAGTATGGCCAGGGCCAGAGCGGCAATGGACAGCACCTGGCTCTGGCTCTGCTGGTTGATCATGCGCGCGATATGGCGCTGAGTGACGTGGGCCACCTCGTGCGCAAGGACCCCCGCGATCTCCGACTCACTCTGTGCCGCCAGTATCAACCCGGTATGCACTCCGATAAAACCGCCCGGCAATGCAAAAGCGTTGATCTGCGGATCACGCACCGCAAAAAATTCGAATTTCTGCCGGGCCGAATCGCTGTGCGCGACCAGCCTGTTGCCCAGCTTGTCGATGTAATCGGCAACCTCGGGGTCGTCGAGATAGGCCGGATCGCGACGAATCTCGCGCATGATGTTTTCGCCGAGACGGCGTTCGTCGCCGGGCGAAATCGCCGCAGCGGAAGTGTCACCCAGCTCGGGCAGGCGCTGTGCCGCGACCCAGGGCGCGCAGAGCAGCAGGCAGAGCAGGATCAGGCGTTGAACCATGGTGCTATGATAATTCTGCCCGTCAGGAGTTCCTAATGAGAAAACAAACTGTTACAGACGCGTTGACGCACTTTGACCGGCACGGACAGGCCTGGATGGTCGATGTCGCGGACAAGGCGGAAACCCGGCGCCTGGCGCGCGCGGAAGGCCGCATCGTGATGCAGGCTGCGACGCTGCGTCACATCATTGCCGGCGACTCCAGGAAGGGCGACGTGCTGGGCATAGCCCGCGTCGCCGGCATCCAGGCCGCCAAGCAGACCTCGGGCCTGATTCCGCTGTGCCATCCGCTGGCGCTGACCCGGGTACAGGTGGAGTTTGTCATCGACCGCCGCAATAAAGCGGTCCGCTGCATCGCCACTGCCGAAACAGTCGGCCGCACGGGCGTGGAAATGGAAGCACTGACTGCCGTCAGCGTTGCGCTGCTGACCATCTATGACATGTGCAAGGCCGTGGATCGCGGCATGCGCATCGAGTCGCTGGGACTTGAAGAAAAATCCGGCGGCAAGTCGGGGCACTGGAAAAAGCA
>JBFWOE010000176.1:0-5752 GCA_050250695.1 Burkholderiales bacterium
TGGCCCTTCATTGCCAATACAACCCTGCGGACACTGCCATGAACACCGAAAAAATCCAGGTGCGCGTTACCGAGACCCGGCAGTTGATGGAAGTGGTGGTGCTCAGCAAGCGGGCCTCGTCCATCGAGGTGGTGCTCGGCAGCGGGGTACACAGCGTCAAATGTTCACTGACCCCGACCCGCAACGGCCTCGCCTATGCGGGCAGCGTGATGGGGCGGGAGATCGTCTACGAACGCAGCCGCGACCAGGTGCAGGCCGACATCGACCGTCTCAATCCACGGGAATTCAACCGGCGCTGACCCGCCGCGGCTTTGTTGTGACCGTTTCTTCGACTTATTCCAGCTGGTAGAGCAGGATCAGCAGGCTGGCGGTGATCAGCACGCTGAAAGTCAGCATCATGCCCACAGTGCGGTAACGGAGATTTTCCTTTTCCTGGCTCACGCCCCAGGCATGCAGCACGCGGCCGCAGAGCAGTGAGATGCCCAGTGCGTGTACGTGCAGCCTCGGGCCGTCGTGCAGTTCGACGAACCAGATCAAAAGCAGCGTCAGCGGCACGTATTCCGCGAAATTGGAATTCACGCGCATCGCGCGCTGCAGCAGCGTGTTCCTGCCGTCGCCGATGGCAACGCGGTAGCGCCGCCGCAGACTGATGGTGCGCACGCTCAGCGCGACGAACATCAGTCCGAGCACTGCGGCGTAGAGCGGTGTAACGGGCATGGCCGGTTTATTTTCCCGGTTTGCCGAACTTCAGCGTCATGCGGTCGCTTTCACCGATCGCGCGGTATTTTTCCGGGTCGAGCCGGCCGCGCATCATCGGCGGCAGCGTCCAAACGCCGTTGGGGTGGTCGGCAGAGTCCAGCGGGTTGGCGTTGATTTCGGATTTTTCCAGCAGTCTGAACCCGACCTGCTCCGCCAGGGAGATCACATAGGATTCGGTCATGTAGCCGGTTTTGACCATGCGTTCGAACGGAGTCCCCGGTTTTGCGCGATGCTCGACCACCCCCAGCACGCCGCCGGGTTTCAGCGCGTCGTAAAACGCCTGGAACGCGGCCCGGTCGACCTTGCGGCTGCTCCAGTTGTGCACGTTGCGGAACGTCAGCACCAGGTCGGCGCTGCCTGCCGGCGCAATGGCGACATGACCGGGCGGGCCGAACGAGGTGAACAGCGGCTTCCCGTAAATCGCAGACTGTTCGCTGATTTTTTCCTGCTGTTTCTCCCGGATACTGCGCTGCCAGCCGGCGAGGCCCGGATCTTCGATCGCGTAATGCGCAAGGTAATATTTTCCGCCGTCGCGCAGCACCGGGCCGATGATTTCGCTGTACCAGCCGCCGCCGGGCCAGATCTCGACCACGGTCAGGCCGGGTTTCAGGCCGAAAAACTGCAGGGTCTCTCGCGGATGGCGGTACTTGTCGCGCAGCCGGTTGGCTTCGCTGCGGTGTTCGCCGGCGATTGCGCGGTCGAGCAGCGCGCCCGTGGAGTCCTGGACATCCGCTGCGAATGCGAAGAAGGCGCTACAGCCCAGGACGACAATGCTGATCCGCTGATGCCATTGCATGAGCAACTCCTGCGGCTGCTGCCGCGATGACCGGTTTTATTCTAGCCGTCTTTCTGCAGCACCGCCTGTATTGCCGCTGCCGGTACCTTGATGTCCACGCCGGCGCGTTCTTCCTGCAGCAACATCGAGATCCGCGAATCGCGGCTGCCCCAGCCTCGGTTAAGCGCCTCGGTCATGTCGGCATGGGCGAGGTTGGCGATGCGCATCGGAACCCCGAGTTCGCGCCCCAGTTCCGTGGCAAGAGTCACGTCCTTCAGCGCGAGTTTGAGGGCGAAATCCGGCGGATCGAAAGAACCCTGCAGGAACTGCCGGCCGAGCCGGTCGAAGGTGCGCTGGCGGCCCAGCGAACACTGGCGCACCGCTGCCCACAGCGCCAGCGGGTCGACGCCGGCCTTGACGCCTACCGTGAACACTTCGGCGAGCGCGGTCTGGATCGCGTAGCCGGCGCAGTTGTGCACCAGTTTGGCCACCGTGCCGGCGCCTATGGGGCCGATGTAGATCACCTGGTCGCCGATGGCGTCCAGCACCTCGCGCCTGTCGTTGAATGTTTTTTCATCGCCGCCGACCAGCAGCGCCATCTTGCCCGACTTTGCGCCGTGCGGACCGCCGGACACCGGCGCATCGAGCATGGTGATGCCGTGTTCCGCGCAGCGCGCGGACAGCGAGCGCACCACTGTCGGCGAATTGGTGGTGAGGTCAAACCACACACCGCCGCGTTTCATCGACGCCATCAGGTCGGCGCCCACGGCTTCCGTTTCGCGCGGCCCCGGGAGCGAGGTCAGCACGACGTCGACCGACTTGCCCAGCGCCTGCACCGAGTCGGCCCAGGACGCGCCGGCATCGAGTACGGGTTTGGCGATTTCAGCGCGCAGGTCGTGCACGACGAGATCAAATTTTGCCTTGCGCAGGTTGAGCGCCATCGCGCCGCCCATGGTTCCGAGTCCGATGAATCCGACTTTCATTTTGCCTCCCTTGGATCAAAAATCCCGCGTCACCGCGATGTCGCGCATCACGGCTTCCGGGGTGTGGTGATGTCTGTTGCGCATGCGCGTGGCTTCATCTTCGTCGCAGGCCTGCAGGTACGAGCCCAGTTCGCGGGCATGCGCCACCACGGCGCGGCCAAAGCGCACGCGTTGCGCAGAATAACCCGGCAGGGCCGCAGCGGGATCGTCGCCCGCGGATTTCAGCGCATCGGCCAGGGCTATCGCGTCGCCGGCCGCCTTGGATACACCCATGCCGCAATGCGGGCGCGCAACGAAGGCGGCATCGCCGAGCAGGACGACGCGTCCGTGGGCCATGGTCCGCGATTCGAGGTCGAAGATGGCCTGGAAAAAGGGCTGGCGCGTTTTCGCCACGACCTCGGCAAATTGCGGCGACAGCGCATCCTGCGCGCCGCGGCGCATGGCATCCAGCACCTCCGGGCGGATCAGCGGCGGCGGTATCGCCATGTCGTGGCGGCGGCCGTTGATGTCGGTGCACAGTTGCGGCAGTTCGCGCCCGGCATGGGTCGGCCGGTACCAGACGAAGTTGTAGCAGCGTTCACCGGCGCGTGTGGAGTTGCCGAAACCGGCGACCGGGTAGCCGAGCATGTGTTCACGCGGCGCCAGGCTGAAACCGAACTTCGGGAACAGGTCGCGGTGCGTGGCGGTAGTCAGTTCGTTTTCGTCGACCAGGCCGCGCCACGCGATGTAGCCGGCATAAACCGGCTGGTCGTCCGGGGCCAGCCGCGCGCGCACCGCGGAGCGTATGCCGTCGGCGGCGACCAGCAGGTCGCCTTCGGCCTGAACTCCGTTGGCGAATGTCGCGGTGACGGTTTCCGCGTCCTGGGATACACCGCTGCAGACATGGTCGAAGTGGTAGCGGTCTTCGGGGAATGCATTTTTGAGCAGTGCATAGAGCCGTGCCCAGGTGGTCAGGCACTGGCGGATGTCGAGCGTGCCCACCACGGCGCCGCTGCGGTCGAATGCGACGCGGCCGGCGATGTCGACGCCGAAGCTGTCGTCAAGGTTGATGCCGATGCGCGTCAGCGCGGCAAACAGGTCGGGATGGGTGATGATGCCGGCGCCGCGGCCGGCCATCGCCGCACCCGCCTGCTCGTAGACCTGCACGTTCCAGCCCTGGCGCTGAAGCAGGTTGGCTGCGAACAGCCCGCCCAGCGAGCCCCCGACGACCAGCGCGCGCGGCTGTCGTTTTGCATGCGCCATTTGAAACCGGTCTAGGCGGCTTTCCGGACTTCGGCGGCTGGATAATTCAGCTCGATGGTCACGCTGCTCGGGTCCTCGAAAAACACCTGGTGCAGGTTCAGCGACGGCACCGTGCGTTCACGGTACACGATGTTATGTGCCTTGAGTCGCGCAAGCATTTCCGCGAGCCCGGTGGCGGCGAACGCCATGTGGTCGACGGTGCCGGTGCCGTTCAGCGTATCGAGATCCCTGTCGCCGAGATATTCCTTCAAGCCGGCAGGATCGTTCAGATCGATGCCGATGATGTGCACGACGCCGGTGGTTTCCGGGTACTGGGGGCCGTTGTATAGCCACAGCCCCGGAAACTTGAACGGCGGACGGAAACCGACGGTGAAGCCCATCACCTCGGTATAGAACCGGCGCGATGATTCGACATCCAGCGTACGGATCGAGAAATGGTCAAGTTTGCCTATGGGCATGGCGGCCTCCGTGATGGGGTTACTGCAGCGGCGAAAATGCAGAGGGCATCACGATCTTGTTTTCCTGCGCGGTCAGTGTGCCGTCCGGCAGGTTGAGTTTTTTGGCCGCAACAGACGGCGGCCACACGCCCGAGGCGAGAGCCTGGTCGCGGGCTTCGTTGCGATGGTTGAGCGAGTTATACGCCCAGATATGGGTGAATCGGTTCAGGCCGCCCAGTTCGCTGTACCAGACACCCACCAGCGGACTGATCTTGATGCGGGCGGGCAGGGCCTGCTCCCAGACTTTCTGGATTTTGGGCAGATCGCCGGGTGCGACGGTGTAAGTGCGCATCTCGAAATAGGGGCCCATTTTTCCGGGTTTGATTTCGGGCGAGCAGGCAAACGGTATGAAGATTTCGGATTGCATGCCGAGCAGGAATTCACCGATTTTAGGCGGCCAATTGCCTGCAGCAACAGCTTCGGCGCGGATTTTGTCGCGCTCGGCCATGTCCTTGTACGGCCAGATGTGGATGATCTGGTTCAGCGGCCCGATTTCGGTATGAAAGAAAGCCGCGAGTGGCGAGATCTTCTTGCGGGTCTCGTACGCTTCGCCGAAGCGCTTTTCGACTTCGGCCAGGGATTTGGGTTTTACAAAATACGTGCGCACTTCGTAAATCATGCTTTCCTCCGGGTGTGATCGCCGCTTTGCGGGAGTGGCGAGTTTACCAGAGGCTGCGCGGCGTGCCCCGCGGAACCGGCCTTACAGACCTTCGTCGGCGGGCTGTCCCGCATGGTAGGTGACATACACCAGCACGGGTATGCCCAGCTCGCCGATGTGCTGCGTAATCAGTGGCCTGACCTCATCCCAGGCGAGGCGGCCGACGCCGGTGGCCAGCCGCGGCAGCGCGATGCTGGTGAATTTCTCCTCGCGGGCGAGCTTGTTGAGCGCGCGCAGTGCGTGGCCGGCATGCTGCAGCGTGGCGGGGCCGGGATTGCCGCCGTGATGGCCTGGCGCACCATCCTGGGTGAACAGGCTGACGACGCGGGTACCGTCAGCACCCATCCACGCCCACAGGGTCCCGGGTTTGGGATGCTGGGACTGGCAGTAGTGGCGGAAATCCTTGTACATCGCCGGCCAGCGTTCGCGCAGCTGCAATGCGAGGCCGCTGTGAAAAGGGTCGTTGGGCGCCACCCCGTGTGCGATCGCCTGGGCCCTGGTCAACAGTATGTCGCCGCTGACTTCCTTGATCATGTGGTGTTCTCCGTGTCTGGTTGATGTGGCTCTTCACATGCTCAACGTAACATCGCTCGGCATCGCCGATGTTGACGCAACGCAAACAAGCCGCCGGAACAGCGGACGCGTGCGAGCCACATGCTGGACACGCTTTGCGGAAGTCGCGACAGGCGGGCTACACTCCCCGACCTGATCCGGCGCCGATGACGCCGGGCATCCATGGAGGAGTTCGAAATGCCAGCAGCCCGTCGTAGCCGTGGCGCAAAGCGTGTTTCGCAGCCGCGCAAATGCAAACTGGTCATCGAGAAGGACGTGCAGATTC
>JBFWOE010000177.1:0-5697 GCA_050250695.1 Burkholderiales bacterium
GACTGAAGGGGCTGGCCAAGGAACTCAAGATACCGGTGATCGCGCTGTCGCAGCTGAACCGCAGCGTCGATTCACGCCAGGACAAGCGCCCGATGATGTCCGACCTGCGCGAATCGGGTGCGATCGAGCAGGACGCCGACGTGATCCTGTTCATCTACCGCGACGAGGTCTACAACCCCGACTCGCCGCGCAAAGGCATCGCCGAGATCATCATTGCCAAACAGCGCAACGGCCCGGTGGGCAAGGTCGACCTTACCTTCCTCGGTCACCACACCCGCTTCGAAAGCTACGCCGGCGGCAGCGACGGCTTCAACTGATCGTACTACAACACTTCCGCTGCGTGATCCGCCAGCCGGGAGCGTTCGCCGCGCATCAGCGTGACGTGCCCGCCGTGTGGCCAGCCCTTCATCCGGTCCACCACGTAGGTGAGACCCGAACTGCCTTCGGTCAGGTACGGTGTGTCGATCTGCGAGATGTTGCCCAGGCACACCACCTTGGTGCCGGGACCGGCGCGGGTGATCAGCGTCTTCATCTGTTTCGGCGTCAGGTTCTGCGCCTCGTCGATGATCAGGAACTTGTTCAGGAATGTGCGGCCGCGCATGAAATTCAGCGACTTGACCTTGATCCGCGAGCGGATCAGGTCGCGGGTTGCCGCGCGGCCCCATTCGCCGGCCTCGTCGTCGGTGTGATTGAGCACGTCTAGGTTGTCCTCCAGCGCCCCCATCCACGGATTCATCTTCTCCTCCTCGGTGCCGGGCAGGAAGCCGATGTCCTCGCCCACAGGCACGGTGACCCGGGTGACGATGATCTCGGAGAACAGCTTGTCGTCCAGCGTCTGCGCGAGGCCCGCCGCCAGCGTCATCAGCGTCTTGCCGCTGCCGGCCTGGCCGAGCAGGGTGATGAAGTCGATGTCGGGGTTCATCAGCGCATTGAGCGCGAAATTCTGCTCGCGGTTGCGCGCGGTGATGCCCCACACGTTGTTGCGCTGGTGGCTGTGGTCCTTCAGCATCTGCAGGATCGCGGTCTTGCCGCTGACTTCGCGAACCTGCGCCTGGAACGGCTGGTCGCCTTCGAGAAACACGAACTGGTTGACCAGCATGCCGGAACACAGCGGGCCGTGCACCCGGTAAAACGTGTTGCCGGCCTGCTGCCAGGATTCCATTTTCTTGCCGTGCACTTCCCAGAAATCCTCCGGCAGCGCGAGGATGCCGGTGTAGAGCAGGTCGGTGTCTTCGAGCACCTTGTCATTGAAGTAGTCCTCGGCGGCGAGGCCCAGCGCGCGCGCCTTGATGCGCATGTTGATGTCTTTCGACACCAGGATGACCTGGCGCTTGGGATGCGTTTCCTGCAGGTGCTTCACCACGCCGATGATCTGGTTGTCGGCCTTGCCGCTGGGCAGGCTCGCCGGCAGCACGCCGTTGATCGCCTCGGTCTGCAGGAATACCCGGCCGGTCGCCGCCTTGTCGCCGTGGGCTTCCAGCGGTATGCCGCCGGAGATGTCGCCCTGCAGTCCTCCGACCAGTTCGTCGAGGTAACGGCTGGCCTGGCGCGCATTGCGCGAAACTTCCGACATGCCCTTCTTGTTGCCGTCGAGTTCCTCCAGCGTTGCCATCGGGATGAACAGGTCGTGTTCCTCGAAGCGGAACAGACTGGTGGGGTCGTGCATCAGCACGTTGGTGTCCAGCACGAAGAGCCGGATTCCTGCGGGCAGACGGGATACGACGGACGACGGTGCGGATGCGGCCTTGCGTTGAATCATGAGCCTCCCGGAGAAGAGTGGGGTGGAACTGTGGTGAAACCGGCGGTCCGGGCGCTCAGGGCAGGGTTTTTACGAATTCCAGCACCTCCTGCACATGCCCCGGGATTTTCACGCCGCGCCACTCGCGGCGAACGATGCCTTCGCGGTCGATCACAAAAGTGCTGCGTTCGATGCCGCGGACTTTTTTGCCGTAAAGGTTCTTCATCCTGATGACGTTGAAGGCCTTGCAGGCCTCTTCATCGCTGTCGCTGATCAGGTCGAATGGAAAGCCCATCTTCGCCTTGAAGTTTTCATGGGATTTCATGCTGTCGCGCGAGATGCCGTAAACCGCGCAGCCGGCGGCGGTGAACTGCGCATGAAGGTCGCGGAAATGCTGGCCCTCGGTGGTGCAGCCGGGGGTGTTGTCCTTGGGGTAGAAGTAGAGCACTACCGCCTGGCCGGGCGGGGGGCCCAGCTTGAAAGTTTTGCCTCCTGTCGCAGGAAGCTCGATATCGGGTGCAGGCTGATCCAGCACGCTGGCGTTTCGTAAATTTTCTGCTGTGGGCTTGCGGCTATCTTGGCCGATTTCCCCGCGTCATGCAACATGTCGTGCTCCCGCCCCGCGGCCGGAGGCATTGCCGCATTTCTGTCATCAGGCTGTCGCAATGCGGAAACCTCGCGATGTGAACATGCCCTCAGCCGGAAGCGGCACACCCGTGTCCGGTACTTTACGGACTCTGCCGGAGCGTGTGCGATGAATATCGTGGTGATGGGCTGCGGATACGTGGGACTGGTGACCGGTGGGTGCCTGGCCGAGATGGGCAACCTGGTGACTTGCGTGGACAGCGATCCGCGCAGGATTTCGCAATTGCGCCTGGGCATGTTGCCGTTTTTCGAACCCGGGCTGGAGTCGCTGGCGCAGCGCAATGCCCAGCAGCGGAGGCTGGCATTCACCAGCGATCCCCGTGCCGCGGTCGGCGAGGCCGACATGGTGTTCATCGCGGTGGGCACGCCGCCGCTGGCCGGCGGCGGCGCCGATACCCGTTATGTGATGGATGCGGCGGCGGACATCGGCCGCTACATGAAACCCGGCTGCATCGTCGTCAACAAGTCCACGGCGCCGGTGGGCACCGTCGAGCGCATTCGCGCTGCGCTCGACCAGGCTGTTGCCGCCCGCAGCCTGCCCGCCGAGCACGACGTCGTTTCCAATCCCGAGTTCCTGCGCGAGGGTTCGGCGGTGCGCGACTTCATGAGCCCGGACCGGGTCGTGATCGGCGTCGCCGGGCGGCGGGCGGAACGCATGATGCGTGAACTCTATGCGCCTTTCGTGCGCAACCACGAACGCCTGATTGTGATGGGCCTGCGCGAAGCGGAGCTGACCAAGTACGCAGCCAACGCCATGCTCGCCACCCGGATCTCGTTCATGAACGAAATGGCGGGCCTGTGTGAGGCGCTGGGGGCCGATGTCGAATGTGTGCGCCGCGGAATCGGCTCGGATTCGCGCATCGGTTATTCGTACCTCTATGCCGGTTGCGGGTACGGCGGCTCGTGTTTCCCCAAGGACGTGCGCGCGCTGATCGACATGGCGCGGCAGGTGCGGATCGAACCGGCGATACTGGCAGCGGTGGCCGGCACCAATGATGCGCAGAAACACTGGGCCTTCGAAACCATCGCCGGCCGCTACGGCAGGCGCCTGCAGGGCCGCAAGTTCGCCATCTGGGGGCTGTCATTCAAGCCCGATACCGACGACCTGCGCGAAGCCCCGGCGATCACCATCATCGCCGACCTGCTGGCTGCCGGCGCACGGGTCCAGGCCCATGACCCGGTGGCAATGCCGCGGGCGCATGCGGAACTGCCCCGGCAATGGTTCGCTTCCGGTGCGCTGACATTTGCCGTCGACCCGTACACCGCTCTCGAAGGTGTTGATGCGCTGGTGCTGGCCACTGAATGGAAACCTTTCCGTTCGCCGGATTTCATGGCGATCAGGTCGCGCATGAAAGGCCGGCTGATTGTCGACGGCCGCAACCAGTACGATCCGGAACTGCTGTGCAGGCTGGGCTTCGATCATGCCGGGGTCGGCCGCGGTGCCGCGTCGGCACGCTTGCAGCAGGAGGCCGAGGCCGGTCCGGTGGCGGCTTAAGATTCCGGTATTGCGGCGAGCACTTCCCGCGCCAGCCGGGCCATCGCGGCTGCGGAATTATCCACCAGCCTGAAGTTTGCGGCCTGCGCCAGTTGCGGATAGTGGCTGTTGATTGCGCGGGTATAGGCCGGATCGTAGTGCCTTACCAGCAGTTCTTCGGTCAGCCGGTCCCAGTTGCCGCTGCGCGCCAGCCCCTGCCAGCCGTCGATGATTGCGTTACCGTGCAACTGGCGCAGGCAGTCGAGCTGGGTGTTGAGCAGGTCGGCGTCGCCGAGGAAATGCGCGTATTCGTTCTTGAGCAGGGCGACGCGCACGGCCATGTCCGCATCGACGACGATGCAGGCGCTCTGCCACATGGCCTCGATCAGCGTTTCCGGCACGCGCAGGTTGCCGATCTTCCTGCTTTCGGATTCCACAAACACGGTGCGCTGAGGATCGAGGCGGCGCAGCGCGTGCCATACCCGGCTTTCGAACATTTTCTGTGACGGCTGGGCTTCGTCCGGCAGGTTGCCCAGCACCGAGCCGCGGTGGGCGGCGAGTTCCTCGAGGTCGAGCACCTGCGCCCCCTGTTCCTGCAGCGCGCGCAGCAGCCGGCTCTTGCCGGTGCCGGTCAGGCCGCAGACCACACGCCAGCTGAAATGTTCGGGCAATGTGCCAAGCTCTTCGATCACTGTGCGTCGGTAGTTCTTGTAGCCGCCGCCGAGCTGCCCGACCCGCCAGCCGATCTGCGCCAGCACGTGGGCGAGGGCGCCGCTGCGGCCGCCGCCGCGCCAGCAGTAGACCAGGGGTTTCCAGTCACGCGGGCGGTCGGCGAGGTTTTCCTTCAGGTGCTTCGCGATGTTGGCGCTGACCAGAGCCGCGCCGGTTTTTTTGGCCTCGAACGGGGACACCTGTTTGTAGATGGTGCCGATGCGTTCGCGCTCGGCGGTGTCGAGGACGGGCAGGTTGATCGCACCGGGAATGTGGTCTTCGGCGAACTCGCCTTCGGAGCGCACGTCGATGATTTCGTCGTATTTGTCGAGCTCCGCCATGGTCACGGCGCTTACCGCGCGTCCTTTTTTGGCGTTATGATTCGCTGCTTCAATCATGGTGCGCGATTATCGCATCAGGACACCCGCGGCGCAGCCGTCTCTTACAGACCAGATAACCTGAATCCGACATGAACCAAATCGATCCCGCAGCCCTGCGCCTGACCCAGTTTTCCCACGGCGGTGGATGAGGCTGCAAACTTACGCCAGCGTTGCTGAGCGAAGTTCTGGCTAAAACGCCCGCGGCATTGCCGTTCAAGGACCTGCTGGTGGGCACCGAGTCGAGCGATGATGCGGCGGTTTATCGTATCAACGAGTCGCAGGCAATCATTGCGACCACGGATTTTTTCATGCCCATCGTCGACGATCCCTACGACTTCGGGCGCATTGCCGCGACCAATGCGATTTCCGACGTCTACGCGATGGGCGGCACGCCGTTCATGGCGCTGGCGCTGCTCGGATTCCCGGCGGGCAAGATGCCGGTGGAAACCGCGCAGCGCATTGTCGCCGGCGGTCACGCAGTGTGCGCCGAGGTCGGCATCCCGATTGCCGGCGGGCACTCGATCGATTCGCCGGAACCGATTTACGGCCTCGTCGTGCTGGGGCTGATCCATCCCGACAAGGTCAAGCGCAACGACCGCGCGCAGGCCGGCGATGTGCTGATCCTCGGCAAGGGGCTGGGCGTGGGCATCATGAGCGCGGCGATGAAGAAGGGGGAACTGCGCGACAAGTCCTACCAGCAGATGCTTGAGGCGACCACCAGGATCAACAAGCCGGGCGTGGCGCTGGCC
>JBFWOE010000178.1:0-5676 GCA_050250695.1 Burkholderiales bacterium
CGCCGCCATACTTCTTCGACAGCACCGTCGTCATCGCCGCCGTCAGCGTCGTCTTCCCGTGGTCCACGTGACCGATCGTACCCACGTTCACGTGCGGCTTCGTCCGCTCAAATTTGCCCTTGGCCATGATGATGTTCCTTATTTCTTCTCGTCTTTGCCGGATTGCTTGTTGATGATTTCGTCAGCGATATTGCGTGGCGCTTCCGAGTAATGCTTGAATTCCATCGTGTAGGTCGCTCGTCCCTGCGACAGCGAACGCAGCGACGTTGAATATCCGAACATTTCCTTCAGCGGAACTTCTGCCTTCACTGTTTTACCGCCTCCGGGAATGTCGTCCATGCCCTGGATCACTCCGCGCCGCGAATTCAGATCACCGACAACGTTGCCCATGAAGTCTTCCGGCGTTTCCACTTCGACGGCCATGATCGGCTCGAGGAGGGAGGGGCTGGCGCGACGCAGGCCCTCCTTGAAAGCCATAAGACCGGCCATCTTGAACGCGTTTTCGTTCGAGTCAACCTCGTGGTACGACCCGTCAAACAAGGTGACCTTGACATCCACCACCGGAAAGCCGGCCAGCACGCCGGAAGGAATTGCCTCCAAGATACCCTTCTGCACCGCGGGGATATACTCGCGCGGCACTGATCCGCCCTTGATGGCATCGATAAACTCGTAACCCTTGCCGGTCTCGTTCGGTTCAACCTTCAGCCAGACGTGACCGTACTGGCCGCGACCGCCCGACTGCTTGACAAACTTGCCTTCGACCTTGTCGCACGGTTTGCGAATGGTTTCGCGATAAGCCACCTGCGGCGCGCCGACGTTCGCTTCGACGCTGAATTCGCGCTTCATGCGATCAACGATGATCTCGAGGTGCAATTCCCCCATCCCGGAAATGATGGTCTGGCCGGATTCTTCGTCCGTGCGCACGCGGAATGAAGGATCTTCCTGGGCCAGCCGGTTGAGCGCGATGCCCATCTTTTCCTGGTCAGCCTTGGTCTTCGGTTCCACCGCAACGTGAATCACCGGCTCCGGGAACACCATGCGCTCCAGGGTGATGATCTTTGCCGGATCGCATAACGTGTCACCGGTCACCACGTCCTTGAGGCCCACGGCCGCGACGATGTCGCCCGCGAATACTTCCTTGATCTCTTCGCGCTGATTAGCATGCATCAGCAAAACGCGACCGATGCGCTCCTTGCGCTGCTTGACCGCGTTATAAATCGTATCCCCGGAATTCAGCACGCCGGAATAGACGCGGATGAACGTAAGTTGACCGACAAACGGATCGGTCATGATCTTGAAAGCCAGCGCGGAAAACGGCTCGCTGTCCTCTGCCTTGCGCGAACCTTCCTGCTCGTTGTCCAAGATGCCCTTGACCGGTGGAATGTCCGCAGGAGACGGCAGGTAATCGATCACCGCGTCCAGCATCGCCTGAACGCCCTTGTTCTTGAACGCCGAACCGCACAGCATCGGCACGATTTCGCCAGCGATTGTCCGCTGGCGCAGTCCGGCCTTCAGCTCCTGCTCGGCCAATTCGCCGGATTCGAGGTACTTGTTCATCAGTTCCTCGTTGGCCTCGGCAGCCGCTTCGGCCAGCTTCTCGTGCCATTCATCAGCGACATCCTTCAGTTCGGCAGGAATATCCTTGTACTCGAACTTGATGCCCTGGGAAGCCTCATCCCAGACAATAGCCTTCATCTTGACCAGATCAATCACGCCGATGAAATTTTCCTCGCTGCCGATGGGCACCTGGATCGGCACCGGATTCGCTTTGAGGCGTGATTTCATCTGTTCGTAGACGCGGAAAAAATTGGCGCCGGTACGGTCCATCTTGTTGACGAAGGCCAAGCGCGGCACACCGTACTTGTTGGCCTGCCGCCACACCGTCTCGGATTGCGGCTGTACACCACCAACCGCGCAGTACACCATGCAGGCTCCGTCGAGCACACGCATCGAACGCTCGACCTCGATCGTGAAGTCGACGTGGCCCGGGGTATCGATGATGTTGACACGGTGCTCGGGGTAATTCGCCCCCATGCCACGCCAGTAACAGGTCGTGGCGGCCGAAGTAATGGTAATACCGCGTTCCTGCTCCTGTTCCATCCAGTCCATCGTCGCGGCGCCATCGTGCACCTCGCCGATCTTGTGGTTCACACCGGTGTAAAACAGGACGCGTTCGGTGGTCGTGGTCTTGCCCGCGTCGATATGCGCGGAGATCCCGATATTGCGGTAGCGTTCGATTGGAGTCTTGCGTGGCACGTTCTTTACCCTTCAGCTGCCCGCGTTAAAACCGGTAATGCGAGAAGGCCTTGTTGGCTTCCGCCATACGGTGCACTTCCTCGCGTTTTTTCATTGCGCCGCCTCGGCCTTCGGCCGCTTCCGCCAGTTCCCCGGCCAGCCGCGCACCCATTGATTTCTCTCCGCGGCCGCGCGCCGCATCCCGAAGCCAGCGCATCGCCAGCGCCATCCGACGGACCGAACGCACCTCAACGGGAACCTGATAGTTCGCGCCGCCAACACGGCGGCTCTTCACCTCGACCAGCGGCTTGACGTTGTTTACCGCCTGGTTGAATACTTCCAGCGCATCCTTGCCGGCTTTTTTCTTGATCTGCTCGAGAGCGCCATACATGATGCGCTCGGCAACCGACTTCTTGCCGCGGGTCATCAGCACGTTGATGAATTTGGCGACATCCTGACTGCCGTATTTCGGATCCGGCAGAACCTCGCGTTTCGGAACTTCCCTGCGACGTGGCATTTCCCTGATCCCCTATCAAGCCGCTTTGGCGCGTTTTGCGCCGTACTTCGAACGTGACTGCTTGCGATCCTTGACCCCGGCAGTATCCAGACTGCCGCGAACGATGTGGTAACGCACACCTGGCAGGTCCTTGACGCGACCGCCGCGGATCAGCACCACCGAGTGTTCCTGCAAATTGTGCCCTTCGCCGCCGATGTAACCGATAACTTCGAAACCGTTGGTCAAACGCACTTTGGCAACCTTCCGCAGTGCCGAATTCGGTTTTTTGGGGGTCGTCGTGTAGACACGCGTGCATACACCCCGTTTTTGCGGACTGCCAGCCAGCGCCGGCACCTTGCTTTTGGTGCGGGGCGCCTGGCGGGGTTTACGCACCAGTTGGTTTACGGTCGGCATTTTTCCTTGTTTCTCAATAAGTTACATTAAAATCCTGCTGGCCTGACTGCCGCCGCCAATTTGAGGGTTGCAACAGTTGGCGAAGGCCCCAAAAAACGCGGGGACGGCGTTTCCACCGTCCCGGCTTTTTACCGCTGGGGCACCGCAAGAATTAATAGTCGTGCAGGGCCCAACAAAGACTATCAATTTTATGGGGTTGCCCTACTACTGTCAAGCAACCTGCTCCTCTCCTTCTGCGGCAGGCGCAACAGCCTCTGCTGCCGCTGCGGCCTGCTCCAGTTCGGCCTGCGCGGCCTGCCTGCGGCGGACCCTGTGGTACGCCAGCCCGGTACCAGCCGGGATCAGGCGGCCCACGATAACGTTCTCCTTCAAACCACGCAGTTCGTCACGTTTGCCCATGATCGCGGCTTCCGTCAGCACCCTCGTGGTTTCCTGGAACGAGGCGGCCGAAATGAAGGAATCAGTGGACAACGAGGCCTTGGTGATGCCCAGCAATACATGTTCGTACTGGGCCGGCTTCTTGCCCTCGGCCTCGACGCGCTCGTTCTCCTGAAGCAGTTCCGCACGTTCCACCTGCTCACCGGTGATGAACCGGGTGTCACCAGGCTCGACGATGTGAACGCGGCGCAGCATCTGGCGCACGATCACCTCGATATGCTTATCGTTAATCTTCACGCCCTGCAAGCGGTAAACGTCCTGAACTTCATTGCAGATGTAGCGTGCAAGGGCCTCGACGCCGAGCAGTCGCAGAATGTCATGCGGATCCGCAGGACCGTCGACGATGCTCTCGCCCCGGTTCACCACTTGGCCGTCGTGAGCCATCACATGCTTGTCCTTGGCGATCAGGAATTCATGGGCGACACCGTCGAGGTCCGTGATCACCAGGCGCTGCTTGCCCTTGGTGTCCTTGCCGAACGATACCGTTCCGGTCACTTCTGCCAGCAGACCGGCATCCTTCGGCGAACGCGCCTCGAACAATTCGGCAACGCGCGGCAGACCACCGGTGATGTCGCGTGTTTTCGAAGTCTCCTGCGGAATCCGCGCCAGCACCTCGCCGACACCGACATCCTGACCATCGCGCACCGTGATGATGCAACCGATCTGGAAGGTGATGTTCACCGACTGATCGGATCCGGCAAGCTTGATCTCCTTGCCGCCAGCATCCAGCAATTTCACCTGCGGCCGCAGGCCCTTGGCCTGCGCACTGCCCCGGCGCTTCGGATCGACAACGACCAGCGTGGACAGGCCGGTGACCTCGTCGATCTGTTTGGCAACCGTAACGCCTTCCTCGACGTTTTCGAATTTGATGCGTCCGGCGTACTCCGTGATGATCGGCCGCGTATGCGGATCCCAGGTCGCCAGCACATGTCCGGGCTTGACGGTCTGACCGTCGCGCGCGGACAGCAGCGCGCCGTACGGGACCTTGTGCCGCTCACGTTCACGGTTGGCCTCGTCATGAATCACCAGCTCGCCGTTACGTGAAATGGCGACCAGCTCGCCGCGGGTATTCGAAACATAACGCATGCCTGCCGAGTAACGCACCACGCCCGCAGACTTGCTGTCGACCTGGCTGACCACAGCGGTACGCGATGCCGCGCCGCCGATATGGAACGTACGCATTGTCAACTGCGTGCCCGGTTCACCAATGGATTGCGCCGCGATGACGCCCACCGCCTCACCGACGTTGACCACCGACCCGCGTCCAAGATCGCGTCCGTAACAGCGCGTGCAAAGGCCGTAACGGGTTTCGCAGGTCAGCGGGGTTCGCACCTTGATCTCGTCGATACCAGCAGCCTCGACGGCGTCGACCACATCTTCATCCAGCAACGTATTCGCCGGATACAGCGTCGCCCCCGTCTCCGGATTCACGACATCGGCCGCCGCCACCCTTCCGAGGATACGCTCACGCAGGCTTTCCACCACCTCGCCGCCTTCGATCAGCGCTTTCATCACCACGCCCTGCTCGGTGCCGCAATCATCCTCGGTCACGACCAGGTCCTGGGTCACGTCGACGAGTCGGCGTGTCAGGTAACCCGAGTTCGCGGTTTTCAGCGCGGTATCGGCAAGACCTTTGCGCGCACCATGGGTCGAAATGAAGTACTGCAGCACGTTCAGTCCTTCACGGAAATTCGCCGTGATCGGGGTCTCGATGATCGAGCCGTCAGGCTTGGCCATCAGTCCGCGCATGCCCGCCAGCTGCCTGATCTGCGCCGCCGAACCGCGCGCGCCCGAGTCAGCCATCATGTAAATCGAATTGAAGGATTCCTGCATCACCGGATTGCCCTTCTTGTCGGTGCGCGGCTTCCATTCCCGCGAGGCGGCATCCCATTCGATGACCGGCTCGACGCCGAGCTGCTCCATCATTGCCTTGGCGACGAAATCCCCGGCGCGGCCCCAGATATCAACCACCTTGTTGTAGCGCTCGCCCTGGGTGACCAGGCCCGAGGTGTACTGCTTCTCGATCTCCTGCACCTCTTTTTCGGCCTCACCGATAATGTCGTTTTTCTGCATCGGCACCAGCATGTCGTCGA
>JBFWOE010000179.1:0-3213 GCA_050250695.1 Burkholderiales bacterium
GGGGAGTGCAGTATAGGACGAGACGCCGGCACGGACAAGGCCGAATAAAAATAAATTATTGATTTTAAAGGAATATTTAATATGCCCCAGACACTGCAAGTGAACGGGCGCGCGCGCGAAACCAGCGCCGACGCCGAAACCCCGCTGCTCTATGTACTGCGCAACGACCTCGGTCTCGTCGGTACGCGTTACGGCTGCGGCCTCGGCCAGTGCGGCGCGTGCACGGTGATCATCGACGGCAAACCGGTGCAGTCCTGCGACGTGCCGCTGTCGGCGGTGGTGGGCAGGAACATCACCACGGTCGAAGCGCTGGGTACGGATGAGGCCCTGCATCCGCTGCAGCGCGCCTTCATCGCCGAGCAGGCCGCGCAGTGCGGTTATTGCGCGAGCGGCATCCTGATGTCGGCCAAGGCATTGCTTGACGTCAATCCAGATCCCGACGATGCGGCGATACGCGCGGCACTCGACGGCAACCTGTGCCGCTGCGGCACCCACGGCCGCATCCTGCGCGCGATCAAGCGCGCGGCGAAGGAAATGAGGGGGGCAAAATAATGGCGCAAGCGAAAGAAGCCGCAGCACGCAAACTGCCAGGCAGCCTCGAAACCAACCGCAGGCTGGACCGCTGGATCACCATCAACGCCGACGGCACCGTCACCGTGACGCCGGGCAAGGTCGAAATCGGCCAGGGCATATTGACCGCGCTGGTGCAGATGACCGCCGAAGAACTCGACATCGACGTCTCACGCATCCGCCTGGTGCCGGCGAGCACGGCAGTGAGCCCCAATGAAGGCATCACCTCGGGCAGCCGTTCGATCCAGGAAGGCGGCCTCGCGCTGCGCCACGCCGCGGCCGAGGCGCGCAGCCTGCTGCTCGAACGCGCGGCCAAGAAACTCGGCGTGACGCTGGAGAGCCTGACGGTCTCCGACGGCGTGATCACGGCGCGCGGCGGCGGTTCGGCGACCTACTGGGAACTGACGACGCCTGACCTGCTGGCGCGCGAATCCACGTTCGACGTCACCGCCAAGCTGCCGGCCGAACACGTGGTGGTCGGCACTTCATTGCCACGCGTCGATCTGCCGCCCAAAGTCACCGGCAAGGCGGTCTATGTGCAGGACATGGTGCTGCCGGGCATGCTGCACGGCCGCGTGTCGCGGCCGCCGGGACCGCGCTCGCGCCTGAAGTCTCTGGACGCGAAGGAAGTCGAACAGATGCCCGGCGTGGTCGCGGTGGTGCGCGACGGCTCCTTTATCGGCGTGGTCGCCGAACGCGAAGAGCAGGCGATCCGCGCCGAGAGGCGTCTTGCGCGCATCGCGCAATGGACCCAGGGCCCCGACCTGCCGGCCAACGATCCGCGCGACCTGCTCAAGCTCGATGCTGAAACCGAAGTCATCAGCGAGAAGGGCGACCCGGCGACTGCCGGCGCGAAACAGCTCTCCGCTGTCTACACCAAACCCTATATCGCCCATGCCTCGCTGGCGCCGTCCTGTTCAGTTGCGAAATGGGAAGGCGGCAAGGTGCATGTGTGGACCCACAGCCAGGGCATATTCCCGCTGCGCGGCGACATGGCGCAGGCGCTGAACATGGATGAGGCCGACATCGTCATCACCCACGCCGAGGGCGCCGGCTGCTACGGCCACAACGCCGCCGACGACGTGACCATGGACGCGGTGCTGCTGGCGCGTGCGGTGCCCGGCAAGCCGGTGCGCCTGCAGTGGATGCGCGAGGACGAATTCGGCTGGGAGCCCTTCAGTTCGCCGATGGTGATGAAAATGAACGCGGCGCTCGACGCCAGGGGCAACATCGTTAACTGGAGCCACCAACTGTGGAGCCACGCCCACAGCACGCGGCCCACCGGCAACAGCAAAAGCGGCGGCGTCAACCTGCTCGCGGCCTGGCACCTCGAAAAACCGCTGCCCGCGGCCAAGCCCGGCAACCCGCCGCTGCCCGGCGGCGGCAGCCACCGCAACGCGATCCCGCTCTACGATTTTCCCAACCAGAAAGTCGTCAACAACCTGATCCGCCAGTCGCCATTGCGCACTTCCGCGCTGCGCGCACTGGGCGGATTCGCCAACGCTTTCGCCATCGAAGGCTTCATGGACGAACTGGCGGCAGCGGCGGGAGCCGATCCGGTGGAATTCCGCCTGCGCCACCTGAAGGATGCGCGTGCCAAAGCCGTCATCGAAAAAGCCGCGCAGATGGCAAAATGGAAACCCAATGAAAAAGGCGACGGCGAACGCGGCCGCGGTGTCGCTTTCGCGCGCTACAAAAACCTCGCCGCCTACCTCGCGGTGATCGCCGAAGTTCAGGTCGGCGAAGAAGTGCGCGTCACGAAACTGTGGGGCGCGGTCGACGTCGGCCAGGCCATCAATCCAGACGGCGTGCTCAACCAGATCGAAGGCGGCATGATCCAGAGCGCGAGCATGGCGCTGAAGGAACGCATCGACTTCGACAAGACCGGCGTCATTACCCGCAACTGGGAGGATTACCCGATCCTCCGCTTCGGCGAAGTGCCGGAGATCGAAGTCGTGCTGATCAACCACCCGGAGTTGCCGCCGGTGGGCGCGGGCGAGGGCACCCAGGGCCCGGTGGCCGCGGCGATCGCCAACGCCGTCTACAATGCGCTGGGGGCGCGGCTGCGCGACATGCCGTTCACGCGCGACCGCATCGTATCCGCATTAAGTAATTGATTAAAAAGGAAAATAAGTGAAAGTCCTGGTGATCCACGGCGCCGGCCTCAACATGCGCGGCAAGGTGCAGCTCGAAGTATTCGGGCCGATGACGCTGCCGCAATACGAAGAACACATCCGCGCTTATGCGAAAGACCTCGGCATCGAAGTCTCGTTCTTCCATTCCAACATCGAGGGCGAGGTCTGTAACAAACTGTTCGAAGCCTTCGACAGCGACATCGCCGGTGTGGTGATCAACCCCGGCGGCTACACCACGGTGAGCGGCCCGCTGCGCGCGGCGATCGCGATGATGAAGTTCCCGGTGATTGAAGTGCACCTCTCCAACCCCACCGCGCGCGGCGCGGTGTCGGTGATGCAGCCGGTGTGCAAGGCCTCGGTCTATGGCTTTGGCATCGAGAGCTACAAGTACGCGCTGAGCGGAATCAAGTCGCTGGTCAAAAAATAGTTGTACTGTTGTTCGGCAGGTAATAACTAAACCACATCCGTTCGCCCTGAGCCTGTCGAAGGGCAAATGGGCTTCGACAGG
>JBFWOE010000179.1:3313-5673 GCA_050250695.1 Burkholderiales bacterium
GGCTCAGCCCGAACGGTTGGTAAAAGTCAGGCTTGGCACCCGGGAGGGGGATTCGATGAAGTTCGGTGATTTCATCAAGGTGAGATCCCTGCAGACGCCTGCGGGATTCCGGGAGAACCTACAACGTCTCAACCTCGACATGCCCTGCGACGACACGCTCGAAGCCGCGCCGTCATCGCCGCTGGCGCAGCCGCTGTCCATCGACGGCCTCTGCATAGGCAACCGTTTTGCGATACATCCCATGGAAGGCTGGGACGCTGAAACCGACGGCCGTCCTTCCGACAACACCAGGCGGCGATGGCAGCGTTTCGGATCGTCCGGCGCCAAGCTGATCTGGGGCGGCGAAGCGGTGGCAGTGCGCCCCGACGGCCGCGCCAATCCCAACCAGCTGATGCTCAACGAGCAGACGCAGCGCGATGTCGCCGCGATGCGTGAATCGGTGATCATCGCGCACCGCTCCGCGATGGGCGACGACAAAGGCCTGGTGATCGGCCTGCAGCTGGCGCACTCCGGGCGCTTCTGCAAGCCCAACGACCACCACAAACAGGAGCCGATGATCCTCTACCGGCATCCCATCCTCGACCGCAAGTTCAAACTGCAGCCCGACCATCCAGTCATGAGCGACGGCGAGATCCGCCGCCTGATAGCCGACTATGTGGCGACTGCGAAACGCGCGGAAGCCATCGGTTTTGATTTTGTCGACCTCAAGGCCTGCCACGGCTACCTCGGCCACGAATTCCTCTCGGCAAAAACCCGCGACGGCGAATTCGGCGGTCCGCTGGAAAACCGCACGCGTTTCCTGAAGGAAATTATCGCCGGCGTGCGCGCCGAAGCGCCACGCCTTAAGCTGGGCCTGCGCCTGTCGGCGATCGACAGCGTGCCGTACCGTCCCGATCCCGCGCTGTCCGGGCCCGAAGGCCTGGGACCGGGGACGCCGGAGGAATACGCGCTGCCGTACCGTTACGGTTTCGGGCACGACGAGAACGACCCGCTAAAAATTGATTTAACGGAAACCAAGGCGGTGATCGGCATTGCGCGTGACCTCGGCATCAAACTCTTCAACATCACGCTCGGCAGCCCGTACTACAACCCGCACCTGACGCGCCCCGCGCTGTATCCGCCCTCCGACGGCTACCACCCGCCGGAAGATCCGCTGATCGGCGTGATGCGCCACCTCAACGTGGTGCGCCAACTGAAACAGGCCTTCCCCGATGTCGCGCTGGTCGGCAGCGGCTACACCTACCTGCAGGAATTCCTGCCGCATGTGGCGCAGGCAGCGGTGCGCGCGGGCTGGACTGATTTTGTCGGGCTGGGCCGCATGGTGCTGGCTTACCCGGAGCTGCCGGCCGACGTGTTAAGAGGCAAGGCCATGCAGCGCAAGCGCCTGTGCCGCACCTTCAGTGACTGCACCACCGCGCCGCGGCATGGCCTGGTGTCGGGCTGTTATCCGCTGGATGGGCATTACAAGAAATCGCCGGAGATGTCGAAGGTGACGGCGATCAAGAAGGCGGCGGAACTTTCGTAACTTTCTTTATGAGTCCAGCATGAAACGAAAAATTGCGCTCTTGATGCTCACGTCGAGTGTTTTCCTCGCGGCATGTGCACCGCCTTTTTGGACCACATCCACTTATGAGCAATTCCCGATGAACAGGGGAATGGTGAAAAAAGGCGAGCGACTGATCAAGGTCATTGCGTTGGTGCCTGGCGAAGGCGATGTCGCCGATGCGGTCGGGATTGAACTTGCCAAGCGTGGTTTCGTCATTGTTTCCGCAGCATCAACCAGGAGCATGGCTGCCGGCATTGACTTCAAGGTCATATCTGATCATGCGATACCAGCTCGCCGTAACCTGGGTGAAATGGACAAACTGCGGCAGCAGTTAAGCGTCAGGGGTGTGGACGCGTTTCTGGTCTTCAACGATAAGGACTTCAAGCCACGGCAGTGGCGGGACAATGCGTATTGGCAGCAAGCGAGCTACATGGCCTACAGCACGCTCTATGCGGGCCCGGGTTATTTCGGCGAGATTGCTTCCGGTCGCTGGGCGAACATAGAAAATCGGGCCAAGAGTCCGTCTGACGCGGCGGTGGAAATCGTCAACAGCATGGCCATGGGGGGCGGGTCTATCTAGCTCTGGTAACATCGGGGACAAAACACGATTACCGGCGCATCAGCATCAATACCGGCTTTCGTGAAAGTCGCATCATTCCTGTTTGCCGGGGGTGTTCAATAAGTATTTGATTTAGAGCGCGTAACAAAATGACGCTTGTACATTAACGACGGACTTGGTACGGTAGGGCATCGCCTGTTTTGGGGAGGTGTTGATGCCGAAGCCGTTAATAGAAGACGAGTTATGGGCCCACAT
>JBFWOE010000180.1:0-5609 GCA_050250695.1 Burkholderiales bacterium
CGCTGCTGAAACAGCGCAAGGCCAAGGTCGGCGACGAACCGGCGATCACCAAGGCGCTGGCACGCTACGAACTCTCCCCCGTGGTCAGCCTCACCGACACCCCGGGACTGATGTGGCCGAAGATCGAGCATCCCGGGGACGGGCTGATGCTCGCCGCCAGCCACAGCATCGGCATCAACGCCTACATCGAATCGGAAGTCGCGATTTTTCTGGCGGAGCTGCTGCTCGCGCGTTATCCGAAACTGCTGGCGGCGCGTTACGGCGCCACTGAAATGCGCGATGGCGTGGGCGTTATCGAAACCGTCGCCGCAAAACGCGGCTTCCGCATCCGCGGCGGCGGTTTCGATTTCGACAAGGCGGCGATCACGCTGCTCAACGACTACCGCGGCGGCACGCTGGGACGGATCAGCCTGGAAACACCGGCCTCACGCGCGGCGCGGCCGGCACCGCCCGCGCGCAACGAGGCCGCATCCGAAGCGGACGAAAACGGCGAGTGATTCAGGCCGCCGGAGCGCCCTCCGCGGCCGAGGCGATGCGCGCGAAATTCTCGTAAAGCCCCCAGTCGAGGGGATGCGCTTCCAGCGTCTGCGGGTTCCACATGCGCCGCGGCAGCGCGAAGATGTCGCCGCCATAGACATGCAGGCCGACCGTCGGCCGCTCGCCGATGCATTCCGCGACATGCGCGGTCTCCGCGCGCATCGACAGGATCTGTCCCGGCGCCAGAGTGACTTCGCTCGCCCTGCGCAGCGCGCCCCCGTCGGTGCGGTAAAGCGTGTTCTTTTCCGCGCCGGACAGCAGCAGGATGGTCGCCCAGGTGCCGTGGTCATGCGGCGGCGTGCGCCTCCCGCTGGGGAAGCGCACCTTGAGCAGGGTCAGGTCGGGCGCGCGGTAGAACACCTGGTGCGCGTTGCCGCCGGTGCCGGGGATGTAATCCAGCGCACGCTCGATTTCCGGGATCCCGCCGCGCAGGCCTTCGAGGACCGCGCGTATAGAAGCCATGGGATCCGCGCCCTGATTCGCCTGCGCGATGCGCGCCACCAGTTCATGTACTTTCATCCGCGCCTCCGCTGAATTCAGCGCCAGTATATAACCAGGGCTGCCGTTCAGATCGCCTGCACCACGCGCGGCAGAAACAGGTGCAGCAGGACGCCGCGCAGCGCGAGGAAGGTCGCCACTGCCGTCCACAGGCCGGCGTTGCCGAACACCGGCATTGCCGCATGGAGCACCACCAGGAACGCGATGAACGATGTGATCACGGTGTTGCGCATGATCCGGGTGCGCGTGGCAGCGAGATAAACGCCGTCGTAGGTGTATGCCCAGACCGAAACGATGGGCAGCAGCACCGGCCACCACAGGTAAGCGGCTGCGGCAACGCGCACCTCGGGGATGCTGGTCAGCAGCGCGATGATGCCGTGCCCGGCCGCCGCATACACCAGCACGTTCATCAGACCGACGATTCCGGCCCAGATGAACACCACGCGCATGCCGCGACGGAATGCCGCGCGGTCGCGCCGGCCGACCGCTTCGCCCAGTATGGCCTCGGCGGCATGCGCAAAACCGTCGAGCCCGTACGAAGTGAAGACCAGGAAGTTGTAGAGCACCTGGTTCGCGGCCAGCTGCACGTCACCCAGCCCGGCACTTTTGGCCATGAAAAAAGCCAGCACCGAGACCACGCAAAGGGTGCGCAGGACAATGTCGCCGTTGATCGTGACCATGCGCAGCAGTTTCGTACGGTCGAGCAGCGGGCTGTGGCGGCCGCCGCCGGGCAATGCATGCAGCGTCCGGCGCACATAAAACACGCCGATCATCAACCCGGCATATTCGGCGATCAGCGACGCGATCGCGACGCCGGCGACGCCCCAGCCGAAACCGAACACGAACAGCAGGTCGAGCGCGATATTGATGCTGTTGGTGACGATCTGGATCACCAGCGGTATGCGTGCATCGCGCAATCCGTAGAACCAGCCGATGATCGCGTAGGTGCCGAGCACCGCCGGCAGAGCCCATACGCGGATCAGGAAATACTGGCGTGCATACCGTTCGACCTCCGCGCTGGCGTCGATGAACAGGAACGCCAGCGTGAGGATCGGCAATTGCAGCGCGACCAGAGTACCGCCGATGACGCCGGCCAGCAGCAGCGCGCGCTGGATCATCATCCGCACCTCGGCATGATCACCTGCGCCCCGCGCCTGCGCGGTCGGACCTGTGGTGCCCATGCGCAGGCAGTTGAACAGGTGGTAGATGAAATTGAACAGCATCGCGCCGATGGCCACGGCGCCGATGTAATACGCCTCGGGCAGATGGCCGACGACGGCCGTGTCCACCGCGCCCAGCAGCGGCACGGAAATGTTGGCGAGGATGATCGGGCCGGCCATCGCCCAGACCTGGCGATGGGTACCCGCGGCACTGGCTGCAGAAGTATGGCTCACGCGCCGCGATTCTAACCGAGGGCAGCCGTGCCGGCGCCTCCCGCATCAGCCGTCAGTACGGCGATATGCGCCCCAGATAATCCGATGAAAACACCGCGAAGCGCGTATAGTGGACTGATCTTAAAAGGACATGATCATGACCGACCCGGAATACCTCGCTGCCTACAAGAAAATCGCCGACAAGTACGAAAACAACCAGAGCAGCATGGAAGATTATCTGGAAGCGATGCGCAAGCTGAAGGAAAGATTTCTGAAGGAAAAACCCGGGGTTCCGCTGCCCGTCCCCGCCTAGTTCGTCCCTTGCCCCCGGTCCCAGCCCGGGTATTGGCGCAACAGCACCCTGCTCTGGTATTTTCACGCCTTTTCCTGACCGGTCGGGATAACATCCGATCATTTCCGGTGATGAAAACCATCCGCCCTCCCGTCGCGCATCCCTCGAAACCGGCTTACGTGCCACCGCCCGGGGCCTGCGACGCGCATTGCCATGTCTTCGGACCGCCGGAGAAATTTCCCTATGCCGACCCGCGGCCGTACACGCCCGGTGAAGCCGCCCCGCGCGAACGCCTCGCGCAGTTGCATGCACACCTGGGGTTGTCGCGCGCGGTGATCGTGCAGGCCACGCCGCACGGCACCGACAACCGCGCGATGCTCGACGCCATCGCGCACAGCAACGGCGCCTGTCGCGGCGTTGCCCTGCTGGCCGAAAACATCAGCGACGCGGAGATCGCGCGCCTGCATGCCGGCGGCGTGCGCGCGGCGCGCTTCAATTTCGTGCGCCACCTCGGCGGCGCGCCCGATCCGGCGTATTTCAAACGCATCGTTGAACGCGTGAAGGAAATCGGCTGGCACGTGGAACTGCATTTCGACGCGCAGGACCTCGCTGAATACCGCGACATGCTGAATACGCTGCCGGTGCGTTTCATCATCGACCACATGGGCCGGGTGAAAGCTTCGGGGGGGCTTGACCAGGCGCCGCTGCGCAACCTGCTGGAACTGCTGAAAAACGAACGTGCCTGCGTGAAGATTTCCGGCGGTGAACGCGTGTCGGCGACCGGCAGGCGACCGTTCCACGACGCGGTGCCGGTTGCGCGCGCCATCATAGAAGCCGCGCCGGACCGGGTGATCTGGGGCACCGACTGGCCGCACCCGAACGTGCCCGGCGACATGCCGGACGAAGGCGAACTGCTGGATCTGTTCGCGCTCTACTGCGATGACGAAGGCCTGCGCCGCAGGATCCTCGTCGACAACCCGTCGCGGATTTACTGGGCGGACCGGTAAACCGCGCGAATCACCAGCGCAGCAGGCGCGCGCCGATGACAGCGCCGAGAACCGTCGGAATCAGCATGCCCAGCAGGTACCAGACGCCGAGAAACGGCGCCTCCATTTCCGGACAATGCAGGGCATACACGGTTGCCCCCACTCCGCCCGCCAGCAGGCCGGATACCGCGCCGGCCAGCGCGGGCCGGGTCGGCGCCAGCGTTTTCATCACCCACAACGCACCAACGAACGCGGGCATGGACAGCAGCGCCACGTAGGCCGGGCAGGATTGCCAGGTCGACCCCATCAGCAACGCGCCGCGCTCATCCGGCGCCGCACCGGCCAGCGCGATCGCCGCGAGCAGCCAGATGACGATGACCGGCGCGGCCAGCGCCGCGGGCGTCAGCCCCAGCGCCATGCCGGGACGGGAGAGACGTGCAGCCGCCGCCAGGGCGGCAAGGGCCAGCGCCAGCGGGAACACCAGCTTCACCCAGAACATCGGTACGGCCGTTGCCTGCGCCAGGTCGGGGCGCAGTCCCAGCAGCGGCAGCATCAGCGCCGTCGCGCCGGCAAGGCCGACACCGAGCGCGGCGGCATAACGACCGCGCCAGGCGCGCTGCGGCACCGGCCCCGCGTCGCCCGCCAGCATGGTGATCAATTCATCGGTTTTCATTTTCGCTCCTGATCAGCGCCGCCAGCGCCTTCAATCCGCGGTGCACGCCCACCTTGACCGCCGCTTCCGACATGCCGGTGGCGCGGGCCGTCTCGGCCACCGACAGGCCTTCGAGTTTCATGTGCACGATCGGCAGGCGCAGCCGGTCGGGCAGTTGCTCCAGCAGCTTGCCGAGATCACGCCGCGCATCCGCCGCGTCGTTGTCCGGCGCCGAAAACACTTCCAGCTCGTCATCCAGGGGATCGTTCATCTGCTCGCGCGTCTCCCGCCGCCGGAACATGTCCACCAGCTTGTAACGCGCGATGGCATGAACCCACGCCGTCAACGGCTGTCCCGGATCGTAGGTATGGCGCTGGTTATGCACGGCCAACAAGGTCTCCTGTACAAGATCTTCCACTTCGTCCGGCAGGCCCATCAGCCGCACCCGGAGGAAACCGCGCAACAACGCGCTCAATTCCTTAAGGAAGGCGTGATAGGCCGCTGTGTTCCCGGCCATGCCGTCCACCATCAACGAACGCAGCCGGATTTCCTGTTCACTCAAGCCGATTTCCCTTCTTGTATTCGCACGGCAGGCGCATCCGGTTACAGCGGATGCAAAAAATATTTACGCGCGGATTGTGCCTGATTTTGTAACCCCCGGGGCTGCGACCACGAACTCACGGGTGTGCCGGCCAGCATGGTGTTGACCGGCAGCCAAAATCGAAAAAGGAGTTTTATCATGCTGAAACACAAATTTTCCCCGCTGATCATTGCAGGTCTGCTGTTCGCCGCGGGCGCGGTGCAGGCCGCCCCGGTTTTCCCGAGCGCCGCTGAAGAAGGCTCTGAGCATTCGGTGAATGCGCCGCTGCCGGAAAAAACCAATGCGGTTGCCATTACCGCCGACGACAACACCTTTCCGTCGGCCGCCATCGAAGGCAGCGAGGAGAGCCTGGCGGAACGTCATGCACTGTCCGCCGGCAGTAACATCATGCTGGCGATGGGACCGGACAGCCCCTACCCGAGCGGCAACGGCGACTGATCACCGGCGCAGGAAGTTGCCCGGCCGCGGAGGTATCCGCGACCGGGCTGACTGGCGAAATTTAATTTCCGAAGCTGTAACCGGATGCCGTCCCGATCCGAACTAGCCCGCGAGCCTGTTTTTTTGGACTCGCACATGAATATCACGTGGTTCGTCAAATCAATAACTTACAAGGAGCAAGACATGAAAGCCCAGAACCTCGCCGTCACTGCCATTACCTTCGCCGCGCTGC
>JBFWOE010000181.1:0-5594 GCA_050250695.1 Burkholderiales bacterium
GGCGTCAGCTCGACACGGTCGACCGGCGCCATCTCGCCCATGTCGAACGGCGCGTCGGTGCCGAGCACGATTTTTTCGGATCCGATGACGTCGATCAGATGGCGGATCGACTGCGGACTGTGGGTCAGCGCGTCGAACCAGAAGCGCTTCAGCATCTGCATCGGGTCGGATTTGGTGAACTCGGCGGTATCCGGACGCACCTTGTGGCCGTGCACGAAGCGGCCGATCTGGTATGGCAGGAAACCGCCGCCGTGGGCGAGCAGGATTTTCAGGTCCTTCAACTCATCCAGAGCGCCGCTGAACATCATCTTGCCGACCATGATGGTGGTGTCCAGCGGATTGCCGATCAGGTTCATCAGGTAATAACAGTCGAGCCGGCCCGCCGCGCCCTGGGTATTGGGATGCGCAAAGATCATTACCTTCAGTTCCTCGATGCGCTTCAGCACCGGACGGAATTTCGGATCGGCCAGTTCCTCCTCGCCGATCGCGGTGCCGAGCTCGACGCCGCGGAATCCGTATTCCTTCACCACTCGCTCGAGTTCCGCGATCGCCGCTTCCGGGTGCTGCATCGGCAGCGTCGCCATGCCGCGCAGGCGATCCGGTTTTGCAGCCGCCATTTGCGCCACGCCGTCGTTGACGATGCGCGCGGTCTGGATCGCCAGTTCGTCCTTCAGATTGTAGAAAAACGTCTGCGGACCCGGGGAAATGAATGCGATGTCGATTTTTTTGCGATCCATCGATTCCAGCTTGGCGTCGGCATCGTAGAACTCCGGCTCGAATGGAAAACGCACCTTGCCACGGATGAACGTCCGGTTGTGGCCTTCGCCCTCGATTCTGGTGTTGTAGACGGAATTCGCCTGCATCGCCCTGACGATGGTCTCGGGAATCACGTGGTTGTGGACGTCAATGCGTTTCATGCCTGCTCCTGTTTTCGGGATTTTTTGTGTTGCGGCGCCGTGCCTGCCGCGCCGGGCAGGCTGAACACACCACTGTCGCCCAGCGTGCGCACTTCCGCGGCAACGATCTGCGCGACTTCGTCAATCGCTGCGGACGGCCGGCGTTCAGCCGGCTGGGCGAGCGTGAGTATACGATGGATGTTGGCGTCGACTATCGGCCAGGCGGCGAGGCGACCCGCGACGAGATCGTCATAAAAGGTCGATACCGGCATCAGCGCCATGCTGGTGCCGCGCAGTACCAGGCGGCGGATGGCTTCGACGGCGTCGATCTCGGCTTCCACGCTCACGCGGATGTCATGCCGTTGCAGCTGTTCATCGGCAATGATGCGAATGGCCTCTGTGCTGACCACCGGCGTGCGCGCGAATTCCGCTGCCGTCAGAAAACGCCGCGCGCCGTGCGCCTGGGGACGCACGAAAACCACGATGGGTTCGGAACTGAGCGGCGTGACCTGGATGACCCGCGTGCTGACCGGATTGGTCAGGATCGCCAGGTCGGCCCGGCCGGTGAGCAGCCAGTCGTAGAGCTGGTTGCTGAAGCCTTCAACGACTTTCAGGCTGATCTGAGGGCACTGCCGGCGCATGCGCTCCACCACGCCCGGCAGCAGCAGTGGTCCGGTTGTCGGCGATACGCCGAGGATGACCCGCCCCTGCCCGGCGGCTCCCCCGCTCCGCAGAGCGTCCTGCGCCCGCCCGAGTTCGCGCAGAATGCGCTGGCAGTGATCTAGGAACTGGCGTCCCGCGGTGGTCAGCCGCACCCCGCGCGGCAGCCGTACCATCAATGCGACGCCGAGTTCCTGTTCCAGTGCGCGAACATGGCGCGACAGCGCCGGCTGCGCCACGCGCAGGTGCTGTGCGGCACGCGTCATGCTGCCGAGTTCGGCGATCTGGACGAAATAACGGATGCCTCGCAGGTCCACAGGCGGTCAGGAGCGGGTTCTGGTGTGGCTGGGGATGGGATAACAAAGCGGCATGCATGTCATCGACCGGATCCATGGGGACTTTTCCATGATTGCGACATCTTCTGCAGTGAAATTCATGTTGCGGCGCGGCATGGGGCTGTGCCTGGAGATAGCCAGTTTATCCATAACAATTTGATATGTCATCAACCGTAATTCGGTATTTGTCGCCCCGTCCCCGCCCCGCTAACATCGGCGCTCGTCACGTCAACAGAATCCGCGTCCGATTGCCGGCGCGCTGTCCCGAGGAGCATCAGTGAGACCCATCAACGTAGGCATCATCGGCACCGGCTGGTGCGGCGGCATTCGTGCCGACACCTGTGCGATCAATCCGGCAGTGAAAGATCTGCACATCGTCGAAACCAAACCCGAGCGTCTGGCCGAGGTGGCCAGAAACACCGGTGCCAAAACCGCGACTGCCGACTACCGCAGCCTGCTCGAGGTGAAGGATCTGGACGCAGTGATGATTTCGGCCACGCCGGAAGCCCTGCACTACCCGATGGCACGAGATTGCCTGGAAGCCGGCCTGCATGTATTCCTGGAAAAGCCGATCGCCGTCGAACTGCATGAAGCCGATGAGCTGATCGCGATTGCCCGTCGCAAAAACGTCAAGTTCACCATCGGCTACTCGCAGCGTTTCAATCCCAAATACGCCTACGTCAAGAAATGCATCGATAACGGCGCGATCGGCAAACCGGTCAGCGCACTGGTCAGCCGCCACATCCAGCGCAGCCTCGGCGCCAAGATCACCGGCCGCAGCAAGCTCTCGCCGGCGGCCATGGAAGCCACCCACGACCTCGACTTCATCCTGTGGTGCCTTGCCCCCGCCAAACCGGTCCGCGTCTACTCGCAGGTCAATTACGGCGTTATGCGCGCCAACAGCGGCGCCGACGTGCCCGACACCCAGTGGATCACCGTGACCATGGACAGCGGCATGTCCTTCGTCATCGGCGCCGGCTGGAGCCTGCCACCTGGTTATCCCAACGCCTGCTCGACCTGGATCGAGATGATCGGCACCGACGGCGCGCTGATCTGCGACGACACGCACCGGGATGTCATCCTCAACACGATGAAAAGCGGCATGCAGCTGCCGATGTCGTCCATGCCGGGCGAGCGCGTCGACCACGCCTTTGCCGGGCCCATGCATGCCGAAACCGTGCACTTCATCGAGGCCGTATGCTGCGACCGCCCGGTGCTGGTCACTGCCGAGGAGGCACGCAAGGTGATGGAGGTCTACGTCGCCGCCGACATTTCCGCCGAGCGCAATGAACCGGTCAGCCTGCCCCTGCCCGAATCACGGCCGCTCGCTGCCGCCGGGGGCGCGCGATGAAGAAAGACCTGAAAAAAATCGGCCTTGCCATAATCGGCGCCGGCCGCGTCGGCCTGATCCGTGCCGAGCTGGCTGCACGCCATCCTTCGGTGGGCTGGATCGGCATTGCCGAACTCAACCCCGAACGCGGCGAAATCGTGCGCGAGAAATGCGGCGGCGATTTCGTCACCACGGATTTCCGCGAGCTGCTGTCACGGCCTGAAGTCAATGCAGTCGCGGTGTGCACCGACGAACACCTGCACGTCGATCCGGTGATCTTCGCCGCCGAACGCAAGCTGCCGATGCTGATCGAAAAACCTCTCGCTACCGACCTCGGCGAATCGGCACAAACACTGGCCGCCATAGAGAAGCACGGTGTCGACGCCGTCATCGGCTATACCCAGCGTTTCCGCCGTCGCTGGCTGGTGGCGAAGGAAAAGGTGCGCGCCGGCTCGCTCGGTGAGGTGACGATGGTTACCTCGCGTGCCTTCATGAACCGTCTGGTGGCAATCGACAACTACAAGCGAAGCGACAACCGCGCCGAAGTGACGCCGATGGTGATTTCAGGCACCCACGCCCTCGACGTCGTGATGTGGCTCATGGAAGCCAAGAAGCCGGTCGAAGTTTATGCGCGCTCGGTGAACAAGGCGCTGGGTCCCACCTGGCAGGGTGTGGACGGCACCGGCTACACCATCAGCTTCGACGACGGAGCGATCTACCACGGCGTGATTTCCTGGGCGCTGCCCGAAGTCTGGCCCGGCGCGGTCTACAGCCTGGAAGTTGGCGCGGTCGGCACCGAGGGTGTGCTGACCATCGACGATACCCACCGCGACATCGTGCTCGCCACCAACCTGATCCAGGGCGAAGGTTACGCGCCGGACAAGCGCCGCCATGTCGATTTCCTGACCAGCTACCCGGTGGGCGACATTGCCCTCGGAGAACTGCGCGGCCCGATGCGCGAGGAAACAAATTCCTGGCTGAACCGGGTGTCGCTGGGCGCGACCACCCAGCATGCCACTGCGGCGGAAGGCCATAACCGCCTGATGCTGACCAAAGCCATCGACCTGTCGGCGAAGCTCAAGCGCCCGGTGCAACTGCCCATCGCACCCGGCGATGAAAAAATATAATTAAATCAAGTAATTAAACCAAAGGAGCAGACATCATGGTGAAACTAGGCGGTATCGTTGCCGGTGCAGTCCTGTCATCTGTCGTGTGCGGCGCCGCGTTCGCCGCCGACGCTTATCCCAATCGTCCGGTGCGCATGATCGTGCCCTTCGCGCCGGGCGGCGCTTCGGACTTCGTCGGCCGCATCATCCAGCCGGCGATGGCCGATCAGCTGAAGCAGACAGTGGTGGTCGACAACCGTCCCGGCGCAGCTGGCAACATCGGTGTCGAAACCGCGGTGCGCGCCAGCCCCGACGGTTATACCTTCCTCCTCGGCAATGTCGGCACGATGGCGATCAACCCGGTGTATTACACCAAGTTCCAGTTTCGTCCGCTGAAAGACCTGATCCCCATCACCCAGGTCGTGGATGTGCCTGGCAGCCTGGCGGTGCATCCATCGGTACCGGCAAAATCGGTGAAGGAATTGATCGCACATCTGAAAGCCAATCCGGGCAAGCTGAATTACGGTTCGCCGGCGCCGAGCAGCGCCAACAACCTTGAAACCATCATGTTCCTCAACGCCACCGGCACCCGCGCGGTCGGCGTGCCGTACAAGGGCGGTGCCGGTCCTGCCACCATCGGCCTGCTCGGCGGCGAAGTCCAGTTCATGTTCGCCACCTTCAGCTCCACCCTGCCTTATGCCAAGCAGGGCCGGTTGCGCATGCTGGCCATCGTCGCCCCCCAGCGCAGCGATGCATTGCCGGAAACGCCGACCATGCGCGAACAGGGTTTCGACGTCGTAGTCGGTTCCTGGCAGGGCCTTTTCGTACCCAAGGGCACCCCGGCCGCGGCGGTCAATACGCTGTTGAAGGTTGGTCATACGGCGATGAAAGACGCCACCGTGCTGAAACGGCTGGGTGCGAGCGGCGTTGCCGCGATCACCAGCAAGAGCCCCGGGGATTTCACTGCCTTCGTCAAGTCGGAGACCGAGCGTTTCGGAAAGGTGATCCGCGACGCAAAAATACCGACGCAGTAATGGTTCAGGCCCGCGGAACGCTGCTTGAGCAGCGCAGGGGCGCATGCTAGATTTCACCGGCTGAAGTTTTGACCGGCAAGGGTTCGGGAATCAGGTTTCACTAACAGGAGAGCAACATGGCAAACGTAGGGATGGTGGGACTGGACTGGCAGGAACGGATCAACTGGGACCGGCTGCGCAAATACCGGCTCGAGCGCGCGCGCGAACGCATGAAGGCCCACGGCCTGGGCGCG
>JBFWOE010000182.1:0-5414 GCA_050250695.1 Burkholderiales bacterium
GGCGGCGAACGGCACGACCAGGCGTACGGTCTTGTTCGGATATTGCTGGGCGTTTGCGGCAATGCTGAATGCGCCAATAAACATCAATAAAAACATGTGCTTGAGTGACTTCATCGGGGTCTCCTGCAATGGTCAGGCGGCGCGGCCGGCCGCCTGTGATGGTGCGTGGTAAAGAGTCTGCAGCCGCTTCATTGCATCATGCGCTTCGGCTTCGAGGCGGTCGACAATCGCGGCGACGGGTTCGATGCGGTCGGCGAACACCACGCCCTGACCGCAGGAGAGCATGGCTTTTTCGTAATCGCCGGTTTCGTAGGCCTTGCGGCCGAGGGTACCCATGATGTGCGGAAGCAGTGTCTGGGTGTCGGCGTTGTCGCGTTCGAGCTGCTGGATCATCGCCACGTGTCCGGTTTTCAGCGCGCGCTGGGTGTTGCGCATCGACTGCAATAACAGCGTCGTGTCGGTTTCGCCGGCAGCGACCAGGCGTTCCTTGTAGAGGCGGTGCGCCCAGATTTCCTCGGACACCAGGAAACGCGTGCCCATCGCCACGCCGTCGGCACCCATCGCCAGCGCCGCGACCAGCTGTTCGCCGGTGCCGATGCCGCCGGCAACGACCAGCGGGATTTTGATCGCGCGCGCGGCGGCAGCGGCGGCGACCATGCTGCCCACCGGTTCGACCCCGGGATGGCCGCCCGCTTCGGCGCCGACCACGGTCACCGCATCGACGCCCAGTGACTCGGCTTTTTTCGCGTAACGCACGCCCGGCACCTTGTGCAGCACGATGATGCCGGCGTCCTTCAGGCGTTTCAGGTACGGCTCGGGATTGTTGCCGGCAGTCTCTACATACTTCACGCCCTCGTCGATCACGGCGTCGATCAGCGGCGTGACGCGGTCCTTGCCGTCGCGGCTGACGCGGATCATCACGTTGACGCCGAAGGGTTTGCCCTGTGCGAGTTCGCGGCAGCGGCGGATGCCGGCGCGCAATGCGTCAGTATCCGGAAAGCTCGCCGAGGTCATGAAACCGATCAGTCCGGCACGCGCCACCGCGGCTACGTACACCGGTTCGGCCAGCCACATCAGGCCGCTGGCGATCACCGGCAGGCGGATGCCGTAGAGGTCGGTGATGCGGGTTTTGAACGGCATGGTACTCACTTCAACACCACCAGTGCGTCCGCCGCGACCACGCCATCGGCATTGACGAACAGAGGATTGATGTCGATTTCGGCGATGCGGTCGGCATGATCGGCGACCAGCAGCGACAGCCGCGACATCGCATCAGCCAGCGCGGCAATGTTGCAGGCCGGACGGCCGCGATAACCCTGCAGCAGTTTCACGCCCTTGATCTCGTCGAGCATCGCCCGCGCGGTTTCGGCGTCGAAGGGGGCGTAGCGGTGGGTGACGTCGTGCATGATTTCGGTGAACACACCGCCGAGCCCGACGGCGACCAGCGGGCCGAAGTGCGGATCGTTGACTGCGCCGAGGATGACTTCCTCGCCGCCGGCCATCTGCTGCACGAGGATGCCATCGATGCGCGCACCGGGTTTGTACTGTTTGGCCGCGGAAAGCACCTCGCGCGCGGCCTGCTTCAGCGCCTCGAGACTGTTGATGTGGAGACGGATCACCCCAGCCTCGGTCTTGTGCGGGATGTCGGCGGATTCGATCTTGACCGCCAGCGGGAATGGCAGCGGCGCTGCCGAAAGTTTCTCCACGGCCTCCGGAGCCAGCAGTTTCTCTTCTGTCACCGCGATGCCGTAGGCCTTGAGCAGCGCTTTCGATGCATGTTCGCCCAGCGTGCCGGCAGCCGGCAGGTCGAGTTTCTGCGGCGCGACCAGGCGTTTGCCGCCGCGCGCGCGCGCGGCTTCGAAGTCGCGGCGCTTGCGCGCGAATTCATGCAGTGCGGCCAGCGCATCGACCGCGCGGCCCGGCGCCAGTATGCACGGCACGCCGTGTTCTTCCAGCCAGCGCATCGCCGGTGCATTGTCGTCGGGCGAGGTTGGCCAGTTGAGGATCAGCGGCTTGTCGCTGGTTTTCAGCATCTCGACCAGGCCCTCGGCCCAGGTCTGCACCACGCCGCCGCGCGGCGAGCGGGCGACGATGGCGTCGATGTTGGGATCGGCCAGCACTTCGCGCATGGTGTTGGTGTACGACATGAAATTGTCGTTGTAGCCGTTGGCGGTGGTGTCGATCGGATTTTCGATCGAGGCGTAGGCGACGACGATGCCGCGCAGCCGTTCGCGGGTTTCATCGGCCAGTTTCGGCAGCGTCAGCCCGTGCGACACGCAGCGGTCGGCGAGCAGCACGCCGGCGCCGCCGGACAGGGTCATCACGCCGACGCGGTTGCTGCGCGGCAGTTTCTTCGCGCGGAAGGCCTTGCAGATGTCGACCAGGTCGTCGATGTCGCGCACTTCGATGAAGCCGCCTTCGCGGAACGCGGCACGGAACAGCTCGTAGCCCGCAGTCAGCCGGGCGGTGTGCGAAGTCGCGGCCTTGCTGCCGATGTCGGTATTGCCGACTTTCCACACCAGCACCGGCTTGCCCAGTTCCAGCGCGCGTGCGCCGAGGCGGCGCAGGCGCATGCCCTCGGTGGTGCCTTCGAGGAAGGCGGTGAGGATCTCGACGTCGGGGCGCTCGATCAGGTATTCCATCCAGTCGAGCGCGGTGAGGTCGACTTCGTTGCCGGTCGATACCACGTGGTTGAAGCCGAGGCCGTAATAGCAGCCGGTGGCGACCACGCCGAAACCGAAGCCGCCGGACTGGGTGACCATCGCGATCGGTCCGGCCTTCAGGGTCTTCAATTGCAGCGTGCCGCCGAAGCCGAGCCGGTAGTTTTCCGCGAGGTTGGCCAGTCCCAGGCAGTTGGGGCCGACCACGCGCACGCCGCTGGACTTGATCGCGGCCAGCAGTTTTTCGTTGAGCGCGCGGCCGGTGTCGCCGGCCTCGCTGAAGCCGGCGGAGAGGATCAGCGCGAACGGGATGCCCGCCTTGCCGCATTGTTCGATGGCGCCGGGCACCAGCGCGCCCGACAGCGCGATCAGCGCGACATCGCAGGGTTTGGGCACTGCAGCGAGGTCGGGATAGCAGGTGAGTCCCTTGACCTCGGTGTATTTCGGATTGACCGGGTAGATTTTCCCCGTGTAGCCGTAATCGCTCAGCAACTTGATCGGCTGGCCGCCGATGCGTGACAGATCGGTGGATGCGCCGACGATGGCGACGCCGCGCGGGCTCAACAGCCGCGACAGGTCGGGGGCGGCGGCAGCGGATTGCAGGACGGCGGCCATGATCAATCAGTGCGCATCTTCGCGGCTTTGACCAGGTTCGCCCACTTGTCGATTTCGCTGCGGATGAAGGCAGTGAATTCCTCCGGCGTGCTGCCCACCGGCTCAGCGCCCTGGCCCGACAGCTTGTCGACCACGTCCTGGGAGCGCAGCGCCTTGACGGCTTCGGCATTGAGGCGGGCGATGACCGGCTGCGGGGTTTTCGCCGGGGCCAGCAAGCCGTACCAGCCGCTGGCGCTGTAGCCGGGCAGGGTTTCGGCGATGGTAGGCAGCTGCGGCAGCAGCGCCGAGCGTTTTGCGCTGGTGACGGCGAGTCCGCGGACTTTCCCCGATTTGATGTGCGGGGTGATGATCAGGCTGTTCTCGTAACTCATGTCGACTTCACCCGACACCAGCGCGACCAGCGCCGGCGCGCCGCCCTTGTACGGTACGTGGGCGATGTTGACCTTGCCCGTCAGTTTCAGCAGTTCGCCGGCGAGGTGGGTGATGGTGCCGTTGCCCGAAGACGCATAGTTCAGCTTTCCGGGCGCGGCTTTGGCGAGCGCCAGCAGTTCCCTGACGTTTTTTGCCGGCACCGACGGATGTACGACGAGGATGCTGGTCACCGACACGCTCTGCGTGATCGGCGCGAGGTCGCGCAGGGTGTCGTAACCCAGTTTCGGATTCAGGCTTTTCGCCACGGCGAGGCCGCCGATAGTGCCCATGACGAGGGTGTAGCCGTCGGGCGCAGCGCGGGCCACCTGCTCGGTGCCGATCGCACCGCCGGCGCCGCCGCGGTTCTCGACGACGATCTGCTGGCCCAGCGCGGCCGCCATTTTCGGCGCCAGCAGCCGCGACACGATGTCGGTGGGGCCGCCGGGCGGGAAGGGCACGACCAGCCGCAACGGTTTGGACGGATAGGATTGCGCAGCGACCGGCAGCGCGATCAGCAGCAACAGCAGGGTTGTCAGTTTCTTCATGGCGGTTCTCCTCGCGATTATTCTGTTCTATTGATCGACATGGACGGTGTTGTGCATCGACAGGCGCTGCGCGAACTGGTCGTACCAGCGGGCAATGCGGTCGCGGCCGGCGCGCCAATCCAGGTGGCTGAAACGGAAGTCAGCGTAACCCAGCGCGCAGCCGATGGCGACATGGCCGATGTCCACCGGGGTCGCAGCCAGTGCATCGGCTTCGGCATCGAGCGCGGAAACGGCGTTGCGCACCTTGAGTTCGAATGCGGCCAGCGTCTCCGGCGACTGTTGCGCCTGCGGCCGCAGCCGCTCATTGCGCCACAGCATCAGGTTGTCCATCAGGTTGTTGCCGAGCGCATGGCGCCGCAATGCCGTCCACCGCGCTGCGCCCGATGCCGGAAACAGTTTGCGCCCGTCGTGAAGGCTGTCGAGGTATTCGCAGATCACCGTCGAATCGTAGAGCACCGAACCGTCATCGAGCACCAGCGTCGGAATCTTCCCCAGCGGGTTGGTTTTCAGCAGCTCGAGGTTGGGCTTGTTCATGGCAACCGCTGTGCGCTGGCATTCGATGCGCCCGGCCAGACCGCATTCGTGCGCGAAGATCATCACCTTGCGCACGAATGGCGAGCGTGACGACCAGTACAGCTTCACGGCAGCGTTTTCATGTAGTTGACGATGGCCGCGGCGACCGCGTCCGGCTGCTCGGGCAGCAGCGCGTGTGCGGCGTTGTCGATCTTCGTGATGGTCACGCGCCCGGCGCCCCACTGGTCGCGATAGGTGAAGATGCTGTCCGGCGGCGACAGCGGGTCCTTCAGCGAAAGCACGTCCAGGACCGGTACCTTGCCCGCAGTCCACCATTCCGGCTTGGGCGTGGCTTCGGTGGCGGCGCGCTCTGCGTGCATCACCGCCTCGTCCCAGCCGTCCAGCCAGACGCGGGCGTCATTGCCCGGCGCGAAGAAGACGTGCTGCAGGTGTTTCAGGCGGACTTCTTCGGGCAGATCCATCTGGTGGCATTTGTTGATGGAGTCGCGCAGGTCCTGCGCCAGCGGCCAGGTGTGCGTCGCGGCAAGCAGGATCACGGCACGGGTCAGCTGCGGGTAGTCCGCGCCCATGGTGCGTGCGACGAAATTGCCGAAGGCATGGCCGGCGACCACGGTCGGACCGCCGCCGTCGTGTTCGATCACCGCGGCGA
>JBFWOE010000183.1:0-5331 GCA_050250695.1 Burkholderiales bacterium
CGCGTTCGGCCATGTCGCACAGCCATTCGCCGAAGACCTGGGTGTAGGTCGGTTTGCTGACGGATTTGCCGCCTGACTTGCCCGTGGCGATGCCCGACTTGTGGTCGAATTTCGACACGCCGTGATACAGGATGGGGTCGGCTTCCGCCAGCTTGTAACCCTGGCCCTTGCGCGTCACCACGTGCAGGAACTGCGGGCCCTTCAGGCGCTTGATGTTGTGCAGCGTAGGGATCAGCGCGTCGAGATCGTGGCCGTCGATGGGACCGATGTAGTTGAAGCCGAATTCCTCGAACAGCGTGCCCGGCGTGACCATGCCCTTGACGTGTTCCTCGGCGCGGCGTGCGAGGTCCCCCAGGACTTTTTCGCCCAGCCCCTTGGCCGCGGCGTAGAAACGCCCCGACATCAGTTTCGCCAGGTACTTGTTGAGCGCGCCCACCGGCGGCGAGATCGACATGTCGTTGTCGTTGAGCACCACCAGCAGGTCGACATCCATGGCGCCGGCATTGTTCAGCGCCTCGAAAGCCATGCCCGCACTCATTGCGCCGTCGCCGATGATCGCCACTGCATGGCGCGGCTCGCCCTTGAGCTTGGCTGCCACCGCCATGCCCAGCGCGGCGCTGATCGAAGTGCTCGAATGCGCGGTGCCGAAGGTGTCGTAGACGGATTCGGTGCGCTGCGGGAAACCCGAGATGCCCTGCCACATGCGCAGGTGCTTCATCGCCTCGCGGCGGCCGGTCAGTATCTTGTGGCCGTAGGTCTGGTGGCCGACGTCCCACACCAGGCGGTCATGCGGCGTGTCGAACACGTAATGCAGCGCGATGGTCAGCTCGACAGTGCCGAGGTTGGACGACAGGTGGCCACCGGTCTGGCTCACCGACTCCAGCAGGTAGGCGCGCAGCTCGTCGGCCAGCCGCGGCAGCTGGCTGCGCTCGAGCAGCCGCAGGTCGGCTGGCGAGGCCAGGGATTTCAGCAGCCCGTACTCGGGCCGGTCCTGGTCCCCCGATCCTTCCATGGTCAATATCGCTGTCATGCCGTTATTGTCTCAGAACTTGCGCAGGACGATGAAATCCGCCAGTTGCGCCAGCCGCGCCCCGCGCTCCCCGAACGGCGCGATGGCCTGCAGCGCCTGCTCGCGCAAATCCGCCGCCAGCGCCCGTGCCTGCGCAATGCCCATGGCGCTGACATAGGTCGGTTTGCCGCGCTCGGCATCCTTGCCGGCGGTCTTGCCCAGCGTCGCCGTCGGCGCATCGGCGTCGAGCACGTCATCGACCACCTGGAAGGCAAGCCCGATCGCCTTGGCGTAGGCATCGATCCGCGACAGTCCGGCGTCATCGAGGCCGTTGCCGCAACGCGCGCCGAGCACTGCAGCGGCACGGATCAGCGCGCCGGTCTTGTGGATGTGCATGAATTCCAGTTCGGGGACGGTCAACGTCTCACCCACCGCGGCCAGGTCGATGGCCTGGCCGCCCGCCATGCCGCGCGAACCCGCCGTGGTCGCCAGCAGCTTGATCATGTCGAGCTGCGCGGTGGCGTCGTCGGCGAGCCGGTAATCGCCCAGCAGCTGGAACGCCAGGCTCTGCAGCGCATCGCCCACCAGCAGCGCGGTGGCCTCGTCAAACTCGACGTGGCAGGTCGGCTTGCCCCGCCGCAGCACGTCATCGTCCATGCACGGCAGGTCGTCGTGCACCAGCGAATAGGCATGAATGATTTCCACCGCCGCGCCGGCGACGGTGACGCGCTCGGGATCGGCACCCGACACTTCGCCGGCTGCATAGGCCAGCAGCGGGCGCACGCGTTTGCCGCCGCCGAGCACCGCGTAACGCATCGCCGCGTGCAGGCGCGACGGCGCGATCTCCGGCTGCGGCAGTATGCGCTGCAGGAAAGCTTCGATGCGGGACTGGCCGGCGGCAGCCCAAGACTGGAAATCGGGAGCGGTCACGATTGATGGGGTGGACAGGGCAATAAGCCGGCAAAGCCGGTATTGTTGATTTTTTTATCATCCCGGCTGCCGCGGCAATAACTTCCGAGGAGGCAGCCGTCATGGTCTGAAGCACGCGACGCAAACCGCGCGTTTTAGTAAAAGACTAACGCAATCAGAGGGTTGCAGTCAATAACGCGCTGAATGCCGCGCTCGCCGCCGGTCGGTCAGGCTGAACGGAAATGCCGGATCACTGCCTCGGGATTCACACTGAATCCGTCATAGGCCACCTTCCCGCCTCGGTCGATGATGATGATCCAGGGTGTGCCACCGGTCCGGTACTGTCTCATCAGGCGTGGCAGATGATCACCAGCACGATCTCCCGGGGCATGCCCCATGGGAATGCGCAGGCGGTAGCGCAACTGCAAGCGGCGCACGGCTTCGCGCGTATTGGTGTGAAACCCCTCAAAAACGGTTTGGATGCCGGCCACCGCCACGCCGGTGTCTCCCGCAAATGCTGACGCCACCTTTTGCAATGCAGGAAAACCGTGGCTGTGGCAGCCCGGGCACCAATTCTGGAAACACTTCAGAAAAATCCATTTCCCCCGGTGATCCGCAAGCCGGAAGCTGCCCGGCCGGCCGTCTGGATCGATCCATGAATCCACTTCGAGTTCGGGTGCTTGCTGCCCGACGATACCCCTGTTGCGTGGCGCGGCCTGCCCGACCCAGCCGTAAGCCATCAAAGCCGCCGATCCCGCGATGAAATGCCTTCTATTCACAACAGCCCCTGTGCTGATTCATGGCTGCAAACAATATCCGCCGCATCCGTCAGGCAATGAAATCCGGAATATGTTCCGGCCCATGAATATTTCTGCGCAAGGAGGACACGTAAGTTTTCAGTGCGTCAAACGGTCTTATGCATTTGAAGAATCCGGGGACGCCGTGAAATCCTGCAGGATCAAACCGCTGACTTCACAGTCACCCCAATCGACATGCATTGCGAACTCAAAAATGAATCCGAACTTGTTACGGAACCATCACCTGCGGCTGCCCGGGTTTATCAGCGCAAAACGCGCCCGTATCCTCGCGCAGGAATTCCGGCATCTGGAAATGGTCGGCGGTTGCATACGCGACCCACAGGCGCCCCAATCGCCGGCTGCATACAATTTCCTGCCCTTTGTGCGCCTCCTGGTCCAGAAAAACCCGGTGGTGTCGGAACTGTGTGGCGAACCGGTGCTGCCCACTTACGCCAATGGCCGCCTTTACCGGCACGGCGAACCGCTGGGACGACACCGCGACCGGGACGCCTGCGAGATCAGCATCACGCTGAATCTTGCGCAGGACACCCCCTGGCCGCTTTATATTGATTCACCGAAAAGCAAAGCCATCCGCATGGATCTCGAGCCCGGCGATGCCATGCTTTACCTGGGCTGCGAAACCGATCATTGGCGTGATTACTACACCGGACACAATCACGCGCAGATCTTCCTTCATTACGTAATCGCCAACGGCCCGAGGGCTTATGCATTTTTTGACCGGCAGAAAACGCCCCCCAACCCATCCGTGCCCGGCACAGCGATCCTCTAGGCCAATCGCACGCCAGTTACAGCGCAACACTTTTGACCGCTGCAGCGCCTTCGATAATCAATAAAAATCCGGTCCTTATCGCGCAATGCCGGTTTCCGTATCCGGTATTGGGAGCGGGAATCATGATACGGTCGGATACCCGGCCCGCCATGCGCCTGCGCCCCTCAGTTCTGCACCCGCGCAATATCCAACCCGCAAATCACCAGCGCAGCAGCCTATGCCCCAGCACGGCTCCTGCAGCCGCAGGAATCAATATGCCAAGCACGTACCAGATGCCGATGAACGGCAAGGAACTCTCCGGGCAGTAAAACGCGTAAAAGAAAGCGCCGACGCAACCTGAAAGCAATCCGGCGACGGCACCGGTTGCGACCGGCTTGGTGGGAGCCAATTCATGCAACAGCCAGAAAGTCGCCGCAAACTGCGGCATTGACAGGACGGTCACCAGCAGCGGACAAGACGCCCAAGTTTTGCCGAAAACCAGATCATGTACCGCATCATCCGGGGCAGACAGCAGCGATACCGCTGAAAAAAACCACAGGATAATGAGCGGGGTGCCCAGCATCACCGCGACGCGCCCAGGCGATCTGCCCGGCACCGATAGCCGCAGGAATGCGATGACCGCCCCGGCAAAAAGCGCCGCCGGGAAACCCGGCTTGACCCAAAACAAGGTGACGCCCAGCGCCCGGTCCAGATCAGGCCTGACACCGAGCACCAGCCACATCAACACTGCGGCGCTGGATATGCCGAGCAGCAACGCACAAAGATGGCGCAATTCCGACTCGTGCCGACTTACGGCCCCCGCATTGCGCGACAGCATCAGGGTCAGGTCATCGGTTTTCATGATCTTGCTTGCGCCCGCCTCGATTGCAAAAAAAATCCAACGGCACAGGGTCATGCAGCACCTCCATTCAGTTGATTCGTTTATTCAACCACCCCGGTTACAGATCTCGGGACAGAATTTAGGATTGGGTTGTTATTGCCATTTTTATGATTCATATCAATGATTTCCGCAGATCCGCCCGCAAAGCATCGGCAGCCCGCCGTGTACGCACGGCATATTTCGTGCTCCTGTAAGTTTTCCGCCCTGACTCCGGTCTTCATCCGGTAACTATTGAATGTTTCGTGCGCAACGAACCGTTCTTTCACGCCTGTCACCAACCGAATGGAGAAATTGATGAAATCGAGAACAATTGCTGCCGCAAGAACCCTGGCCACAGCCGGCGTTGTCGCTTTTGCACTGAACGCCCCCGCCGTCCTTGCGGCGGCACCCTGCGGCGCAAATCCCTGCACCGCAAAATCAAGGGCCAAAAATCCCTGCGCCGGGAAAAACCCCTGCGCCGCAAGAAATCCCTGTGCAGCCAGATGTGGCGGAGCCAGAAAAGCGTCGACCGGGAAAAATCCTTGCGCGGCGAAAAACCCCTGTGCCGCGAAAAATCCCTGCAAGGCTCGCAAGTAACCGGCTTCAAAGATTACCGCATGCTTCCGGTGATCGCTTTTGAAGAGAAGCCCGGTTTCCGCCCGGCTTCTCGCGCGCCCGATCATCACTTTCTTTACACCCAGTCAATCCCGCAGGAGGAATTCAAGTGAGAACCGTCCAAAGCCCCATCACGCGCTCCCTGCTGTCGGCAGGCATCCTCACCCTTTCCCTGGGGATTCCGGTCGGTCATGGTGCAAGCCCCTGCAACCCTTGCAGGGGCAAATCCGCAGTTCCAGATGCGCCGCAAATCCCTGCGCGGCCAAACGCAACCCCTGCGGCGCAAAAAATCCTTGCGCTGCGAAAAATCCCTGCGCCGCAAAAAATCCATGCGGACCCTGCGGGGCGGGCG
>JBFWOE010000184.1:0-5232 GCA_050250695.1 Burkholderiales bacterium
ACACCGTGGAAATCGCACAGCCGGACATCAGCCCCTATCGCAAGGGCAACACCGGCATCGACTACGCCACCACCTTCGACAGCGGCAAGCCCGGGCCGCACGTGATGATCACCGCACTCGCCCACGGCAACGAGATCTGCGGCGCGATCGTCCTCGACGAACTGTTCCGCGCCGGCATCCGGCCGCTGCACGGCCGGCTGTCGCTGGTGTTCTGCAATGTCGAAGCGTTCGAACGCTTCGACCCCGAAAAACCCGAAGCCTCGCGCTGGGTCGAGGAAGACTTCAACCGGCTGTGGACCGCCGAAGTGCTCGACGGCAAACGCGACAGCATCGACCTGCGCCGCGCGCGCATCCTGCGGCCGCTGCTCGACACGGTAGACCTGCTGCTCGACATCCACTCGATGCAGCATCCCTCGGAACCGCTGCTGCTCGCCGGACCGCTGGCCAAGGGACGCATCCTCGCCGGAGAAATCGCTTATCCCGCGCTGGCGGTCTGCGACTCGGGGCACGCGGCCGGCAGGCGCATGCGCGATTACGCCGCCTTCGGCGACGCCGCGAGCACAAAAAACGCGCTGCTGGTCGAATGCGGCCAGCACTGGGCGCGGCGCACAGTGGATGTCGCGCGCGAAACCACGCTGCGATTCCTCGCCCGCTGCGGCAGCATCGACCCCGAACGCGGGCCGCTGCGTTTCGCCGAAACGCCGCTCCCGCAAAAGACGGTGGAAGTCACCCACCCGGTCACCATCGAAGCCGAGGCCTTCCGTTTCGCGCGCCCGTTCACCGGGCTGGAAGTCATCGAGCAGGCCGGCACGCTGATCGGCTGGGACGGCGAGCGCGAAGTGCGCACGCCGTACGACGGCTGCGTGCTGGTGATGCCCTCGAAGCGGCTCTACCGCGGGCAGACCGCGGTGCGCCTCGGCCGTTTTGTTTCCGGCAGCTGAGGCCGCGACCCGCGGCGCGCGGGCACCATGCTGAACTTCGTGCTGCGCCGCCTCGGCCAGAGCGCGCTGACCCTGGTCGTGATGTCGCTGCTGGTGTTTGCCGGGGTCTATGCCATCGGCAACCCGGTGGACATCCTGATCAACCCGCAGGCCGACCAGGCGGAAACCGCGCAGGCCATCGCGCAGCTGGGCCTCGATCGCACGCTGTGGCAGCAGTACTGGATATTCCTCAGCGGCGCTTTCGGCGGCGACCTCGGGACTTCCTTCGTCGCCAACGTGCCGGCGATTACGCTGATACTCGAACGCCTGCCGGCGACGCTGGAACTCGCACTGCTGGCGATGCTGATCGCGATCGCGCTCGGCATCCCGCTGGGCCTGCTCGCCGGGCTGAAGCCGGACAGCTGGATAGGGCGCGGCATCATGGCCGGCTCCATCCTCGGTTTTTCGCTGCCGACGTTCTGGGTCGGGCTGATGCTGATCATGGTGTTTTCGGTGCAGCTGGGCTGGCTGCCGACCACCGGGCGCGGCGCGACGGTGGACGTCTTCGGCATACCGGTGAGTTTCCTGACCTGGGACGGCCTGCGCCACCTCGCGCTGCCGGCGACCAACCTCGCGCTGTTCGAACTTTCGCTGCTGCTGCGCCTGACCCGCGCCGGCACGCGCGAGGCGATGCTGCAGGACTACGTGCGTTATGCCCGCGCCAAGGGCGTCGCCGAACACAACGTCGTCCGCGTGCATGTGCTGCGCAACATCCTGATCCCGGTGGTCACCATCGCCGGGCTGGAACTCGGTACGCTGATCGCGTTTGCCGTGGTCACCGAAACCATCTTCGCCTGGCCGGGCATGGGCAAGCTGCTGATCGATTCGATCAACATGCTCGACCGCCCGGTGATCGTCGCCTACCTGCTGGTCGTCGTGTTCCTGTTCATCCTCATCAACCTGTTGGTCGACCTGTGTTACGCCGCGCTCGATCCGCGGGTGCGCCTGAAAGGTTCACGGTGAACGCCGCCCTGTCGCCGGCGCGCGAACTCGCTGCGGGATACGCCCGCGACCGCGTCGCGCTGTCCGCGTTGTGGGTGCTCTGCGTGATGCTGCTCGCGGCGCTGGCCGCACCGTGGATTGCGCCGCAGGATCCCTACGACCTCGCCCAGCTCGATATCCTCGACGCCAAGCTCGCCCCCGGCGCGGCAAGTTCCGCCGGATACACCTACTGGCTGGGCAGCGACGGCCAGGGCCGCGACATGTTTTCCGCGATCCTCTACGGGCTGCGCATCAGCCTCGGCGTCGGCGTGTTGTCGACCATCGCCGCGCTGGCGCTGGGCCTGGCCATCGGCCTCGCGTCAGCGCGGGCCGGCGGCTCGATCGATGCACTGGTCATGCGCATCGTCGACCTGCAACTGTCTTTCCCGTCCATCCTCGTCGCGCTGATCCTGCTCGCGCTGACCGGACAGGGCGTGGACAAGATCATCATCGCGCTGGTCATCGTGCAGTGGGCCTATTACGCGCGCACGGTGCGCGCCGCTGCGCTGGTCGAACTGCACAGGGAATATGTCGATGCCGCGGTGTGCGCCGGCTACGGCGGCGCGCGCATCCTGTTCCGCCACGTGCTGCCCAACGTGCTGCCGCCGCTGACCGTGGTCGCCACGGTGCAGGTCGCGCATGCCATCGCGCTCGAGGCCACGCTGTCCTTCCTCGGGCTGGGGCTGCCGATCACCGAGCCCTCGCTGGGCCTGCTGATCGCCAACGGTTACGCCTACCTGCTGGCGGGCAACTACTGGATCAGCTTTTTTCCCGGGATCGCGCTGCTGATCACCATCGTCGCCATCAACCTGGTCGGCGACCGGTTGAGGGATGTGCTGAATCCGCGGTTGAAATGACGTGGCCAAGGCGCCGGCCCGATTAAACGGTCCTGTTGGACATCAACAGGTTTCTACCAAATGCACTTCGAAAGCGACGAAGATATATATGACGTTTACTTTTTGATTTGCATACGGACTTGAAAAACCATGCCGCCGTTTCCCTCAGAGGAGTCGGCACAAACACCTCATCAACCGCAACCTTCCAGAAATATCCATGACGAGCAAAATAGATCCCAAGATAATTAATTTTATTTCTCGCCGATCTGAAGTCCCCACAAGAAATTCCATCAAACCTGTATAGCAAGTAATAACAAACCAGCTGAAAGAAATCACGAGAATCAATCCGCGAATACTTGGTCGTTTTAATATCGATCAGGCAATCATCAATAAGAAGATCAGTATCAGCCCCTCCGACCAATTCAGATGCAATGCCAAAATTTGGGTTTAGTAAACAAAGTTTTTCTGCCTTGAACGACGCCTCACCAACCAACTCAAGCATCGCTCGCAAATCTGCGACATCTTCAAGATGCGGCGACTCAATAGCTTCCCAATCAATGAAGAAAGGCCCCTTACGACAGGCAACATCAAGATAGGCGAGACGCAACATGCAAATCAATAAATTCTCCGTAACTGAACCGGTTTTTAAGTAGCGTCGATGCTCTTTTTTCGCATCAATAAGGTAGGCGTTAGCTTTATTGTCTTGGGATAAATAATCGCATAAGAAATTATTGATAAGCTCTGCGCCAATTTCGGAAACCCACATCGAAGATTGCGAAAAGTCATTTACACGCTGGATATAAAAACGCAATAAATAATCAAACGCGGCACCAACAATTTGGCTGTTGCCTGTAAGTGGCGGCGCTTTTATTTGATCAAAATATATTGAAGGCCGTGTTATCCGCGCACGCAGACCATCCCTGATAGGTTTTTGATAATGAATAATTGAACTGAGACTCATTTGTGCACACTACGGGCTGAGACACGCTTGCATATTCTCAGAAAGCTTCCCGCTTGAATTGGGACGCCTTCCGTCTGCGACCATTGCGGGTCGGACCACGCTAACCATATGAAATTTCGTCGCTAAGAAATCCGTCAGCACTGAAGGTAGTCATGCTTAAGCCCAGCGCCCACGCTCACCGGCGCGCGCGGTATAGCGATTGATGAGCGGGGACACTCGCGCGCTTCGATGCGGCGTGCCGTTAGGCTGCATATGCCTGCATGGCGGTCTCGATTGCGGAATCAACGAACACTTCCGGCATAGGCGCTCCACGCGAATGCTCAAGGATTAAGCGGTATTTGATGTACGTGATCAAGTTCAAAGGCGTTGGCATTTGCCCTCTAGGGAACACGTGTGACCGGTGGTCTTCAATACGAGAGAAAATATCAGCATCTCGCGCGCCCGCTCGACGTAATAGCACCCAAGTTTCAACGATGGTCACAATGGTGGCCTCAGGAGTACCAGCCAACTGTAGGTCTGATAGAGAGTCGATCGTTCGTGCAGTAAAGCCCATAGACTTGGCGACCGGGTCACCGCGCACTCTTCGCTGGATGAGTTCCTTGATCAGCTCGTTCTTGTCAATTTCCTGCGCCTTTGATGCGCCGGAATCAATGCCACTCGGTTCATCAGGTGGCCAGTTGAGCAAAATGCCATCGCGGTCATAGTGCTTTTGATCGAGGCGCCTTGAAACCCGAATTCCTGAATGAGCTACCAAGAGCTGTCCGGAACATCCGGGATGACGCAGTCCAACCCGCACTGGTGGACCGGGCTTGTCGGCTGTGCCGCTTGGCCGGTATCCGAGCGGCAAGTCGATCCAAGCGTCGCTGCCACATAAAAGACATTTCGCCGATGATTCGCGTCCAGCAAGGAATTCGAGACGCATGTGTTCTTCCCTCAACTCGTCCTCGGCATATGACCGCTGAAAATCTAGCTCTTGAATTTCAGGCGGAAGTCGAGGCTGAGCCCCCACTAACTTGCCCAACAATGACCGACCTTGTGCGGCCGCTTCTCTATACCTAGAGACCTGTGCAGTTTTCTCTTCGATGGCAATCCGAAGCTCCTGAATCCTTGAGACGCTTGGAAGGATCTCTACCGGCGCGAGGTCATCGCAGGACTCGCACCATGCGAGCATTCGCTTTATCGGTAACTTCTGTCCCTGATTGTCATAGTCGAACCGGCCCCATATGACCGTGCTACTACCTTGGTAATCACAGGCGGTGCACGTGAAGATCAAAAACGGCATCGACATTGCGTTACCTCCCCTACGTATAGCCTAACGCGTAATGGTTGACATTTTTAGTTTCCAATTTTAGGTGACAAACCCAACCGGCAGTACTGCCGTATTCCCTGATCGCTGTCTTCGCACCGTGAGCGCCCATCCAGCGGCTCACACTCCGCAAAAAAATATTTAATATAATCAAACACTTGTGATGCA
>JBFWOE010000185.1:0-5241 GCA_050250695.1 Burkholderiales bacterium
CGAGCGCAAGGCCGCCGTCGCCGAGACGGCATGGAAAGCCGTCGCACCCGCGCTCGACGTGCTGGAAACCGCGCTGAAAAAATCGGAATGGCTGGCCGGTCCGGCGTTCTCGGTGGCGGACCTCAACGTCGCGGGCGCGCTCTACCGCGCGCTGTCGATCGACCTGTCGAAGTGGCCGCACCTCAAGGCCTGGATCAACCGCTGCTGGGAGCGCCCTGCCGCGAAAAAAGCGCGGGCTATGCGCGAGGACTGATCCGGCCGGTTGTTTTACTGCGTCACCGCCATCGTGGAAGCGCCTCCCGACCTGCGCACCATGGTGGACGCCGTCTACCGCGCCGAGTCGCGCCGCGTGTTCGCGACGCTGGTCCGCCTGCTCGGCGATTTCGACGCCGCCGAGGAAGCGCTGCACGAGGCCTTCCGCGCCGCGCTCGAACAGTGGCCGCGCGACGGCGCGCCCGCCAATCCGCGGGCCTGGCTGGTGTCGGCCGGCCGGTTCAAGGCCATAGACCGCATCCGCCGCGACGCGCGCATGGACGCGCTCGACGACGAGGCCGTGGAAAACATCGCCGCGCCGGAGGCGCCCGAAGCCGAAGAAATCGAGGACGACCGCCTGCGCCTCGTGTTCACCTGCTGCCATCCCGCGCTCGCCCCCGACGCGCAGGTCGCGCTGACGCTGCGCGAGGTCTGCGGACTCACCACCGAGGAAATCGCGCAGGCCTTCCTCACCGCGGCGCCGACGCTGGCGCAGCGCATCGTGCGCGCCAAGAACAAGATCCGCGACGCAAAAATCCCCTACCAGGTGCCGTCCGGCGCCGAACTGCCCGAACGGCTGGATGCCGTGCTGCGGGTGATCTACCTGGTGTTCAACGAAGGTTATGCCGCGTCGTCGGGTGCGACGCTGACCCGCCGCGATCTCTCGGGCGAGGCGATCCGCCTCGCGCGCCTGCTGGTCGAACTGCTGCCCGAGCCCGAGGCCACCGGCCTGCTCGCGCTGATGCTGCTGCACGAATCGCGGCGCGCGGCGCGCGCGACCCCGGAAGGCGACCTGATCCTGCTCGGCGAACAGGACCGCGCCTTGTGGGATCGTGCGCTGATCGATGAAGGCACCGCGCTCGCCGAACGCGCGCTGGCCGCCGGCGTCGGGCCCTATGCGCTGCAGGCCGCGATCTCGGCGCTGCATGCCGAGGCGGCCACGGCGGCGGCGACCGACTGGGCGCAGATCACCGGTCTTTATGATGTATTGTTGCGCATCGAACCCTCGCCGGTGGTGGAACTCAACCGCGCGGTGGCGGTGGCGATGCGCGACGGACCGCAGGCGGGACTGGCGCTGGTCGACGCCATACTCGACCGCGGCGACCTCGCCAATTACCGGCTGGCGCACGCGGCACGCGCCGATTTCTGCCGGCGGCTGGGCCGGGACGATGAGGCACGTGCGTCCTATCAGCGCGCGCTGCGGCTCACCCGCCAGGAACCGGAGCAGCGGTTCCTCGAACGCCGGCTCGCCGCGCTCAAAAAATAATTTCCAGGGGATGTCGAAACGGCGCCCGGCCGTTCGACCAGAGAACAGGAACGGTCGTTACCCCGCTGCGACCATGCATAAAATATCGTTTATAAACAAGGAGTTATAGACATGCGCTTCATGATCATCGTCAAGGCCACCCGGGACAGCGAAGCCGGCGTGATGCCGGAAGAAGAACTGCTCCGGGACATGCAGCAGTACCACGAAGAACTCGCCAAAGCCGGCGTACTGGTCGACGGATCCGGGCTCAAGCCGAGTTCAAAAGGCTGGCGCATCCAGTACCGCGGCGACAAGCGCACTTACATTGACGGCCCCTTCGCCGAAACCAAGGAGCTGATCGCCGGCTACACCATCATCAGCGTCAAATCGCTGCAGGAAGCGATCGAGTGGACCAGACGTTTCCCGAACCCCGCGGGCAGGGGCAGGGACGCCGAGATCGAAGTGCGCGAATTCTTCGAGCTCGAGGATTTCGAACCCAGCGAAACCATCGAGAAATTCCGGGCCATCGGCATCGGGGCGAACAGATGAACACTGACACGCTGCGCAAAGCCGCGGCAAAATAACGCAGCGCCATATTTCCCCCGGGAGTTCCCATGCTCACCACCATTGTCATTGCCGTGCCCGTGCTGGTCGCCGCATTCCTGGCCTACGCCGCGACCCGGCCCGACACCTTCACCGTCCAGCGCAACACCCTGATCCAGGCGCCGCCGGAAAAAGTGTTTGCGCTGATCGACGATTACCGCGCCTGGGGCGCCTGGTCGCCGTGGGAACACAAGGATCCGGCGATGCGGCGCAGCTTCGGCGCCGCCACCCGCGGTACGGGCGCGACCTACGCCTGGGAAGGCGACAAGAACGTCGGCAAGGGCAGCATGACGACGCTGGAATCACTGCCGCCGTCGAAAGTCGTGCTCAGGCTCGATTTCGAGAAACCGTTCGCAGCGCACAACACGGTCACCTTCACGCTGGCACCCGAGGGCGGCGGCACACGCGTCAACTGGAAAATGGAGGGGCCCGTGCCGTACTTCTTCAAAATCATGCACCTGCTGATCGATATGGACAAAATGTGCGGCAAAGATTTCGAAGCCGGGCTGGCGGCGATGAAAGCCGCCGCCGAAAAATGAACCGCCAAACATCAAGGAAATACCTATGAAATTCCTGTGCCTGCTCAGTGCCGAACAAGTGATGGAACAGATGACGGAAGCCGATGCCGCGGCCCATTTTGCGGAATACACCCGATTCACCGACGAGATCCGCGCCAGCGGCCATTACCTCGGCTGCAACCGGCTGTTGCCCCCGTCGGAGGCCACCACGATCCGCGTGCGTAACGGAAAAATATCGATGACCGACGGCCCATGGGTCGAAACCAAGGAGCAGCTTGGCGGTTATTACCTGATCGAGGCGCGTGACCTCAACGAAGCCATCCGTATCGCCGCGAAAATTCCCTGTGCGTCGCGCGGCTGCGTGGAGATCCGTCCGGTCGCGGAAGACGAACAGACTGTCACCGCCCTCGGTTTCGACCGCCACCCCTGAACCGGAGCCGACAATGAAATACCTGTGCCTGGTCTACCTCGACGAAAAGCGTCTCAACGAACTGCCGGACGAGGACTGCGTCGAATTCGACGCCTCCATCCGCAACAGCGGCCACTGCATCGCCTCGGAAGCGCTGGAGTCGGTGCAGACCGCGACCACGGTGCGGGTGCGCGAAGGCAAAACCTCGGTCACCGACGGCCCCTTTGCCGAAACCAAGGAGCAGCTCGCCGGTTTCTACATGATCGACGCCAAAAACCTCGACGAGGCGATCGGCATCGCGTCGAAAATCCCGCCGGCGCGCGTCGGCAGCATCGAGGTGCGCCCGGTGCGGCCGATCCGCGAAACCGTGGCCGCGGCACAGGCTAAAAAAAGCTGAACACGCTTTTGCATCACCACCAAGGAGAAGACTCATGTCATACGTGGACGGATTCGTATTGCCGGTACCGAAAAAGAACGTTGCAGCCTATCGCAGCATCGCGCGCAAGGCGGGCAAGGTGTGGCGCGACCACGGCGCGCTGCAGTACATGGAATGCGTCGCCGACGACGTGAAACCCGGCAAGTGGACCTCGTTTCCGCAGAGCGTGAAACTGAAGAAAAACGAGACCGTGGTGTTTGCCTACATCGTCTACAGGTCGCGCGCCCACCGCGACCGCGTCAACGCCAGGGTGATGAAGGATCCGCGCCTCGCGGCGATGGGCGACATCAAGGACATGCCCTTCGACGCCAAACGCATGATTTTCGGCGGCTTCAAGACCATCGTCAGCGCCTGATATCCACCCAACGACAAGGAGCCCGTCATGGCCGCTTCCCGGAAAAAATCACCCGCCCGCAAACCCCGCACCACCCTGCTGGTCGCCACGCGCAAGGGTGCCTGGCTGTTCCACGGCGACGCATCGCGCAAAACCTGGAAGGCCGACGGCCCGCATTTCCTCGGCCACGTGATCAGCCAGATGGCGCTCGATCCGCGCGACGGCAAAACCCTGCTCGCCGCGGCGAAGACCGGCCACCTCGGACCCACGGTGTTCCGCTCCACCGACATGGGCAGGACCTGGAAGGAAGCCGCGCAGCCACCGGCCTTTGCCAAGGCGCCCGAGGGCGAAAAAGGCCGCTCGGTCGACCACACCTTCTGGCTGACGCCCGCGCATGCCAATGAGCCGAACGTCTGGTACGCCGGCACCAGCCCGCAGGGCCTGTTCCGTTCCGAAGACGGCGGCGTCACCTGGAAGCCGTTCTCCATCATCAACGACGATCCGCAGTTCCGCTCGTGGATGGGCACGCAGCAGGACGGCACGCCCGACGGCCCCAAGCTGCATTCGATCATCGTCGATCCGCGCGACCCCAAACACCTCTACATCGGCATGTCCGGCGGCGGTGTGCATGAAACCGTGGACGGCGGCAGGACGTGGAAGGTGATGATCAAGGGCCTCGACGTGGTCGAAGGTTTCGGCTTCGATCCCGCGCAGCCGACCTTCCACGACCCGCACTGCCTGCGCATGTGCCCGTCGAATCCCGACCGCATCTACCAGCAGAACCACTGCGGCATCTACCGCATCGACCGCCCGTCCGACACCTGGCAGCGCATCGGCAAGGCCATGCCGAAAACCGTGGGCGACATCGGATTCCCGATGGTGGTGCATCCGCGCGACGACAACACGGCGTGGGTGTTCCCTATGGACGGCACCAGCGTGTGGCCGCGCACCAGTCCCGGCGGCAAGCCCGCGGCCTACGGCACCAAGAACGGCGGCAAGACCTGGCAGCGACTGGACGCCGGCATGCCGAAATCACAGGCGTGGTGGACGGTCAAGCGCCAGGCGATGAGCGCTGACACGCACGACGCGGTGGGCCTGTATTTCGGAACCACCAGCGGCGAACTGTGGATGAGCCGCGATGAAGGCAGGCGCTGGACCTGCATCGCGAAACACCTGCCGGAAATCTACGCGGTGGATACGGCGACGCGCTGAGCAGGACCGGCGATGAAAGTGCTGATCCCCAGCGCGCTGCGTTCCTACACCGAACGCGGCACCGCGGATGCAACCGGCGCAACGCTGGCCGAACTGCTCGCCGACCTCGACCGCCAGTATCCGGGCATCCGTTTCCGCATGGTCGATGAACAGCAGCGGATCCGCCGCCACATCCGGAGCTTCATCAACGGCGCGCTGGAACATGATCTGGCGCGCAAACTCGAGGCCAGC
>JBFWOE010000186.1:0-5112 GCA_050250695.1 Burkholderiales bacterium
CAGGTCGCCAACCTCGATTCCAGCCTGCAGCATCGCGAAGGCCACATTCCCGGCGCCTGGCATGTCGTGCGTTCGCGCCTGAAGGATCAACTGCCGAAAATCCCGGCGACACCGCTGCTGGTGTTCAGCGCCGCCGAGGAACCCCTGGCGCGTCTTGCGGCGGCCGATGCAGCGCGACTGACTCCGGCGAAGCTGCAGGTGCTGACGGGTGGCACGCCAGCCTGGACGGCTGCGGGTTATGCGCTGGAGACCGGCGACACGCGCATGACCGGCGAAGCCGACGACCTCAATTATCGTGCGCTCGACCGCAAGGACAAGGTCAAGGAAGCGATGCTCGAGTACCTGAAATGGGAAGTGGAGCTGCTCGATGCGGTGGCCGGCGATCCCGACTTCGGTTTCCGGCGGTTTCCGAAGCAATGATAAAAACATCAACAAAAACAAATATTTATGTAATATCGTAGCGCGGCGGTCATCTCCATTCGCGCCCCGGCGGTGGCCATGTCAGTATCGGCGCTGCTTCCGCAATCACCCTGAACACCCTCATGAACGACGACATCGACATCCTGATCAGCGAAGTGGGGCCGCGTGACGGCCTGCAGAACACCAAGGCCTTCATGCCCACTGAATACAAGAAGCGCTGGATCAGTGCGGCAGCCGCCGCGGGCCTGCGCGAAATCGAGGTTTGTTCCTTTGTGCCGCCGAAGCTGATTCCGCAGATGGCGGACGCCGCGGAGGTGGTGGCGCATGCACTGACGATACCGGGACTCAACGTCGCCGCGCTGGCGCCGAACTTCAAGGGCGCGCAGCGTGCGATGGAGGCCGGTGTGCATAAACTGACGCTGACGATTTCAGTATCGCAGGCGCACAGCCTCGCCAACGTGCGCATGACGCCGGACGAAGCGATTGCCAGCGCAAAAAAGATCTGCGATTTCCGCGACAGCCTGCCGCAAGGGCAGCGCCCGGTGATCGAATCCGGCCTGTCGACGGTGTTCGGCTGCACGCTCGAAGGTGTGGTCAGCGAGGATGAGGTGGTGCGCATGGCCGTGGCTTCGGTGGAAGCGGGCTGTGACGAGGTCGGGCTTGCGGACACCACCGGTTATGCCAACCCGGAGCAGATCCGCCGCGTGTTCAAAAAGGTTCGCGCCGCGATTGGCGACAAACTTTCTGGCGCGCACCTGCACAATACCCGCGGCCTGGGACTCGCCAACGTGGTGGCGGCGCTGGAAGTCGGTGTGACCACTTTCGACAGCTCGCTGGGCGGGCTCGGCGGCTGTCCGTTCGCGCCCGGCGCCTCCGGCAACATCGTCACCGAGGACCTGGTGTTCATGCTCGAATCCATGGGTTTGCGCACCGGCATCGATCTCGAAAAATTGCTGGCACTGCGCAAAATCCTCGAAGCAGGCATCCCGGGCGAGCCGCTCTACGGCTATGTGCCGCTGGCCGGAGTGACCAAGGGTTTTGTCCCGGCGAGCCGTGGTTGAAAATAATCTTGGCGGCAAAGTTTTTATCAAAGGAAGCTAATGTCAAAGCAACTACCCCTGCAAGGCATCCGTGTCATCGAGTTCTGCCACGTGGTCATGGGCCCGACCTGCGGGCTGGTGCTGGCCGACCTCGGCGCCGAGGTGATCAAGGTCGAACCGCTCGATGGCGACCACACGCGCAAGCTCACCGCCTCGGGAGCCGGCTTTTTCCCGACCTACAACCGCAACAAGAAAAGCATCGCGGTGGACCTCAAGTCCGGGCAGGGCCGCGAGCTGGTGCTGAAGCTGATCGCCAGCGCCGACGTGGTCACCGAAAACTTCCGGCCCGGCGCGATGGACAAGCTCGGTTTCGGTTATGACGCGCTGAAAAAACTCAATCCGCGCCTGATCTACTGCTCGATGAAGGGCTTCCTGCCCGGGCCGTACGAACACCGCACCGGGCTCGACGAAGTGGTGCAGATGATGGGCGGCCTCGCCTACATGACCGGTGGCCGCTACGGCCCGCTGCGCGCCGGCGCCTCGGTCAACGATGTGATGGGGGGCATGTTTGGCGCCATCGGCATCCTCGCTGCGATCAACCAGCGCTACAGCACCGGCGAGGGCCAGTACCTGCAGAGTGCGCTGTTCGAGAACAACGCCTTCCTGATGGCCCAGCACATGCTTGAAGGTTATGCCACCGGCCAGCCGGTGAAACCCATGCCCGACCGCATCCGCGCCTGGGCGCTGTATGACAACTTCAAAACGAAGGAAGGTGAACTGGTCTTTGTCGGCGTGGTGACCGACACGCAGTGGAAGGTGTTCTGCGAATCATTCGGCTTGACGGAGCTGTTCAACGACCCGGCGCTGAAAACCAATCCGCAGCGCGTCGAGGCGCGGCCGCGCATCCTGCCGGTCGTCACCGAAATCTTCGCGAAAATGGGCAAGCAGGAACTGATGGACCGTTGCGAAAAACTCGGTTTGCCGTTCGCGCCCATCGCCAAGCCGGAAGACCTGTTCGAGGATAAACACCTCAATGCCTCGGGCGGCCTGACGCCGGTGCGCCTCAACAACGGTGTGAAAACCAAGGTGCCGGTGCTGCCGATTGAAATGGACGGCCGGCGTTTCGGCACCCGGCTGGACATTCCGCATGTCGGGGAGCATACCCGCGAAGTGCTCAAGTCGATCGGGCTGGACGCCAGAACCATCGACAAGATGGTCGCGGACAAGGTGGTGGCAGAGCGCGCGTAACGCGACGCGGTTTACAGACTGGCCATCACCTTTCCCCATTTCGGATCCGGTTTCTGCTGTAATGGTTCCGGTGCGGCATTCAGCGCCGCCCATGTGGTCGAAGTGATGTTGAGCAACACCGGCTTGCCGAATTCCGCCTCGAGCAGCGGCACCGCATGGATGGCGTACCACAGGCCGCCGGGCAGCAGCAGCGCCTGGGCCTGCGGCGCGTCGCGCAGTGCCTGTGCGCCGAGTTCCAGCGCCAGTTCGTGGTCGGCGGCGGCGCTCGACAGCTTGTTCTGGTCGAGTGAACGGCCGCGGGCGCGGCACACCACGACTTCGATGCCGGCCTCCCCCAGGTAATTCGACAGCGCGGTATTGACGTGCTCCGGCCAGCGCGTCGCCAGCGCCAGTTTGCTGACGTTGAAGTGCTGCAATGTCGCGATATGCGCTTCGAGGTCGGTGTCGCAGGGAATGCCGGTGCGCTGTGCACCCTCGTCGAGGATTTCGCGCATTTTCTTCCGGCCAAGCACCGAGGCCACCGGCACGCCGCTCAGTGCAATGCGGTCGACGTTCTTGTGCTTAAGCAAATCGAAGGCTTTCCACAGCGCCGGCAGTTCGGTCTCGACGGCGGCAAGGCTGTATTCCCTGAGGTTGAGGCCCGTGGTCACCAGCATCATGCCGTCGGGCGCCACGCGGTAGAACTGGTAGGCGTCCATGTCGGTGTAGAGGTGCGGGATCACATATCCCAGGTGCAGCCATGGGCTGATCACGTTCATTGCGGGGCTCCTGCGGTGTATCGACGGGATGGAAATGCGCTGCGCGCATTATCCACGAATGGGCGCCGGCCTCACATCCGGAGCGGGATTCGGCTATCCTCGGGGCTTCCTTTCATCAACTTTTCCAGAAATCCGCAACATGGCCCAGTACGTCTACACAATGAACCGGGTGAGCCGCGTCGTGCCGCCCAAACGCGTCATCCTGAAGGACATCTCCCTTTCGTTTTTCCCCGGCGCCAAGATCGGCGTGCTCGGCGTCAACGGCTCCGGCAAATCGAGCCTGCTGAAAATCATGGCCGGCGTGGACAAGGAGTACGACGGCGAGGCGACGCCGATGCCCAACCTCAACATCGGTTTCCTGCCGCAGGAGCCGCAGCTCGATCCCAAGCAGACCGTGCGCCAGGCGGTGGAGGAAGGCCTGGGCGAAGTGTTCCAGGCCAAGGCGAAACTGGAGGAAATCTACGCCGCTTACGCCGAACCCGACGCCGATTTCGACAAGCTGGCCGCCGAGCAGGCGAAATACGAGGCGCTGGTGGCCAATGCCGGCACCGATACCGAGCACCAGCTCGAAATTGCCGCCGATGCGCTGCGCCTGCCGCCGTGGGACGCGAAGATCGACAAACTTTCCGGCGGCGAGAAACGCCGCGTCGCGCTGTGCCGCCTGCTGCTGTCGAAACCCGACATGCTGCTGCTCGACGAGCCGACCAACCACCTCGATGCCGAAAGTGTGGACTGGCTGGAGCAGTTCCTGCACCGCTTTCCCGGCACCGTTGTGGCGGTGACCCATGACCGCTATTTCCTCGACAACGCCGCGGAATGGATACTCGAACTCGACCGCGGCCACGGCATCCCGTGGAAGGGCAATTACAGCTCGTGGCTGGAACAGAAGGAAGACCGACTGCAGAAGGAAGAGGCCACGGAGTCGGCACGGCAGAAGGCGCTGAAGAAGGAACTGGAGTGGGTGCGCCAGAATGCGAAGGGGCGGCAGGCCAAGTCGAAGGCGCGGATCGCACGCTTCGAAGAACTGTCGTCCCACGAGTACCAGAAACGCACCGAAACCCAGGAAATCTTCATCCCGGTGGCCGACTGCCTCGGCGAGCAGGTCATCGAATTCAGGAACGTGTCCAAGGGATACGGCGACCGGCTGCTGATCGACAAGCTGTCGTTCGCGATTCCGCCGGGCGCGATCGTCGGCATCATCGGTCCCAACGGCGCGGGCAAGTCGACGCTGTTCCGCATGATCAGCGGCAAGGAGAAACCGGATTCAGGCGAGATCGTCATCGGCTCCACGGTGAAACTGGCGATGGTCGACCAGTCACGCGAAGCACTGCCCGACGGCAAGACCGCGTGGGAGGCGATTTCCGGCGGACTCGACATCATCAACGTCGGCAAATTCGAAATGCCGTCGCGCGCCTACCTCGGACGGTTCAATTTCAAGGGCCAGGACCAGCAGAAAAAAGTCGGCACGCTGTCAGGCGGTGAACGCGGCCGCCTGCACCTCGCGCAGACGCTGCTTACTGGCGCCAACGTGCTGCTGCTCGACGAACCGTCCAACGACCTCGACGTGGAAACGCTGCGCGCGCTGGAAGATGCCCTGCTCGAATTCGCGGGCTGCGTGCTGGTGATTTCGCACGACCGCTGGTTCC
>JBFWOE010000187.1:0-5052 GCA_050250695.1 Burkholderiales bacterium
CGACTCGATTTCCGAAACCGTCGACGGCAAGCCCGGCATCTACATCGCGCTGCAGGAAGCCGCCGAGACCATGCGCCGCGGCGGCGGCGTCGGCTACGACTTCTCCTCGATCCGGCCCAAGGGCGCAGAGGTCAAGGGCACGCAGTCCAATGCCAGCGGCCCGGTGTCGTACATGCGCGTGTTCGACCGCTCCTGCGAAACCGTGGAATCCGCCGGCTCGCGCCGCGGCGCGCAGATGGGCGTGCTGCGCTGCGACCATCCCGACGTCGAGGAATTCATCCACGCCAAGGACAAGGGCGACCTCACCAATTTCAACATCTCGGTCGGCGTCACCGACACCTTCATGGAGGCCGTCGAAAAAGGCAGGGACGTCGAGCTTGTGCACCGCTCAAAACCCAATGCCCGGCAGATGGCCAAGGGTTCGTACCAGCGCGAAGACGGCCTGTGGGTCTACCGCAAGGTCCCGGCGCGCGACCTGTGGGACCAGATCATGCGCTCGACCTACGACCACGCCGAGCCGGGCATCCTGTTCATCGACCGCATGAACAAGGACAACAACCTCAATTACTGCGAAACCATCGAGGCCACGAATCCCTGTGTGACCGCAGACACCTGGATCATGACCAGCGAAGGCGCGCGGCAAGTCCATCAACTCGTCGGCATTCCATTCAATGCCATGATCGATGGCAAATCCTATTCCACCGAATCGGCCGGATTTTTTGCCACTGGCACCAAGCCGGTTTACAAATTGCGCACCCGGGAAGGCCATGCCCTGCGACTGACGGCAGATCACCCCGTCCTTTCGGTCTCAACACTGACCCGCTATCGCCGCGAAACGGAGTGGCGCAAAGCAGGAGACCTGCGTCCCGGCGATCAAATTGTGCTGCATGACCATCACGGCATCTCCGAATGGGCGGGCCCGCACTCCGAAGCCGAGGGGTATCTGATCGGCCTGCTGCTGGGTGACGGCACGCTCAAGACCGACAAGGCCATACTCGGCGCATGGGATCCGCTGGCCATCAAGGCCGCAAACGGCGAAACCCTGCATTCCGAAGGTGTGCACACGATGATGAAAGCCGCCCATGAGGCCGCGCTGACACTGCCTCACCGCGCGGACTTCAGGGGATGGATGGCCGTGCCCAGCCAGCCGGGGCATTACCGGCTTGCGCTGGGTGCGCTGAAATCGCTCGCACACGATCTGGGCATGGCGCCGGGCCACAAAACGCTGACACCTGGAATCGAACGCGGCTCGTCGCCCTTCTATCGTGGATTCCTACGCGGCCTGTTTGATGCGGACGGTTCAGTGCAGGGCACGCAGGCCAAGGGCGTGTCCGTGCGGCTCACCCAAGCCAGCATACCCGTGCTGGAAGGTGCGCAACGCATGCTGGCGCGACTGGGCATCAACTCGACCATTTACCGCAATCGCCGAACTGGCGGCCCGCGCGCACTGCCCGATGGCAAGGGCGGCCACAGGGATTATCCGACCCAGCCGTTGCATGAACTGATCATCAGCGGCACCAACCTTGCGACTTTTTCGGCACGCATCGGTTTTGCCGATGCCGACAAGGGAGACCGGCTGAAGCGGTCGCTCGGGGCTTACCAGCGCACCCTGAACAGGGACCGTTTTGTCGCGACTGTCGAAAGCCTCGACGAGGACGGCATTGAAGCGGTTTACGACGTAACCGTATCCGAAGTGCATGCCTTTGATGCCAACGGCCTGTATGTACACAACTGCGCCGAGCAGCCATTGCCGCCCTACGGCTGCTGCTGCCTGGGCTCGATCGACCTCACCAGATTCGTCAAACAGCCCTTCGCCGAAAACGCCGCCTTCGATTACGAACATTTCGGCAGGGTAGTCACTGTAGCCACGCGCATGCTCGACAACGTGCTCGACGTCACCGCCTGGCCGCTGAAGCAGCAGCATGAAGAGGCCATGAACAAGCGTCGCGTCGGCCTCGGCTTCACCGGGCTGGGCGACGCGCTGATCATGCTGCGGCTGCGCTACGACACGCCGGAAGCGCGGCAGATGGCGGCGAAGATTTCCGAAGCGATGCGCGACGCCAGCTACCGCGCCTCCAGCGAACTCGCGCGCGAAAAAGGCGCCTTCCCGCTGTTCAATGCCGACCTCTACCTCAGCGGCAGCAGCTTCGCCGCGCGCCTGCCCGAGGACATCAAGCAGTTGATCCGCAAGCAGGGCATACGCAACAGCCACCTGCTGTCGATCGCACCCACCGGCACGATCAGTCTGTCGTTTGCCGACAATGCCTCGAACGGCATCGAGCCGCCGTTCTCCTGGACCTACACCCGCAAGAAGCGCATGCCCGACAACACCATGCGCGAATTCGCGGTCGAGGACCATGCCTGGCGGCGTTACCGCGCCGAGGGCGGCAATACCGAGAACCTGCCGCCGTGGTTCGTCACCGCGCTGGAAATCTCGGCGCGCGCCCACGAGGAAATGGTCGCCGCAGTCGCGCCCTACGTCGACACCAGCATCTCCAAGACCGTCAACGTGCCCGAGGATTACCCCTATTCCGAATTCCAGGACCTTTATTTCCGCGCCTGGAAATCCGGACTGAAAGGACTCGCCACCTACCGCCCCAACAACGTGCTGGGTTCGGTGCTGTCGGTGGAACCGTCAGCCAAGGAAAAGGCGCCGCAGGATTTCCGCGCCGACGACGTCAACCGCCGCATCCAGATCCAGTCGCTGCCGGCGCCGGTGCTGGCCAGCCTGCGCTGGCCCGGCCGGCCGTCGATGACCGCGGGCAACCCGGCATGGACCTACATGATCGAACATCCGCATGGCGCCTTCGCTGTGTTCGTCGGCCATGTCGAGAACGAACACAACCACGCCTTCGAAGTCTGGGTCAACGGCAGCGAGCAGCCGCGCGGCCTCGGCGCCGTCGCCAAGACGCTGTCGATGGACATGCGCGCCGACGATCCGGGCTGGCTCAAACTGAAACTCGACACGCTGGCCCGCGCCGGCGGCGACGAACCCTTCGACATGGCCTTCCCGCCGCTGGGCGAAGTGAAACGCATGCCCTCGGTGGTCGCCGCCTTCGCCCAGGTCGTGCGCTGGCGCGCCGACCAGCTGGGCGCGCTGAGCTCGCCCGGCGCACCGCTCTTCGGCCAGTCGGCCACCCCGGTGCTCGACGCCATGTTCGCGCCCAAGGAGCCGAAGACCGGCACCGACGGCACGATGTCGTGGACGGTGGACGTGCTCAATCCGCGCACAGGTGATGATTTCGTGCTCGGCATCAAGGAGATCACCCTGCCCGACGGCGTCACCCGTCCGTACTCGATGTGGCTCGCCGGCGAATACCCGCGCGCGCTCGACGGCCTGTGCAAGATCCTCTCGCTCGACATGCGCGTGATGGATCCGGCGTGGATCGGCATGAAACTGAAGAAACTGCTCGAGTTCCCGGAACCGCTGGGCGATTTCATGGCCTTCGTGCCCGGCGAACGCAAGCAGGCGACCTTTCCGTCGACGGTGGCCTACGTCGCGCGGCTGATCCTGCACCGCTACGCGATGCTCGGCATCCTCGATGAAAACGGCGCACCGCTGACGCAGATGGGCATACTCGAGACGCCGGAACGCGGCAACGCGCCGAAAGTCATGAAGGGCAGCCGCTGCCCCGAGTGCGGCAACTCGACGCTGATCCGCAAGGACGGCTGCGACTGGTGTTCGGCGTGCGGTTACACGGGTACATGTGGATGATCTCTCCACATCACCGACTCAAACATAAAAACAATAACGGCCGGATGATTCCGGCCGTTTTGTTATAAATCCACGTTCTCAATATCGCAGCGACAGTGACAGGTGCGCGCGGTTGTCGTGCTTGTTGGTGGTGCCGGCGCCGTTCATCACCTGCGCCCAGTCCAGGCTCACACTGAGATTGCGCCGCCATTGGTAGCGCAGGCCCGCCCCGGCACTCGACGCACCTTCGCGGGCGTTGATTCCTGCGCCGGCCTGATGGCTGCGTACCTGCCCGGCATCGGAGAACACCAGCACACGCAAGCCTTCGGCAATCTGCGGTGACATCAATTCGACACTGCCGAGCAGGCCCTGATCGCCGGTGCCTTCGCGTTCCTCTAGACCGCGCACGCCGGACGCACCGCCGAGGCCGAACTGCTCGCCGGGAATCAGCGCATCGCCCGAAGCCTGGCCACGCAGTTTGGCGTTGAGCGTCCACGCGCCCAGCGCCTGCGAACCCTGCAGCGCATATCGCCAGGCCTGCCAGCCGGTGTCCGCGCCCGCGCGGTTGGCGACGTAGGCGGCATCATTGTTGCCGCTGCCGCCGGAGTGGTTGTGCGCATATTCCAGATTGCCGGCCAGCGCATAGGCTGCACCGTCGAGACGACCGGTGTAACGCAGCAACAGTGGACGGCTGCGCACGTCGGTGCCGATCGGCACGTTGTTGAACGTTGTGCCGTTGCCGAAGAAACGGTCCTCAATACCGATTTCCGCCGCATGGCTGTAGCGGCCCAAGGGCAACAGGCGATGCGTCCAGCGCACACCCATGAATTCACCGCTGCCGCTGACGTTGAAGAAGTTGGCCACTACGCCTGTATTGGTGTCGGACTTGGTGTAGTAGGCCGTCAGCGCGCCGCCCAGGCTGTAGAACGGTGCACGGTAATGCAAACCGTACTGCTGCAGATCGTCGAGATGACCATCCGGCGAGGTGGTATAGGTTGCAGTCACTGAATGATCGCGGTCAAACAGGTTGTTGTGCGAAACGCCGACGCCCAGCCGCGTGTGGCCGGACTGTTTGTTGCCGCTGTTGTCGAGGTTGGCAAAGAACTGCAGCGGCTTGAAATCTTCCACCTTCACCGCGGCATCCACGGTGTCCGGTGCCTTGCCCTGCTGGATGGTCACCGACACCTGCTTCGAGGGATGATCGTTGGCCAGCGCTTGCACGCGCGCGATTTCGCGCAGGTTGGGCGTCGCACCGCTTTGCAGCGCCGGCAGGCTGGCACGGATGTTGTCGTTGGAGAAATCCTTGTTGCCGCTGATGTTCACCGCGTTGAGTTTGAATGCCAGCACGCGCAACGTGA
>JBFWOE010000188.1:0-5047 GCA_050250695.1 Burkholderiales bacterium
TTGCTGGCGCGGAACGATGGAGGGTCGGGGGTCGCGAAACGCGAGCCTTGAAGCGCCCGGTCCCGTGGCGGGACCGGGTGATGCCGGTTTATTCGTGTACTGCGGTTTTGGCGGGCGGTTGCGCCTTGGCCTTGCGGCCGGGCGCGGCAGGCGGAATGTAGCCGGAGATGCGGCAGAGCACGGCTTCGATTTCCTTGCCGTCCTTGTAACGGATCGAGCGGCACACCATCACCGCACCCTTGGCGTGCAGGTCCGACACGCGCGAACGCACGCTGGCGAGCGACAGGCCGGTGGCTGCGGCGATTTCCGAATCAAGACGTTCGCCGCTGTTTTGCAGATAGTCGAGGATTTCTTGCATTTCAGAAGCCTTTCAATGCGGTCAATCGGATCGCGGCCCGGGGTTTGCGGCCGTCGATTCAGGGGGGCGAATGATACAGCAGATCAGCGCCGGGTTCCGAATGGCGCCGGAGTCGCGGCGGGCGGGGAATTACGGGCCCGGAGTCACTGCGGCATTCGGAGCCGGATTATAACACATTGATTGGAAAGCACAAATAGCCATTCCCCGGGTGGGGGATCAGGCTTTTGCGGGTTCGGCGGCCGGTTCGTCCGGCAGCAGCATCACGATCGCCGCCTTGATTGCGGCGATGCCGGCCATGATCCACAGTGCGTCGGAAAAGCCGATGGCCTTGACCAGCGGACCGAGCATCCATACCGCGAGCGAACTGAAACCGAAGGCCACCGTCAGCCGCATGCCCGCCACGCGCGAACGCAGCCGGTCGTCGACGTAGCGCACGATCATCGCGTCGGTGAACGGAATCGCGCCGAAGACGAACACCATCACCGCGAGCAGCGCGATGAACAGGCCCCAGTCCTGGCTGTGCGCCGCCCAGATCAGCAGCGGAATCTGGATGATCGAGATCCACACCTGCAGCGGCTTGAACGCCACCTGGTCGATCAGCCGTCCGACGACGATCTGCGCGAACGAGGCTATGGTGTAGATGATCGCGAGCAGCGTGCCGATCACCGCGGGATCCTCGATCACGCCCTTGAAGCCTGCGGTGAGCAGCTGCGAATTGCCGTTGGTGGTGAAGTTGAAGAGTATGGTGCTGACGGCGGCGGCGGAGGTCATCACCGCGAAGGCGCGCACCAGCATCTGCGGGGTCAGCGCCACCTTGGCCTTGCCGCCCTTGCGTTTCGACGGCGCCTCGGTTTCCTTCGGGCAGGCAAGCGCGAAAATGATGCCGCAGGCGATCGAGATCAGGCCGGGCACGATGAACGCGGCGCGCCAGCCTATCCATTTGACGAGGAAGCCGGTGACCAGCGCGGCCACCGCGATGCCGAGGTTGCCGGCGAGCCCGTTCAAGCCGATCACCGCGCCGGGGTTGGGCACGTTCTGCACCAGCATCGGGATGCCCACCGGGTGGTAGATCGCGGCGAAGGCGCCGAGCAGCGTCAGCGCGGCGGCGAGCTGCCAGGCGTTCTGCGTTGTCGCCACGAGCAGAGCCGACACGCCCATGCCGACGAAGAAGATGATCATCATGTTGCGCCGGCCCCAGAGGTCGCCCAGCCGTCCGGCGGGCAGCGCGCCGAGTCCGAACAGTGCAAAGGCGCCGACGCTGTAGGGCATCAGGTCGGTCCAGTTGTCGTAGCCGAATTCGACCGCAACCGATGCGACGGCGGTGGCGAAGATCAGCAGGAACATGTGGTCGATGGCGTGACCGACGTTGAGCAGCAGGCGCACGATGGCGGAAAAGCCTTCGGGATGGGCGGCGGGAGCGGTAGTGGTCGTCATAGGCTGCGGATTGTGCTTGAGTTAGAATCGTCTGTCTTTCGAAAATTTACTGCAAACCTTCGAAAAATGGACAAAATATCCACCAAGGCCGTAGTTCCGCGTCCACACACAGCGGATTTTGCCGCGGCGCCGGAGTCGCCGGTGCGCGGCGATCTCACCCGCGCGGTGGTAACACGCCGTACCGCCTATGCCCGGGGCCATCACATCCAGCCGCACTGGCACCGTCGCGCGCAGTTCGTGTTTGCGGTTACCGGCACCATGCGAGTGCGCACCGCGCGCCGCGCCTGGATCGTGCCGCCGTCGCGGGCACTGTGGGTGCCGGCACATACCGTGCATGAAATCCAGATGCACGGCGTGGTCGACATGCACAGCCTGTATTTCAGCGACGCGGCTGGCGCCGGCATGCCGGATTCATGCGTAGTGCTGGAAGTCACGCCGCTGCTGCGCGCGCTGATCGTGCGCGCGGCGGCGCTGCCCGCGGCCTATGACGAGGCCGGTGATGACGGCCTGCTGATGAAACTTCTGGCCGCGGAAATCCGTCGCCTGCCGCACAGCGCGCTGGACCTGCCGCTGCCGGAGAGCGCGGATCTGACACGGCTGTGCGAGCGCATCATTGCCGACCTGTCGACGCGCCGGCCCAGCGTGCAGGATGCCGTCGAAATGAACACCAGCGCACGCACCCTCTATCGCCGCTTCCTGCGCGAAACCGGCATCACCTTCGCCCGCTGGAAGCAGCAGGCGCGGCTGCTCGAATCCATCCGCCGCCTCGCCGACGGCGCGCCGGTGACCACGGTGGCGGTGGACCTCGGTTACGAAAGTCCCGGTGCTTTTTCGACCATGTTCCGTCGTGCGCTGGGTGTGGCGCCGCGGGCGTTTACCGCGGGCGCGGATCGCTCGCTGCCGGTTTGAGGAAACGATCGTGGAAGGCATGGATCGCCCGCGCGGTGTCGCGCGCGGTCTGCTCGACGATGCCGCTGCCGCGGAAATCACGTCCGAATTCGAGCTGCATGGTGTCGATGCCGTCGGCGCGGTGGCTGCCGTAGAGGTCAACGGTGTGGCCGCCGGTGTAGTTGCGCGCTTCGACGCGGTCCAGCGGTGAAGTGTCGTTGGGCGGGATGACGGCGTAACCCATCGCGGCGAAACGGCCGAATACGCTGTCAGGGCCGGTCACCGCCGGCGGGCCTGCGCGAGCAAGCAAGCGGCTGACCGCGACGCCGTGGCGGGTGCCGCGCAGGATCGAATCGCGGTAGGCGGCCTGGCCGTGGATGTCGAACAGCACGGCGTGCGGATGTTTCGCACGCACCTCATCGACGTAGCCGCGGACTACTGCATGGTAATGCTCGTAATCGGCGCGGCATCCCGGCGAGCCGTAGGCTTCCTCGGCGCGGCGGTTGGCGTCGATGAATTTGCGGTGGAAACGCGCGACCACCAGGTACGGCTTTTTCCCGGTGAGGCGTTCGAGTTCGGCGGCGATGCCGCGGGCGAGCACGTCGGTGTTGAAATCGGTGGCGGTGACGAAGCGGGCGCCTGTCGGCGTGCGCAGGTCGCACCCCGGCACGTCGTCACGGCCACCGTGCGGTGCGGCAATGATGACCGGCAGTTCACCGCGCACGGCCTCGACCAGGTCGCGGGCCAGTGCGCTGCCGGCAGACAGCAGGCCGGCGATGGACCACAGCAAAAACAGGTGTTTCAAGGGGCCTCCGGAAGCATTGTGCGGGGCGCACAGCTTAGCCGAAAAAAAACGCCGCGCGGTGCGCGGCGTTTCGTCCGGCAGGTCACGCCTATTTGATCTTGGCACCTGAAATCCTGACCAGGTCGCCGATGCGCTTGTCTTCGCTGCGCCGCCATTCATCGAGTCCGCTGCGGTCGCCGGCGGTGATTTCGATGCCCAGGCTTTTCAGCCGGTCGCCGAAGGCCGGTTCCTTCGCCGCCTTGACGATTTCGGCGCTGGCCTTGTTCATGATCGCTTCCGGCGTGCCGGTGGGGGCGACAATGCTGTACCAGCCGTACATCGCGTAACCGGGCACGGCTTCGGCGATGGCCGGTACTTCAGGCAGCAGCGGCGCGCGTTTCGGCGGCGTGACGCCCAGTGCGCGCAGCCGGCCGCTCTTGATGTGCGGCAGCGCCGCGGGCAGCACGGCGTAGGTGATCTGCACTTCGTTGGCGATGGCGTCGATGATCGACTGGGCGACGCCTTTGTAAGGCACGTGCAGCATTTTGGTGCCGGTCAGCTGGGTCAGCAGCACGCCCGACAGGTGTTCGGATGCGCCGGTGCCTGCCGAACCGTAGCGGATCGATCCCGGCGATTTTTTCGCCAGTTCGATCAGTTCCTTCAGCGATTTCGCCGGCAGCTTGGGATTGGCGAGCAGTATGAAGGGAACGGTGCCGATCAACGCGACCGACTGGAAATCACGGGCGAGGTTGAACTTGAGGTTGGGCAGCACGTGGGAGGCGACGAACAGCTGCGAGGTCAGCATCATCCAGGTGTAGCCGTCGGGAACTGCCTGCAGCGTCAGGTCGGCGCTGATCGCGCCGGCGGCGCCGGGGCGCGAATCGACGACGATGCGCTGTTTCCAGGCGTCATAAAGTCGATCGGCGGTCATCCGCGAAATGATGTCGGGGCCGGAGCCGGGGGCGCTGCCGATGATCAGGCGCACCGGTTTTTCGGGAAAGTTGCCCTGCGCCTGTGCTGCAGGCGCGGCCAGCAGTGCCGGGATGGCGGCGAGTACGGTCAGTAATTGCAATGTGCGCATCGTGTTGCTCCTCCGTCGATTTGATTTTGGCTTGGTGACTGCGTGTGCAGGGAGCCTATGATGATGAACGCGCGCGAATTTGTCCATCCTTGCAGGACAATCTTGAGCGCTGTCGCCGGGAAAGGAAGCGCGCAACAACCAGGTACGGTTTTGTTCGATGAGGTGTTCGGGTTCGGCAGAGGTGTCGCTGACGAATCATGTCCTGCATGGTGAAAGGCAAAAAAATGCCGCGCATCGCGCGGCATTCCGGGACGGGAAATCCCTATTGTTTGACACCGGAAACCCTGACCAGTTCGGCGATGATCCTGGATTGCGAACTGCGGTGTGCATCGAGACCTGCTCGATCGCTGCCAACCACGACGGAGCCGAGTTTGGTCAGCGTCGCGTTGAAAGACGGATCCTTGGTGGCTTTCTGGATTTCGGCGCTGACCTGGTTGAGTATGGGCTCGGGAGTGCCGGTCGGAGCCACGATGCTGTACCACCCCATGGTTTCATATCCGGG
>JBFWOE010000189.1:0-5006 GCA_050250695.1 Burkholderiales bacterium
TAGTGCTTTCAAAATCGCGAAACAGGCCTTCGTTATACTCGCGCCATCGAACAGGGAGATCCGCATTGGCCGCAACAAAAAAACCGGCGAGTAAATCATCACTTGCGTCATCACGCGCGCGCGCGACACTGCCGCCCAACACGCTGCCGCAGTCCAACCGCGCGATGATCGAGCAGTCACTGGCGGTGGGCATGGGCTACGCGCTGGGCATCCGCCTGAAGAAACTGTCGCGCCGGCGTCTCGAGGCTGAAATGACGGTGACTGACAGCCACATCAACCGCAGCGGCCGCATCAACGGCGGGGTGCTGATGGCGTTCGCCGACGTGCTGGGGGCCATGGGCACGCTGGCCAACCTGCCCGAAGGCTGCCGCACGACAACGCTTGAGTCGAAAACCAATTTTTTTGCTGCGGGCGAAGGCGCGGTACTGGCGGCGACCGTGGTACCACTGCACATCGGACGTACGACAATGGTATGGCAGACAACGATCCGCAATCTGGACAGAACACGGGTTGCGATCGTTACCCAGACCCAGATCGTCATTCCACGGAAATCCTAGTCCCGGTTGGACGACTGTTACATCGGCATATTCGGATATGATGCATCGGGGACCTCAAATCTCGCGGAAACGATAAACGATGAATGACCGGAAGCCTGCTGACCTGCACAGCATTGGAAAGGAGGAATTGCGGGGCATATCGCGCACCGTGGCGGAAATCGAGTGGCTGCTGCTGATTCTGGTGCTGCTCTACCAGCTTTTCGAAGGCCCCGCCCCGGATGACCGGGTAGCCATAGCCATGGGCCTCTATTTTTATGCCGCGTTCGTGATGAGTTTCCGCTACGCGAACTTCTACAAGGCCGAGTCGCGCTGGAAAATCATGATCGAAACCTTCGCGATGCTGCTGTTTATCACCTGGGTGCTGTGGTTCACCGGGAAGCTCGCCAGCCCGCTGGTCAATACCTATCTGCTGGTGATCATCACCAGCGCACTGACGCTGGGCAAGCTTGCAACGATGCTGGAGATGGCTTTGATCGTCGCCTGTTTCGTGCTGCTCGGTGAAAACACCCATGCCGGATCCCTGTTTTCACCTGCCTACATCGGGGGGCTGGCGGGGCAGCTGGCACCGATGCTGCTGGTGGCCTACATCACCACCATGTTTTCCGCGGACATCCGCTTCGGCCTTAACAAGGCCCGGCTGCTGGCTGAAACCGACGAACTCACCGGTCTCTACAACATGCGCGGTTTCACGATCATGGTCGACCGGTTGTTTGCGCAGGCGGTGCGTTATAACCGGCCGGCCAGCATGCTGATGATCGATTCCGACAACCTGAAGACGGTCAACGACCAGCACGGCCATGAGGCCGGCAATCGCCTGCTCAAGCTGGTGGCCAAATGCATAGCCGCCGAATTGCGCCACACCGACGTGCTCGCACGTTACGGCGGCGACGAGTTCGTGGTGCTGCTGCCGGAAACCGCAGCCGACCGCGCGATCGAGGTGGCGCAGCGGATATTGCAGGCAGTGTCCACCACCACGCTGGATTTCGAGGGCAAACACATCGAGACCAGCGTCAGCGTCGGGCTGGCATGTTATCCGGAGGACGGGCGCAGCATCGACGCCGTACAGGCGCGTGCCGACCGTGCGATGTACCAGGCAAAGAAGCAGGGTCGCAACCAGGTCGTCCGTTTCACGCCATGAACATCGTTCGTTCCTGCAGTACGTCACCGGTTTCCGGAGGGTAGCTCCCCCGTGTTTCAGGCCGCTCCCGCCGCGCGGACACCCGGAGAGTGCTCCCGCCGGTGACGGGGCAGCCAGAGCGCCAGCGGCAGGGCAAGAAATCCTATGCCCGAGGCGACGAGTATGGCCGAGGTGTAGTTTCCCGAGTGATCGAACAGGGCGCCGCCCAGCCAGCCGCCGAGCGCCATGCCGGTGCTCGCGCCGATCATTTCAAACGAGAAGATCGAACTCAATGGCGCCTTGGGGCCGAACATCTGGCGGTTGATGATCGGAAAACCGACCATTTCGCCGCCGTAGCAGAGACCGAACACGACCGCGAAGGCGTAGAAGTGCCAGGTTTCGCTTGCGAACAGCAGCGCGAGGATCGACAGGCTCTGGCCGAAGATGGCGAAGGACAGCACACTCCGGCCGCCGAAACGTTCAGTGAGCAGCGAAAACGAGAAGCGGCTGACGATCGACACACCGGCGATGGTGCTCAGCACGCCCGCTGCCTGCAGGCCGGGCACGCCGTGGTGGGTCGCCATCGAGACTCCATGCGCCAGGATGACCGCATGACTGGCACAGCCGAGGTGGTGGCAGCCCGTGAGCAGCCACACCGGCTTGCGGGCGAGCACCGAGCGCAGGCTGATCGGAACTTCCGTTGCGGATGATTTTTTGTCCGTAGCCTCCGCTGCGCCGTAGGCGGTCAATCCCATTTCGGCGGGGCTGGTCCGGATCAGCGCGGAGAACAGCAGCAGCACGATACCGAAGCCGACGCCGAGCACCATGAATGCGGATTCCCAGCCGCGGGTTTCGATCAGCCAGCGGAACAGCGGGGCGAAGACAGCCGGCCCTGCGCCGAGCGCGGCCCAGTAGAAGCCGAGCGCAAGTCCCATCCTGGTCTCGAACCAGCGGGTAATGATGACCGGCAGCAGCACCTGGAACGCTGCGTTGCCGAGGGCGCCGACGAACACGCCGTAAAGGACATAGAGCTGCCACAGTTCGCTGATCATCCCCAGCATTGCCGTGCCGGCGGAAATCATCAGTGCCGCACCCAACATCAGCGTGCGCGCGCCGTAACGGTCGCCCAGCCAGCCGAAAACCAGCATGGCGGGCATGCTGCATAGGAACGCCAGCGAATAGGCGAGCCCGATGTCGCCGCGTTTCCAGTCGAACTTGTCGACCAGCGGATCGACGAGCACGGCGAACGAGGCGGAGTCGGCCCGGCTGACGATACTCAGTACGCAGGCGGCTGCGAGGACGATCCATGCATAATGGATCTTGGGGTTGCGGGTGAATGTCATGGTGGAGGTTTTTACCCGATCCTGATGCGCGCGGGATGCATCAGTCCGGAATGTGGCGACGGGGTGCAGTCAGGAAGCGGTATTCCCGTGCATACGGAAACCCGGCCCCGCACAGGGTGTTCAAGCTGTCCGGCCGACCTCCACCAGGCAGTCGTAATAGGTCGCCGCGCCCCCCATGTCGGCGATGGCCTGCGAGGTCACCTCGTTGGCATTGCACCGGTCCGAAGACAGTTTTTTCCACCACACCGAAGGAGCCGACACCACGCCGCGCCGCACCCTGGCGCTGATGCGTGCGCGCAGGGTGTATTCGCCGCGGTCGTTGAACACGCGCACCACGTCGTCTTCGCGGATGCCGCGCGCAGCGGCGTCGTCGGAGTGGATTTCCAGCGTCGGCATCCCGGCATCCTTCAGTGCGAAGTCGAGGTTGGCAAACGAGGAATTGAGGAAATGCCGGTGCGGCGGCGAAATGAACGCCAGCGGATAACGTTTCGCGAGTTCCGGATTGCTGGTCGGGCCTTCGCGCGGCGGGGTGTAACAGGGGAGCGGATCGTGGCCCTGCACCTTTGCGGTTTCGCTCCAGAATTCGCACTTGCCCGAGGGCGTCGGGAAACCGCCCTCGGCGAACGGCGCAGGTGCGACCTTGAGCCGTTGCCAGCCTTTTTGTTTCAGGGTTTCCCAGGAGAGACCATCGAGCGCCGGTGCACGCGAATCCAGCGCCTGGCGGCAGATGTCTTCGTCGGAATCGCGCAGGCAGTCATCGTCGAAACCCATGCGCGCGGCGAGCAGGCGGAACAGTTCGGCGTTGGCCTTGGCTTCGCCGACGGGGGGAATCGCCGGTTGCGTGGCCTGCACGTACATGTGCCCGTAAGACTTGTGGATGTCGAACTGCTCGAGCTGGGTGGTCGCCGGCAGCACGATGTCGGCGTAGTCCGCGGTGTCGGTCTGGAAAATGTCGTGGACCACCGTGAACAGGTCTTCGCGCGCGAAGCCGGCGGCGACCTTGCGCGAGTCCGGGCACACGGCCACCGGATTGGTGTTGTAGACAAGCACCGCCTTCACCGGCGGCTGCGCCGAGGTCAATGCATCGCCGAGCGCGGCCATGTTGATGACCCGCGGCTTGCCGCGGATCAGGTCCGGGCGTTCCAGTGCCTGGTGGTTGAAGCCGTAGAAGTCGGCCGTGGTGAGCACGGTCCCGCCCGCAGCGTCGCGCCAGGCTCCAACCAGCGCCGGCAGGCAGGCGATGGTGCGCACCGCCATGCCGCCGCCGGCATGGCGCTGCATGCCGTAGTTCATGCGGATCATTGCCGGCCGCGTAGTTGCATATTCGCGGGCGAGGGTGACGATCTCGTCCGCGGTGATGCCGCAGAGGGCTGCGGCGCGCTGCGGCGACCACTCGCGCACGCGTTCGACAAGTGCGTCATAGCCCAGCGTGTGTTTGGCGACGTAATCGGAATCGGTCAGCCCCTCGCCGATGATCACGTGCATCATCGCCAGCGCCAGGGCGGCGTCGGTTCCGGGATAGAGGGCGATGTGCCGGTGACATTTCTCCGCGGTATCGTTGCGCAGCGGGTCGATGATCACCAGCTTCGCGCCGCGGCGCTTGGCCTGCTGGCAGCGCGTCCAGAAATGCAGGTTGGAATTGACCGGATTCGAGCCCCAGATAAGGATCAGCTTTGCATGCTCGGCCTGTTCCGGATCGCAGCCCACCGATCCGCCGAGGGTGATCTTGACGCCGGCCTTGCCCGCCGACGAGCACAGCGTGCGCTCGAGCAGGCTCGCACCCAGCCGATGGAAAAAACGGCGGTCAATGGAGGCGTAACTCACCATGCCCATGGCGCCGGCATAGCTGACCGGCAGTATCTGCTGCGGATTTTCAGCGGCGACGGCCCTGAAGCGCGCCGCGATGGTGTCCAGCGCCTCGTCCCAGGAGATGCGCGTGAAACGGCCTTCGCCCTTGGCGCCGATCCGTTTCAGCGGAGATCGGAAGAG
>JBFWOE010000190.1:0-5002 GCA_050250695.1 Burkholderiales bacterium
GCGCAGCATCTGCGTGATGCCGCCGCGCACCACCGGCAGGTATTCCGGCTTGCAGCCGGCCAACCCCGCGTGGATGGCGCCGGTGCGCACCGTCGCCGGTTCCATCGCCGGCGGGATGTTTCCGATCATCTCTTCCGGATCGCGGCGGGTGCCGGCGAGCATCTGCTGCACGCGGGCTTCGGTGGGGGTGACCACCGGGAGCCCGTCAGACCATTCCTTTTCGAGGAAAAATTCGAATTCGTCGACGGCTATATTCATGCGATGTCGCTTCGTGTGCCGGGTCAGTTGGCCTTGATGCCGGCATCCCTGATCACCTTGGCATATTTGGTCTGTTCCGATCTGATGAAGGCTGCGAATTCTTCGGATGTCGTCGAAACCGGCTGGGTGCCGAGCTTGACGAACATGGCTGCGATTTTCGGATTGGCGATCGCGCGAACCATTTCCTTGTTCAGGCGGTCGATGATTTCCTTCGGTGTGCCCGCCGGCACGAGGATGCCGTACCACTGGGTCACTTCGTAACCCGGCAGCAACTCGGCCATCGCAGGCAGCTTGGGAATCGAGCGCTTCTTGCCGGTGGTGGCCAGGGCGCGCAGCTTGCTGTTGTTGACATGCGGAATTACCGAGGGGCCGCTGCCGAACATCATCGTGCTCTCGCCGGTCAACAGAGCAATCGCGGCCGGGCCGTTGCCTTTGTAAGGCACATGCAGGATTTTCACGCCGGCCATCAGGTTGATCAGTTCGCCGGCGAGATGGGGTCCGCCGAGGTTGCCGCTGGAGGCGTAGGTCAGCGCATTCGGTTTTGCCTTGGCCAGCGCCAGCAGTTCTTTGGGTGTGTGCACCGGCAGTGAGGGGTGGACCGTCAGCACGTAGTCCGACAGTGCCATCAGGCTGATGGGCGTGAAGCTGTTTATTGCATCGTAGGGCAGCTTGATTCCCGACCCCGGCAGTATGGCCAGTGGCGCCACGTTGCCGAGCACCAGCGTGTAGCCGTCGGGTGCTGACTTGGAGGCAAGCTCGGTACCGATCCTGCCGCTGGCACCACCCCGGCTGTCGACGATGATTTGCTGGCCCATCTGATCGCCCAGTGCCTGTGCAATGATGCGTGCCGTGGCGTCGGTGCCGCCACCGGGGGGGTAGGGTGAAATCAGCCGGATCGTTTTGGCGGGATATGTCTGCGCCAGAGCCGGGGCAATGCCGGCGCAAATTGCGGCAAGGCCGAGCAAAATTCGGGTGATTTTCATGATTTCCTCCTGGTGGGTGATGTATTGGTCGCCGGATGTATTCCGTGATGCGGCCAGATCTTTACCGGTCGTTGGCGGTTGCCGGTTTGTTTTAGCCTGAAACTACAATTCTAAAGAGCGGACCATGTTTCCATACAAGAACTTTTTTTTCGGCATACCTAACTTTTGGTTATGGTTGTGGCCGCCGCTTTGGGGCGCTTTTCCGCAAGGCATTGCGAACCTGTACAGGCGTCCAGTTTTTTGAAAACATCTCGATGAAATCGAACATGTACTGTGCCAGGAACTTGCCCTTTCTCAGCACGATGTGCGTCATTGACGGGGGTATCAGGTGATCCACGGAAACCGCGCGGATGTCCGTGTCTTTCTTGGGGTCGTAGGCCATGCTCTGCAGGATGGCTACCCCCAGTCCGGCGGCCACATAGGCCTTGATGACATCTGCGTCGGTGGCACTCAGAACCACATTTGGCGAGATCTGGTGTTTTTCGAATGCCTGCGAAACCGTCCAGCCGGAGCTGAAATTGGCGTCGTAGACAATGAGCGGATGCCTGGCAATTTCTGCGAGGGAAATGCGCGGAACCTTCAACAGCCTGTGGCCTGGCGGAGTAATCAGACACCGGTGGATATGGTAGGCGGGGAGCATCACGAGCTGGGGATCCGGGTCGGCTGGTCCCGTGGTAATGCCGATGTCGGCAAGGCCGCCGGCGACACGGCTGGCGATTTCTGCGGGTGGTCCCTGAAACAGTCCAAGGCGCACCTTGGGGAATTTTTTGGAAAACGCACTGATAACAGGCAGCAATGGATAACGCGCATGCAGATGGGTCGTCGCGACCTTGAGGCTGCCGCTGTCAGCCAGGGAAAAACTGGCTGCAATTTTTTTTAGTTCCCGGGAGTCGATCAGCAGCCGCTGTGCCGCCGCCACAAGTTCCCTGCCCGCATCCGTCAGGCCGATGATGCGATTGCCCTGCCGGTCAAGAATCTCCACGCCAAGTTCCCGCTCCAGCTGTCGAATCTGCTTGCTGATCCCCGGCTGGGAAGTAAACAGGGCCTGGGACGCTTCGGTGATGTTGAATCCATGTTCGACCACGGAACACAGGTAACGGAGTTGCTGGAGTTTCATGCCGGAACCATAACCAGAAGTTCTGGATAAATCAAATAAAAGTCCTTTACAGCATGATGACCGGATTTTTATGATTCGTCGCGGACGGATGTCCCGTCCGGAAACGGACATGGAGATGAAGCGATGAGTGTTGTTGCCAGCGATAAATTGCGTGTGGTGCCGTTGAATGCCCCCATCGGCGCGGAGATCCAGGGGGTCGACCTGTCGCAGGATATCGATTCGGGTGTGATGCGGCAGATCGAGGCGGCCTATGACCGCCATTCCGTGCTGGTATTCCGCGACCAGCGACTGACGCCGGAACAGCAGATACGGTTTTCCGGTTTCTTCGGTCCCCTGGAAATACATGTCCTTAAGTCGTATTTGCTTCAAGGCCATCCTGAAATTCTCGTGGTTTCGAACATCCGCGACGATGAGGGTCGTTTCATCGGTTTGCCCGATGCCGGCCAGACCTGGCATACCGACACGTCCTACCGCCAGAAGCCGAGCCGCGGCTCGGTGTTGTACGCACTGGAAATCCCCCACGCGCCTGACGGACGGCCGCTCGGGGACACGCTGTTTGCCGGGACCGCACCGGCCTACGACGAACTGTCACCGGACATGAAGGCGCTGCTGGAGGGCAGGCAAGCCGTGCACAGTTACGGCCAGCGCAAGCGTGTTCCCGGAAGCCAGCGCGCAAAGCTGACCCGCGAGCAGCTCGACCAGACTCCGGACGTGGCGCATCCGGTGGTGCGCACCCATCCCAACACCGGTCGCAAGGCACTTTATGTGTTCGAGGGGGAATGTGTCGGTATCGAAGGCATGCCCGAGGACAAGGCGCTGGATCTCATCTCGGAGCTGACTGCACACTGCATCCAACCCAAGTACATCTATCGCCATGTCTGGCGCAAAGGTGATGTGGTGATGTGGGACAATGCCGCGACGCTGCATCTGGCGACAAAGGACTACGAGTTGCCGCAGCGCAGGCTGTTGTACCGGACCACCATCGAGGGCGGCGTTCCGCGCTGAAGTTCCCCGGAGTCTGCAACGGTGCAGCCACCACTGACGGAGCGTATCCATGCAGCAAGATGTCACAAGAACACTGGCCCGCCTTGTCGTCCAGTCGCGGTTTGAGGATTTGCCGGGTGCTGCAAGGCACGAGGCGTCGAGGGCGCTGCTGAACTGGCTGGGCTGTGCCGTTGCCGGATCCCGCCATGAAACGGTCGATCGTGCACTGGCCGCCGTACTGCCGTTTTCCGGATCTGGACAGGCGGGCATACCGGGACGGAGCGAACGCATGGACATCCTCAATGCCGCCCTGATCAACGGCATCAGCTCGCACGTGCTGGATTTCGACGATACGCAGGCAGAAGCGATCCATCCGAGTTCACCGGTGTTGCCCGCGCTGCTTGCGCTTGCGGAGTGGCGGGGATTCAGCGGTGCGGAACTGGCGCATGCCTTTGTACTCGGCGTTGAAGTGGAATGCCGGATCGGACGTTCCGTGTTTCCGCAGCACTACGATGCCGGCTGGCACATTACCGGCACTGCCGGCGTGTTTGGTGCGGCTGCCGCCGCGGGCAAGCTGCTGGGGCTCAACGAGCAGCAGATGGCCTGGGCGCTGGGCATGGCTGCGACCCAGTCGGCGGGACTGCGTGAAATGTTCGGTTCAATGTGTAAATGTCTGCACCCAGGGCGGGCTGCGCAGAACGGACTGCATGGAGCACTGCTGGCCCGGGAGGGGTTCACCAGTTCCGAGCATGGGCTCGAGGCAAAACGCGGATTCGGCCATGTGTTGTCGACGAGTTTTGAGCCTTCAGTGATAACCGCAGAATGGGGCAAGCGCTACGAACTGTCATCCAACATGTACAAGCCGTTTGCATGCGGTCTGGTCGTGCACGGTGTTATCGACGGCTGCATTCAGCTCCGCAATGAGTGCCGGATTACACCCGAAACTGTCGAGCGGATTGAGCTCAAAGTGGCGCCGCTGGTGCTCGAGCTGACCGGCAAGACGGATCCGCGAACCGGTCTTGAGGGCAAGTTCAGTGTTTTTCATGCGGCGGCCGTGGCGATTGTCCACGGTGCTGCAGGAGAGGACCAGTTCAGCGATGCTTGCGTGCAGGAAGCGGGTGTTGCCGCTCTTCGGGGCAGGGTAAGGGTAACCATCGACAAAACCCTGCTGTGGACCCAGGCTCATGTTTCGATTCATCTCCGTGACGGCCGTTCGGTGGAGCGTTATGTGCCGCATCCGCTGGGTTCGCTTGAGCGGCCAATGAGCGATGCTGACCTCGAACAGAAGTTCAGGGCTCTGACCGAAAGTATTATCGGCGCGACGCACAGCAATCGCTTGCTGGAACTGTGCTGGTCTCTCACCGAGTTGCCGGACGCGGGTGAGATAGCAAGGGCTGCCGTGCCCTGAACTTCCGGACGGATGCCTTAACCGGTGTGCGTAACGGGAACGGTGCGCGGGAAAACAGGCCGCGCTGTGCGCCGCAAGCGGTACGCGTCCTGCATGCCGGAGATGCACATGCCGGCGCGGTTCCTCGACCGCATTGCCACCCATTTCCTCGCCTTCGAGGGCGATGCGCAGGTGGTGTTTTTCAGCTGCAACTGCAGGAATACGAAGCCGACAAGAGGAAGCGCTTTGGCAAAGAAGGCGCCAAATCCAAAC